>CANSTH010000067.1 GCA_947649875.1 uncultured Parvibacter sp. | reverse complement strand
GACGTGGCGCAAGAGCTGGTGGACAAGGCCGGTGAATTCTTCCATGACCAAGACCAGTTCGAGCTGAGCTTCCTGTATATGAACGACTTTGTGGGAGAGCTCACCCAGGCCCAGATGATGGCCACCGTCATCAATGTGTTCTGCTTGCTGTTCACCGTCATTCTGGCGCTCATCGCCATGGCCAACGTGTTCAACACGGTTACCAATGGCCTTATCCTGCGCCGACGCGAGTTTGCCGTCATGCGCTCGGTGGGTCTCTCGAATCGTCAGTTTCGCCGCATGATCGCCGACGAGTGCGTTACCTGGTGCCTGCGGGGCCTTATTCCCGGCATCGTACTGTCCCTGGGCATATCGTATCTGCTGTACCGTCAGGTGGCGCTCTCTATAAGCGGCATGGGCTTCTTCATTCCCTGGGGCTACGTGGCGCTGGCGGTGGCGCTCACTGCTTTCGCCATACTGAGCTCGGTGGCCTACGGCATGCACCGCTGCAAGGCCGACAACCTGGTAGAGGCCCTGCGCACCGACAACGTGTAGGCTTTACGCCGGACGAACGGGCATCCGTTTGGTGGCCTATGAGAACCAAGCGGATGCCAACGCCCGCACGCCGGGCGCGATATCCTCTTCTGCAATGGCGGAAAACCCTACCAGCACGCAGCTTTTCAATGGATGCTCGGGGCTTTGCCAGTAGCGATCAGTGCCGTATACGGCCACATCGGAGGCGCGGGCCAACGCGATCAGCTCGTCTTGGCTGCGGCCGTCTTTCACGTCCACTAAAAGGTGCAGGCCGGTGCCGTTCTCGAGGATGTCCACCGCATCGCCCATCTCCTCGCGCAGGGCGCTGGTGAGGGCCTTGTACTTTCGCAGGTTCTTCATTTGCAACTTGCGCAGGTGACGTTCCCATTGGCCGCTTGCCATGAAGCGAGCGGTAGCTGCCTGGGACAGCCAGGGCACAGTAGGATACGAATTGCGGAATTGCTCGTTCCAGCGGTCGAGCAGCTTCGGGGGAAGCACCAGGTAGTTCAGGCGCATGGCCGGGGAAAGAGACTTGGAAAACGTGCCCATATAGACGACCCTCCCGCTTTGATCCATGGACTGCAGCGGTGGGAGGGGGCGCTCGGTGTAGCGGAAGTCGCGGCAATAATCGTCTTCCAGAATGTAGGCATCGTTGGCTTCCGCCCAGGCGATCAGCCGGGCGCGCGCCTTGATGGGCATGACGCGGCAAGTGGGGAACTGGCTGGAAGGAGTGACGTAGACCAGTTTGGGGTGGCAGGCCTCCAGGTCTTCGAAGAATTCTTCCACGGGGCCGGCAACGCGGCAGGGCATCACCTTGAACGTGCTGCGGGAAAATACCTGCCGGACCCCGTCGTAGCCTGGATCCTCCATTGCCACCACGTCATGGACGCTGTCGAACAAGGTGAGCAGATTCTGCACGCTGGCGGCGGTGCCGGCCTGCACAATTACCTGGTCGGGGGAGCAATCGACATCGCGTAGTCGGGTGAGGCGCCAAGCTATTTCGCGACGGAGTTCCTCTTCTCCGGCAGGATTGGTGTAGACGTTGCAGGCAAGGCCGTCTACCGACAGCAAGAGGTCATCGACTATGGCCCGCCAGGCGGTAGCGGGAAAGGTTCCCGGTTCCAGGTTTCCATAGGTGAAGTCATAGCGCGCACCTGGCCGATAGGCGGGGGAGGACTGCCAAGAGCGGGGAGCGGGGAGGGCATCGACGCCCTCTAACAAGTGGGAGCGGTCCTGCACGATGTAGCCCGATCCCGGCCGCCCGGTCACAAACCCCTCTTCCACGAGCATCGAGTAGGCGGAATCGATGGTGTTGCGGGAGCAGTGCAGCTCTTCTGCGAGCCCCCTGATGGAAGGCAGCTTGCTGCCAACGGGATAGGTTCCGCCCGCTATGTCTTCTCGGATCGAATCGTATATCTGACGGTAAAGGGGGGTGGGGCTGGATTCGTCCAGGTGCATAGGGCCTCCTTGCGACGGGAAGAGACGCACATTGTGTGTCGCGTCTGTTGGGTCGAATTATGGCCCGAAGGATGGCGAAACGCAACTGTCACCATGACAGTTGGGGACCGTCCCTGCGATTTAAAGGGACGGTGACCCTGCCGCGGGTGGTAAAGGCAGCGTAGCATGCGAACCACTCTGGGGCTATTGGAAGGAGCTGGCGGTGACGAGATGGGGAGCGATTGCGACTGCATTCGCGGTTGCCGTAGTTGGAGCCTCGGCTGTTTACGATTCGGCTGTTGCCGCCCCTGCGTTGTTACGACCGCCTGGAGCGCTGGGCAACGGCGGGTTCTCATCGCGGTGCATCCGCTGTGGACGCTGCATTGAGGCCTGCCCCTATCGAGCCATACATGCCGCCCCACTCTCTGCCGGGTCGCAGGCCTCTACGCCTTGCATCGATCCGCGTCAATGCGCGTGCAGCCTGTGTGCCGATTTCCCCTGCATCAGTGCATGCCCCACTGGTGCCTTGGCTCCTGTGGAATCGCCATCGGAGGTTGCGATGGGGGTTGCCATCATCGATCAAGAGCGTTGCCTTTCCTATAAGGCCATGCGCTGCGAGGTGTGTTATCGCGCCTGTCCGTTCATCGATCAGGCCATCACCATTGACTATCGCCAGCGGGAGGGCGATGCGATCCACGCGGTGTTCGCTCCCCAGGTGCATGAGGGCAAGTGCGTGGGATGCGGCCTATGCGTACAGCGCTGTCCGGTGGAGGATCCGTCTCCCGCCATCTCGATTGTGCCAGCTGGGCAGGAGGCTGCGAGGTAGCCACGCGGTCGTAGCTGCGCTTTCAGTGCCCAGCAGGCCGCAGGAAAACACGGTGCCGAGGGCGGTCGATAGGCGGCTGCCGTTGAAGGAGGGTTGTATGGAACTATCGCGACGGACATTTGTGAAGGCCGGCGCCGTTGCGCTTGCCAGTGCCGCTGCCGGCGGTACCTTGGGGGTGTTGCCCGGTTGCTCGCCTGCTGCATCATCGGGAGCGTCGGGTGTCGCTGCAGGAGGAGACACGGTGAAAACGGTGGGCGTGTGCCGCTTTTGCGGCTGCGGCTGCGGAGTAATCGTGGAGGCAAAGGACGGGCGTCTGATATCGGTCACCGGTGACCCGGACAATGGCAGCTCCCGCGGCCTTAACTGCGTGAAGGGCTACTATCTGGCCAATGCCCTGTACGGGGAGGATCGCCTTACCAAGCCGCTGATCCGCGACGACAAATCCACGAAGGGCACCGAAGGGGGCCTTCGAGAGGCATCGTGGGAAGAGGCGCTGGACCTGGTTGCGTCCAAGTTGAGGGAGACGTGGAAAGCCGACAAGAGTCGTCTGGCATTCTGGGGCAGCGGCCAGCAGCCCATCGTGGAGGGATATGCCACGGCGAAATTCTGGAAAGCCGGCCTGCTCTCCAACAACATCGACCCCAATGCCCGCCTGTGCATGGCGAGTGCCGTTGTGGGCTTCATGAACATCTTCCAAACCGACGAGCCTGCCGGCTGTTACGCTGACATCGACGAAACGGATGTGTTCGTCACCTGGGGCGCCAATATGGCGGAGGCACATCCCATGCTGTACTCCCGTTTGACTGCTCGCAAGCTGGCCGATGACAAGGTGCGCCATTACGATGTGACCACCATGGCCACCCGCACTTCGGCCAGTGCCGACAAGGTGCTGATGTTCCGCCCCGGCACCGATATCGCCATCGCCAATGCCATTGCGAACTATCTCATCCAGAACAATCTCTACGATAAGGCGTTCGTGGAGGATCATATCCAATTCAAGCAGGGCACGGAGAACATCGGAAACTCGTTTGAGGACGGCTACGACGCGTCGGACGTGGGCAAGACGGTGGATGCCGTGGAGAACATAACCTTCGAGCAGTTCGCCGAGCGGTTGGCTCCTTACACGCTGGAGTACGCCGCAGAGCTCTCCGGCGTGCCGGCTGAGGATATCCGAGAGTTGGCGGAAGTGTTCGCCGACAAGTCCCGCAAGGTGCTTTCGCTTTGGACCATGGGGGTGAACCAGCACAATCGCGGCACATGGATGAACCACTGCATTTACAACATCCATTTCCTCACCGGCCGTTACGCCTTGCCCGGCGATGGCGCGTTCTCGCTCACCGGCCAGCCCAGCGCGTGTGGCACGGCGCGGGAGGTGGGCACGTTTTCCCACCGCCTGCCGGCAGACCTTCTGGTGGCCAAGGCACCACATCGCCGCTATACCGAGGCGGTGTGGAACTTGCCGGAGGGCTACCTTGACGCCATCGAGAAACCGGGCATGCATACCGTGAAGATGTTCCGCGAGCTGTCGAAGGGCAACGTGGACTTCCTCTGGAGCGCCCATAACAACTGGGCGGTGTCGATGCCCAATCTCACCCGTTTCCTGGGGCGCGGCGATGAGGACAAGAAAGGCATCTACGACTGCTTTATCTGCGTGAGCGAGGTGTACCCCACGCTTTCCACCCAGTACGCCGATGCGGTGCTGCCCGCCGCCATGTGGGTAGAGCGGGAAGGGGCCTTTGGCAACGGGGAGCGCCGCACCGCAGTGTTCGAGAAGGCCATTGACCCGCCCGGAGAGGCCAAGTGGGACCTCTGGATGCTGATGGAAATTGCCAAGCGCGTGCTGGACGGAGAGGTCATTGGCGGCCAAGACGCCTTCGATACCCTGTTCGGCCAGGTGTACGACAAGCAGGCGGCCGATTTCACCGGCACCCAGCGCGAGGTATGCCGCGCTCTTTGGGAGGAGTACCGCACGTTCTCGAACCCCCAACTGAACCCGAAGGCCTCCGAGATCAACGCTGCGGAGAAGCTGAAGATGGAGGCAAAGCAGCTGGCCCCCTACGACCTCTACATCGAGGATCACGGCCTTACCTGGCCGGTGCGGGAAGTGGACGGACAATGGCTGCCCACCCTGTGGCGCTTCTGCGACGGGCCCCAAGAGGACGGCTTCGATCAGCTGGGGGTGGCTCAGTACGGCCAACAGGACAAGGCGGCCGGTGTGAGCTTCTACAAGAGCGCCGACCAGCGCCCATCGGCTGTGTTCCGGCCCTACGAGCCGCCGGCTGAGGAACCGTCCGACCAGTACCCCTTCTGGCTGTGCACCGGACGTCTGCTGGAGCACTGGCACACTGGCTCCATGACCCGCCGCGTGCCCGAGTTGCACCGCGCCCTTCCCCAGGCGCTGCTGGATGTGAATCCGGCCGATTGTGAGCAGCTGGGGGTGAAGGACGGCGACATGGTGCGGGTGAGTTCACGTTACGGCTCCTTCGACATCCAAGTGTCCACTGCCGGCCGCACCGCTCCGCCGCAGGGCATCGTGTTCGCGCCCTTCTTCGCAGAGGAGACATTGGTGAACCTTGCGGTGCAGGATGTGTACTGCCCCCTGTCGAAAGAGCCCGACTTCAAAAAGACCTGCGTTTCCATTCGGAAGGTATAGGTGATTTCCATGGTGAAGGGAAAGCTTGTCGTGCGTTGCGCGATGGTGGGGGCGGCAATGGCGTTGGCATTGGCCCTTGGCGGATGTGCCACTGATGCCCCACAACGGGAGGACCTCTCTTACGGGCCGGGCGAGCCGCCGCTTATGCCCGCCCCCCATGCGGGGCGCTACGAAGGCCTGGGGGCGCCGGGGTGTTACGGCTGCCATGGGGCCAACGAGGTCACAGATCATATGCTGGCGGCGGCGCCAGCCCTCCCGTCCGATCATTACGTGGATGGAAGTGTTGAGACTTATGAGGTGTTCGGCCCGCGGGGCGAGTGCATCACCTGTCATCCGCAGGGATAACGAAGTTACGGGAAAGGGGCCAAGATGATGGAAATGGGTTCCGGCGGCGGATGCGCCGAAGAGAGCGTGGTCGTGTCCAGCTTGGTGGTGGACACCCTGCCGCCGCAGACGGCGGCAGTAGCCGCCTCCCTGTCCGCAATGGAGGGTGTGGAGGTGCACGAGACAGTGGACTACAAGCTGGTGGTCACCATCGAGGCGGATTCCACCTCCGCATCCCACCGCATAGCCAGCTCCTTCGTTGCGATTCCCGGCGTAACGGGGGTGGGCCTTGTCTACTGCAATTTCGAGGACGAGTTCGCTTCCGGCGCCGCGGGGCGCTAGGCTACTGCGGGAAGGAGCCTGAATGGCGGCTGGAAAGAAGATAACCGTGGCAAGGAGGGCGGTGCAGCTTGCGATGCTCGCGCTGTTCTGCGTTCCCTTGCTTGCTGCGGGATGGGGCCTGGCGGGTGCTTTAGGCGTGGGCGGTGCGGAGGCCGCAACGCCCGCCGAAGGCCTGTTTTAGGGCACGCTCTCATCGTCATCGGCGATGGGCGTTACCCTTCTTGACCCCTTGGCGGTGGCGGAGATGGCCGCCGCTTCTCGTACGGTGGATCCTATGTGGCTTGTGGGAGTGCTGCCGGTAGTGGCGGTCTACGGCATTCTGCGCGGTCGCGCTTTTTGCGGTTGGGTGTGCCCCGTCAACCTTTTGGGAGAGGGGGTCGATCGGCTGAGGCGGCTGCTCAAAATCCCGGATGCGGGGTTTTCACTGCCTCGGAGGGCGAAGGTGGCCGTGGCGGTGAGCGTGGTGGTGCTTTCGGGAGCGCTGGCGATTCCCGCGTTCGAGCTGTTCTCGCCCATTGGAGCGGTGAGCAAAGGGCTGGCAGTGGGGGCGTTTGCCGGCGTGGCCACGCTGCTGGCGGTGTTGGCGTGCGATCTCCTGGGGCCGCGGCGGCTCTGGTGTCGCAGTGTGTGCCCGCTGGGGGGCTGCTATGAGGTGCTGGGCAAGGTGGGGCAGCTGAACGTTGCCATCGACCATAGTGCCTGCATCCACTGCGGGCGCTGCGAGCAAGCGTGCCTGTGCGACCCGTCCATCTTGGCGCCCGCCCTCGAGGGGCGCAGCCCCATCATTGCGGCAGGAGACTGTATGGCCTGCGGGGCCTGCATAGACGCGTGCCCTGTTGGCGCCCTTCGCTTCAGGCTTGGGCGCTGGGGTCTCGGCGCCGACGCTGAAGGCACTCGAGAATTGGAAACTGTACCCATGACAGTTGAAAACCGTACCTGAACAAAGGTGAAGCTGTGCCCCTTAGAAGGGAAGGGCGCTGCTTCTATCATGAGGCAGGGGATCATGCGGCCGGGGTCTGGATAAGGAGCACGGCCGGTATCGGTTTTGGGCGGTCTTCCGCCTGGTGGAGAAAGGAGGGGCTATGGGCTCCAATAAGATGAGGGCGACAATTGCCACGGTTTGCGCCATTGGCCTTTTGGCGGCGCTTGTGGCCTGTGCGCCGCAGGCCAACAATCCCTCGACGGAAGAGGCGGCTCTGAACGTGGCGCCGCAGCCGGACCAGTTCGGTGTGATAGTTGCCGAGCAATGGGAAGGACTCTACCCCAACCAGTATCAAACCTGGAAGCAGAACGAGGCTAATTCCCCTGAATCCGGGAAAGACAATTACCTGGAAACCTATCCAGAGTTGAACACCATGTACAAAGGATATGGCTTCGCCAAGGGCTACGATGAGGCGGCGGGACATTCCTACACGTTGCGATCCATTGCCGAAACGCCCCGCGTGAATGAAAAGACGCTGGCCAATTGCATCAGCTGCAAGACCCCTCAATACACTGCCATGGTGCAGCAAGAGGGGGACAGCGCCTATGCCAAGCCCTTCGCGGACGTACTGGCTGTCATGACAGAGCCCATCAGCTGCTACAACTGCCACGAGAACGATCCCACCCAACTGGTAGTGGCCAACGGGTTCTTCGCAGATGCCCTTGGCGATTCGGCATCCACCACTCCGATCGAGGCGCAGGTGTGCGGCCAGTGCCACAACGAGTACTACTTCAACGGGCAGACCAAAGCCACCACCAACCCCTATGTGGGCACGGAGGCTATGACGGCAGAGGCCATTCTGGCCTATTACGATCAGCTGGGCTTCAAAGATTGGGAGCACCCTGACACCGGCGCTCCTATGCTCAAGGCGCAACACCCGGAGTTTGAGACCATCTACGGTGGCAAGGGATCGCGCATGGCGGCAGCGGGCTTCAGCTGCGCCGATTGCCATATGGCCACCGAATACGACGCGGAGGGCGCAAAATATGCCTCCCATTACCTGGTAAGCCCGCTGGAAAGCGAGGCCCAGATGGAGAAGTGCGGCCTGTGCCACGACGATATCAGCGGCGAGGTGGCGCAGTGGCAAGCATCTGTGACCAGTCGCGAGCACGAGATAGCGGCGCGCATCGAGGACTATATTCAGGCGCTCACTGCCAAAAAGGACCAGCTGGACGCTAACACCTTGGCCAAGGCTCAGCAGATTCACCGCCATGCCCAATTCTATTGGGACTTCGTGATGGTGGAGAATTCCGAGGGGGCCCACAACCCCTCTGCCTGCCATGAGAACCTAGATAAGGCCGAGCGGCTTTTGGACGAGGGCTTTGCCCTGCTGGCTTAGGCGCATCGCGCGGGAAGGAACCGAAATGAGCGAAGAGAAGAGCAAGCCTGTTGCGCCTGGGGATAAGAAGCCCCGGAACCGGCGGAAAGCGCTGGTGGTCACCTCGGTGTGCGTGGCGATAGCGGCGGTTGCCGGTGTGATGCTTTGGGAATGGCACGAAACCCCCTCGTTCTGCAACGCCATATGCCACGCTCCGCAAGATCCCATCAACGCCACCTATGATGGCGTGCCCGGCCAGTCGGGCTATGACAAGTGGGGCAATCCGGTGGAGGACATGGGCGACCTTTTGGTGGTGAGCCACAAGCAGCAGGGGCTCGGCTGCATGGACTGCCACGAGCCCACGCTGGGGCAGCAGATAACCGAAGGCTTCCATTGGGTGCAAGGCAACTTCGAGTACCCCTTGAACGAGCGCAGCCTAACCGACTTGAACCATTATCTTCAAATGGATGATCCTGCCAGTTTCTGCCTGAACGAGAGCTGCCACAACATGACCCGGGCTGACTTGGCGGCTGCCACCACGGCAATGGGGCAGCGCAACCCCCATGTCACCGAGCCTCGCCATCAGCGGCTGGAGTGCAGTGATTGCCATAAATCGCATCGCCAGTCGGTGAACGCCTGCTCCCGATGCCACGAGGATGCCCCCATCCCCGACGGCTGGCTAAGCGCCCAAGAAGCCGCCCAGCTGGATGCGAGTAGCTTCAACTACTAAGCGTTTTGTGCATTTCGCGGTGGGGTTTTCTGCGGTGAGGCACTGTGTTTCCGCATGAGCTTGGCAATGTGGTATTATCTTCGGCTGGATTTTTTGTTCGCATTTAGAAGGGACGTGTATGTCTGGGCATTCAAAGTGGGCTACCACCAAGCACCGCAAGGCCGCGCAGGACGCCAAGCGCTCGGCTTTGTTCTCTAAGCTTTCTCGCAACATCACCGTGGCGGCGAAGGAAGGTGGCGACCCCAACCCCGAAAACAACGCCTCCCTGGCTGCTGCTATAGAGAAGGCGAAAGGCTACTCGCTGCCGAAGGATAAGATTAAGACCGCCATCGACAAGGCGTTTGGCTCCGGCAAAGACGCCGCCAACTACGAGACTGTGGTGTACGAGGGCTACGGCCCTGCCGGCGTGGCCGTGTATTGCGAAGCGCTTACCGACAACCGCAACCGCACTGCCGCCGATGTGCGCAGCGCGTTCTCCCATGCCGGGGGCAGCCTGGGCACTTCCGGCTCGGTGGCCTTCCAATTCGAGCGCAAGGGCCAGCTCACTGTTCCCAAAGAGGTGGAGACCGGCGACAAGAAGAACCCGGTGGGCCCCAACGGCGCCGCTGCCGATGAGGACGAGTTCATGATGGCCGTGGCGGAAGCCGGCGGTGACGATTACGAGGACGCCGACGAGGAGTGGATCGTCTACACCGACCCCTCTGCCCTCATGGCCACCGTGAAGGCGCTGGAAGAGCAAGGGGTGCAGGTGAAGGGCGCCGAGATGACCATGATCCCCACCACCCCCACCGAGGTGTCCGTGTCCGACGCCAAGAAGGTGATGCGCCTCATCGACAAGCTGGAAGAGCTGGAGGATCTTCAAAACGTGTACCACACCATGGACATCACCGACGAGATTGCCGAGGCGCTGGACGAGTAACGCCCAAGCTGCCGATATCCTGCGATATGACAACGAGGGGGCCGTTTTGGCCCCCTCGTGTTTTCTGCGCCGGCTTCTTACTGCCCTTTGCGGTGGGGGAGGCGGGCGGCGAGGGTGTGAGGGGTGGCGGCAGCGGCGGTGGCGGCCAGCGAGCCCAAGGCCCCCATCAGCACTTCCCGGGTGGGGGCGTCCAGGTTGCGCGCTGCTTCGCGCACGAGGGAGATGGCTTTGTTGGGGCTGGAGAACAACACTTCCGATGCGTCTGCTGCGCCCGATGCCTCTATGGCGGCAAAGAGGGCGTCCACTACGCAACGGGCCTGGTCGGGGTTGTAACGCTCCAGCCATACGTTCATGATGGAATTCCAGAACAGCGCGTTCTCGGAAAGCTCGTTTTGAGTGACGAAACGGCCGTTTTCCAGCTGCCATGTGTGTAGGCTGTGCTGCTGGATGCCGACGGCGGTGCTGGTCACCACACTTAGGGGCACCGGCGTGCGCATAAGCAGCCCCACGAAAGATTCCTGGGGCACCTTGCGGTCCACCTTTCCCTCCAGCGCCTCCCATGCGCTGTCCGGCACCAGCCCATCGCGAAACCCGGGGGCGTCGAAGGTGTACACCATCTGGACGCGCTCCTGGATTTCCGGCGGGGCGAACAGCGCGGCGTAGAGGGCCAGATTGCCGCCCTTGGAGTGCCCTCCAAGGTAGATGCGCTCCGGCAGTTTGGGCGCCACGGTTATGAGGTAGCGCAGGGCCTCCGCTTGGGCGGGCACTGCGTTGCTGTACACCATGTTGAAGTTCTCTCGCCAGCCGGTGATGGACACGTCGGTGCCGCGAAAGCCGATGAAGGCGAAATCGCGCCCTTGCACGAAGGTGGTGGCGAAGAACTGCGTCTGCTGCCCCTCGTCGAACAGGTCCAGCGAGTCGGCAAGGCGCATGGCCCGAAAGCGCGGGCTGGCGGCCAGCCCCAGGTAGGTTTGCTTGATGCGCTCCGGCTCGAGGTCTTGGAACATGGTGGGGAAGTTCTCCGCGCGCATGAGGTCGACGAAGCGAACTGCCTTAGGGCCGGGGTACACGGTGCGGAAAAGGCGGCGCCGAACGGGGCCGAATTTGCTCAGGTCCTGCAGCGGGGGCACGAGGCTTCCGGTGCGCACCATCATGAAGTCCGCCAATGCGGCTGCGTCTGCCTCTCCGAAAGGCTTGTCCGAAAACGGTGCGAACTCAGTTGCCAGATAATCGATGATGTTCAATGCTTCTCCTTTGCTCGGCTTCTATGATAGCCAAACGGGGCCGGCGCGGGGCCGGGCAAGGGAGATGTAAAGACGTTTGTGAAAAACAGTTGAGAGAAACAAACAAATGTTCTAACATATGCACCTTAGTTGAGGAATGAACAGTTGGGAAGTGGTTTGGTGCGCGAGCGCGTTATCCTTGGCATAGACCCGGGTCTGGCCCATACCGGCTGGGGCGTGGTGGAGCAGCGGGGCTCGCGGCTTTCTTGCGTGGCCTATGGGTGTGTGACCACAACGGCCGATGTTCCCCTGGCCGACCGCTTGTTGAAGATTCACCACCAGCTGGGGGCCGTGATAGAGCGGTTCCGCCCTAGCTGCGTCGGCATCGAAACGGTGTGGTTCGGCCAAAACGTCACAGCAGCCTTCGCCACTGGTCAAGCGCGCGGGGCGGCGCTGGTGGCCTGTGCCGAGATGGGGCTAACGGTGGGAGAATATGCCCCCAACCAGATAAAGATGGCGGTAGTGGGCGAGGGCACTGCCGACAAGGCGCAGGTGCAGTACATGGTGCGCCAGCTGCTGGGACTGCCCGGCACGCCCGAGCCCGACCATGCGGCGGACGCCCTTGCGGCGGCCATTTGCTATACAACTCACGAGACGAAGGGGTGCGCATGATAGCGTTTCTCAGCGGGGAAGTGGCGGCGGTGCTGCCCCCCAGCACGGCTTACGTAGATGTGTGCGGGGTGGGCTATGCCGTGTCCATGCCCGGCGGCGACCTCTCCAAACTGGAAGTGGGCAAATCGGTGCGGGTGCTCACCTACCTGTCGGTGAGCGATAACGGCTTGGGGCTCTACGGGTTTCTGTCCGATGAGGAGAAGGCGCTGTTCGAAAAACTTATCGGCGTGTCGAAGGTGGGGCCGAAGATGGCCTTGGCGGCCCTTTCCACCTACACTCCCCGCGAGCTGGCAGACGCCATTGCCGCCCAGGACATCGCGCGGGTTTCCCATATTCCCGGAGTGGGCAAGAAGACGGCCGAGCGCATCATCTTAGAGCTGAAGGGCACGTTGGACAGGGGGTTGGAAACCTTGTTCGACGAGAGCGGTGGCACGGGTGGTGCCAACATTGCCTTGGCCGGTGCCACTGAGGCGCTGCTGGCCATGGGCTTCACTTCCGCCGAAGCCGATGTGGCCCTGAAGGGGGCTCCTGAGGGGGCTGCTGAAGGAGCGCTGTTACAATATGCGCTGAAACGTTTGGGAAGCAGGTAGCGATAGGCAGTCATGGCATTCGATTTGGACATAGAGGGCATCGGGTACGTGGCCGGTCAGGGCAATGGGCATGAAGCCGCGGCCGAGGCGCGCAGTCGCGCCGTTGCCCCCACATTTACGGAGGACGATCTCGAGCTCGACTTTTCGCTGCGTCCCAAGCGGTTAGACGATTATCTGGGCCAGGTGAAGGTTAAGGAGTCCCTGGGCATCATGA
>CANSTH010000066.1 GCA_947649875.1 uncultured Parvibacter sp. | reverse complement strand
ACTATCAACCAGCTCGTACGCAAAGGCCGTCAAAAGACGGTCGACAAGTCGAAGACCCCGGCTCTGAAGGGCAACCCGCAAAAGCGCGGCGTGTGCACTCGTGTGTACACCACCACCCCTAAGAAGCCGAATTCGGCTCTCCGCAAGGTTTGCCGTGTGCGTCTCGTCAATGGCATGGAAGTTACCGCTTACATCCCCGGCGAGGGCCACAACCTGCAGGAGCACTCGATGGTGCTCATCCGCGGCGGCCGTGTTAAGGACCTGCCCGGCGTGCGCTACAAGGTGATCCGTGCCGCTCTGGACTGCGCCGCTGTCGACAAGCGCAAGCAGGCCCGCAGCCGCTACGGTGCCAAGCGCCCGAAATAAGTTAGCCGCTAAGTCGTGCGGGTCGCCTCGGATAGGCGCCTAATGGGGAAGTGAAAGATCCCTCGAAGCACGCAGGAAAGAAGGAGTAAAAGCATGCCGCGTCGTGCAGCAGCTGTCCGTCGTGAAGTAGCGCCGGACGCCCGTTACAGCAACCGTCTCGTCACCCAGCTCATCAACAAGGTGCTGCTGGATGGCAAGAAGTCCATTGCCGAGAACATCGTCTATGGTGCCTTTGACATCGTGGCCGAGAAGACCGGGGAAGACCCGCTGACCGTGTTCAAAAAGGCCATGGACAACGTCCGCCCCACCCTTGAGTGCAAGCCCAAGCGTGTCGGCGGTGCCACTTACCAGGTGCCGATGGAGGTCAACTCCCGCCGCGCCACCACTTTGGCCATCCGTTGGATCGTGGACTTCTCCCGTAAGCGCAAGGAGCACACCATGCAGCAGCGTCTCGCCGCTGAGATCATGGACGCCTCCAACAACACTGGCGCTGCCGTGAAGAAGCGCGAGGATATGTACAAGATGGCCGAGGCAAACCGCGCCTTCTCACACTATCGCTTCTAAGAACAGGCAGGATAGACTTTTATGGCTAAAATCGATCTGAAAGATACGCGCAACATCGGTATCATGGCCCACATTGACGCGGGCAAGACTACCACCACTGAGCGTATTCTTTACTACACGGGCAAGACCCACAAGATCGGCGAAGTCCATGACGGTGCAGCCACGATGGACTGGATGGTCCAGGAGCAGGAGCGCGGCGTGACCATCACCGCCGCCGCCACCACGTGCTTCTGGAAGTACCCCGGCGGCGCTGCCGACGGCAAGGAGTACCGCTTCCAGATCATCGACACGCCCGGTCACGTTGACTTTACCGCCGAGGTGGAGCGTTCGCTGCGCGTCTTGGACGGCACCGTTGCCGTGTTCGACGCCGTTGCCGGCGTTCAGCCCCAGTCCGAAACTGTGTGGCGCCAGGCGGAGCGCTACCACGTGCCCCGCATCGCCTTCATCAACAAGTACGACCGCGTGGGCGCCGACTTCTTCCACGCCATCCAGACCATGCGCGATCGCTTGGACGCCAACGCCGTGGCCGCCCAGATTCCCATGGGCGCCGAGGACCAGTTCTGGGGCGTGGTGGACCTGGTTACCATGACCGCTTGGGACTTCAAGGCCGACGACAAGGGCATGACCTACCCCGAGCCCATGGATGCCATTCCCGACGAGTACAAAGACGATGCCGAGATGTACCGCCAGGAGCTCCTGGAAGCCGCCGCCGATTGCGACGACGACCTGATGGAGAAGGTGCTCATGGAGGAAGAGGTGACGGTCGAGGAGTTCAAGGCCGCCATCCGCAAGGGCGTCATCGACTGCAAGATCAACCCGGTGTTCGTGGGCTCCGCCTACAAGAACAAGGGCGTGCAGGAGCTGCTGGACGCCGTGGTGGACTACATGCCCTCCCCGGTGGACATTCCCCCCATTCAGGGCGAGAACCCCGAGACGGGCGAGGAAGAGTCCCGTCCGGCCGATCCGAAGGCGCCGTTCTCGGCCCTGGCCTTCAAGATCATGACCGACCCCTATGTGGGCAAGCTCACCTACCTGCGCGTGTACTCGGGCTCTCTGGATGCCGGCAGCTACGTGCTGAACGCCTCCAAGGACAAGAAAGAGCGCATTGGCCGCTTGCTGCAGATGCACTCCAATCAGCGAGTTGACATCGACAAGTGCTCCGCTGGCGACATCGTTGCCGTAGTGGGCCTGAAGGACACCTCCACTGGCGACACCCTGTGCGCCGAGAATGCCCCGGTCATCCTGGAGTCCATGGAGTTCGCCGAGCCGGTTATCGACATCGCCGTGGAGCCCAAGACCAAGGCCGAGCAGGACAAGATGGGCATTGCCCTCCAGAAGCTGGCCGAGGAGGACCCCACCTTCCGCGTGTCCACCAACCACGAGACCGGCCAGACCATCATCGCCGGCATGGGCGAGCTGCACCTGGAGATCATCGTCGACCGCCTGCTGCGCGAGTTCAAGGTTGAGGCCAACGTGGGCAAACCGCAAGTAGCCTACCGCGAGCGCCCCGGCAAGGAAGTCATGGGCGCCGAGGGCAAGTTCGTCCGCCAGTCCGGCGGCCGCGGCCAGTACGGTCATGCCATCATCAACATGTACCCGCAAGAGCCGGGCAAGGGCTACGAGTTCGTCAACAAGATTGTTGGCGGCGTGGTGCCCAAGGAGTACATCCCCGCTATCGACAAGGGCATCCAAGAGGCCCTGCACAGCGGCGTTCTGGCCGGGTACCCGGTTGAGGACGTGAAGGTAGAGCTCATCGACGGTTCCTACCACGAGGTTGACTCCTCCGAAGCCGCCTTCAAGGTGGCCGGCTCGATGGCCATCAAGGACGCCCTGCGCAAGTCCAACCCGGTCATCCTGGAGCCCGTCATGAAGGTGGAGGTGGAAACTCCCGAGGAGTACACCGGCTTCGTCATGGGCGACATCCCGTCTCGTCGCGGCATGATCCAGGGCCAGGACAAGCGCGGCAACGCGCTGGTGGTAGAGGCCAAGGTGCCCCTGTCCCAGATGTTCGGCTACGCTACCGATCTTCGCAGCGGCACTCAGGGCCGCGCTGTGTACACCATGCAGTTCGACTCCTACGAGCCGGTGCCGAAGAACGTGGCAGAGGAAATTATCAGCAAGGCTGGCGGAAACGCCTAAGGGCGCCCCGCAGCAGCATTATTGGAGGTAAGGTAAGTGGCTAATCAGAAGATTCGCATTCGCCTCAAGGGTTATGACCACGAGATTGTGGATCAGTCCACCAAGCTCATCGTGGACACCGCCCTGAAGACGGGTGCCAAGGTTTCCGGACCTATCCCGCTGCCGACGGAGCGCAACCTGTACTGCGTCATCCGTTCGCCGCATGTGAACAAAGACTCCCGCGAGCAGTTCGAGATGCGCACCCACAAGCGCCTCATCGACATCCTGGAGCCCACCCCCAACACGGTGGACTCCCTGATGCGCCTCGATCTGCCGGCCGGCGTCGACATCGAGATCAAGCTGTAAGGAGGTTTGGGCATGATTAACGCTATCTATGGCAAGAAGCTGGGCATGACCCAGATCTTCGCAGAAGACGACACCGTGATCCCCGTTACGGTTATTCAGGCCGAGCCCAACAAGGTGTGCCAGGTGAAGACCACCGCCACCGACGGCTACGAGGCGGTGCAGATGGGCTTTGGCGCCATCAAGCCGAAGAAGGTGAACCGTCCCATGGCCGGTCACTTCGCCAAGCAGGGCACCGAGCCGGTGCGTTACCTGCGCGAGGTGCGCGTTGAGGACGCCTCCCAGTACAAGGTGGGCGACCTGCAGACCGTGGCCGCCTTCGCCGATGTGAAGAAGGTGGACGTCACCGGTACTTCCAAGGGCAAGGGCTTCGCTGGCGTTATGAAGCGCTGGGGCTTCGCCGGCGGTCCTGGTGGGCATGGCGCCCACTTCCACCGTGCTCCCGGCTCGGTGGGCCAGTGCGCCACCCCCTCCCGCGTGTTCAAGGGCCTGCACCTGCCCGGCCACATGGGCTGCGACACCGTTACCGTGCGCAACCTCGAGGTGGTTCGCGTAGACGAGGAGCAGAACCTCATCCTGGTGAAGGGCGCTGTGCCCGGCTGCAAAACCGGCATCGTGCGCGTGCGCATGGCTTAATTCGACTTTAACGAGGAGTTGTAAATGACAAGCATCGAGATCAAGGACGTGAAGGGGGAGGCCGTAGGCACTGCCGAGCTGAGCGACGCTGTGTTTGCCATCGAGCCCCACATGCACGTCATGCATACCGTGGTGCGCGCGCAGCAGGCCTCTTGGCGCCAGGGCACGCACGACACCAAGACCCGCGGTCAGGTGCGCGGCGGCGGTAAGAAGCCGTGGCGCCAGAAGGGCACCGGCCGTGCCCGTCAGGGTACCATCCGCGCTCCCCAATGGGCCGGCGGCGGCACCGTGTTCGGTCCGCATCCCCGTTCCTACGAGATGAAGGTGAACCGCAAAGAGGTCAAGCTGGCCATGCGCAGCGCCCTGTCCGCCAAGTTGGCCGACGGCGAGCTGATCGTGGTGGACGACTTCGGCTTCGAGAAGCCCCGCACCAAGGACGCCGTGGCCTTCCTGAAGGCCTTCGGCCTGGACGGCAAGCGCGTGACGCTGGTCATCGGCGACGAGGACGTGGAGACGTTCCTGTCGTTCCGCAACCTGCAGCGCGTGAGCATCGTGCCCGTTTCCTGCATGAACACCTACGACTTCCTTGACAACAAGGCTCTCGTGGTGACCAAGCAGGCCCTGGAGAAAATCGAGGAGGTGCTGGCATAATGAAGGATCCCCGCGAGGTAATCATCCGCCCGGTAATCACCGAGCACTCCTACGACCTCATGGAGAACAACACCTACACCTTTGAGGTGGCCAAGGACTCCAACAAGGTTGAGATCGCGCAGGCCATCGAGGCTATCTTCAACGTGAAGGTGGTGAAGGTTAACACCCTGAATGTGAAGCCGAAGCCGAAGCGCGTGCGCTACCACATGGGCAAGACCCGCACTTGGAAGAAGGCCATGGTAACCCTTAAAGAAGGCGACACCATCGAGATTTTCAGCGCTTAGCGCCGACAGCTGCGAAGACAGCCCAAGGCCCCGAGGCTCCCTGCGAGCCCGGGGCTTTTTTGCGCTCTAGAACTGTTACTTGATTCCTGCCTGGAACCGCATGATGCTCGAATGGAATCACAAGAGCATGTGGCGTGGCGGCTGCAGTGCCCGGAGAAGTGGCTTGTTTGTTAGAATGCCCTAAAGGGAAACGGAAATACGACGGCATGCGCGACCGAGGCGCAGCCTTCGATTTCCAAGAGGGGGGAGCGCTGCCAATGGAGTTGAACTATCTGCGCGAGTTTAGGGAATTGGCTCAAACGCTGAACTATGCGAAGGCTGCCAATCATTTGTACATCACGCAATCCACGCTGAGCAAGCATATCAACGCGTTGGAGCGAGAGTTGGGCTGTCGCCTTTTGGACCGCGACCGGCGCAAGGTGGAGCTCACCGAGGCGGGGCGCCGCTTCGCCGCTGCCTCGATGACCATCATCGATACCTTCGACCGGGTGCAGGAAGAGCTAAGCGAGCTGGAGCAGCAAGAACCCTTGCGAGTGGACGGCGTTTTGTATGACAACACGCTGGCCTCCATCTTCTCGGTGGCCACCATGCTGCTGGAAAGCGCCGGGCTGCCGCCGGTAGACTATTCCCACAAGGGCGAAAAGGACTGTCTGGACTTGTTGATGGAAGACGAGATAGATATTGCCTTTTCGTCGGTCTCGCCGGAAGACTGCGATGCGTCGGGGCTGGTGACTGTGCCCATGTCCCGTTCACGCTTCGTGGGACTCATGACCAAAGAGCATCCGCTGGCGAAGTCGGGCACCCTCACCATCGACATGCTGCGCGACTCCTACCTCATCAAGTTCGCCGACCCCTATTCCATCAACGGATGGCGGGTAATCGAGCGTCTTTGCAAAGAGCGCGGCTTCAACCCCATGAGCCATACAGTGCTCGGACGCACTCAGAACAATTACGTCACCACGCCAGTGGGGAACAACGAGGTGGCCATCCTCTCGTCCAACATCCCTCAAATGCGCTTTTTGAGCGATATGGCCCCGGTGGTGGCGTTGCCCTTTACCGACGACGATGCATTCTTTTCGCTGAACGCCATCTACAAAAAAGAGAACGAGGCGAAGGTGCGCCCGGTAATGGACGTCTACCGCCAAGCCCGTGACATGGTAGTGCATCGCGAGGGGTAGCCGCCGACCTGCGTTCGAATTCGTGGGGCAAAGATTCTATCTCTGCCTAACCGACAACCTGCATGTGCTTGCGACCCAGGCAGACATAGAATGTTTGCCCTACGAAAAACGGCGAAACGATCAACCGTTTCACCGTTTCTGTATGCAATGCGGCAGGGACTATTGCATACTTTTCCGGGCGTCGTCTCGGGCTGCCTGCTTCTTTTGGGCGAAGGCGCGCCGGGCGGCCATTTCCGCTGGCTTGTTGGTGGCCTGGGGGTCTTGCACGGCATCGGTGTCGAAGAAGCGGGCCATGCGGCTGGAGATGGCATCGGGCGCGCTGGGGTTCCAGCCTATCGGGTCCATCTCGAAGCGAAATTGCTTGCCGCTCATAAATTCGGGGAGAGATACTTCGCTGGCCACAGTGATGGCGTGCTCGGGGCAAATAGACTCGCACAGACGGCACTGCATGCACAGGGCGCTGCGGTGGCGTATGCCGAAGCTGCCGTCCTCTTTGTCGTAGGGGGCGATGGCGGCAGTGGGGCAGAACACGGCGCACATGCGGCAGGAGCGGCAGATGTCGGTGTTCACGCTCACCTGGCCCCAAAGCTTTGTCTTGATGGTTTCTTGCTGGGGCGCCCCCAGCGCTTTCAGGCTGTTGAACAGGCGCAGTCTTCGCTCGGGTACGAAATGGGGTAGGGTGCCGTCCTTTTGCACATGCTGGAAGTCCAAATCTTCCGCAGTGGGCTTGGAGGCATCGGCGGTCGCGTCCTTGTTGGCTCCGGTGCAGTGCAGCACGTTTGCCAGCAGATTGCCCCCTTCAATCGCCCGGGCAACGGGAATCTTCTCCAGCACCGCGTCGCTGCCGAAAGCCTGCAGCAGCATGCGGGCTTCGGCTAGCACATCGTTGGCCACAGCACCCCCGGTTTCATGGGCGCACTGGGGGCAGTTGCCCTCTACCAGCACTATGTGGCGCACTCCTCGTGCGGCGGCTTCTGCCAAAAAAGCCTCGTCGATGCGCCCCAGGCATTCCACCGTGGCACTGCACCCGGCAATGGCGGCGGCGTTACTGCAGGCAACCACAAGGGTATCGGTTTCGGCCACTGCGTTCGCCATCTGCCCGAACAGCTCTTCATCGGTGGGGTTCAGTGGCTCCAGGCAGCCGCTGGGGCACACGGTGGCGCAGGTGCCGCAACCGATGCACAGGGCAGGGTCTACGGAGATGCCTCCATCCTTGGCCCGCGCAATGGCGCCGGAAGTGCACACGGTGGCGCAGCGCAGACACTGGGCCTTGCGGTGGCGCACCAGCACACAGCGGTTTCCCTGCACCGAGAGCAGGGGACTTCCCATCTGGCTGATGGAGAACAGCATGTCAGACGTGCGGATCACTCCTGATCGCCCGTCATTGCATCGGCGAGGAACTGCTGGTCTGCTTCCAGGAAGCCTTCCGTGAGGCTGGCCACCCCTTTGTAGAAGAGGGTTCTCGAGAAGCGACGGGCATCGGCGGTGAACATGGGTACCCACCCCAGAAGATGCTCATCGAGGAAGTTGGCCATGGTGCTGAAGAGCCCCAGGGCCTTCTCCTCGTTGCCTTCCCGCAGCGCCACTGCGGCTCTCAGGCATAGCACTCGCATAAACTCCAGCTCAACGGAGATATGGTCTTCGCCTACGTTCCATTCCGGCTGCTTGTCCAGCCCGCAGGAGCGGTAGATGGCCAGCACCTCGTCGCGTGCCTCCTGCATCAGCAGCCGTTTGGGGGAGGTATACACCGACTCATAGGGGTAGGCGCAGGAATAGGTGTCCATGCCGTCCCCCAAAAACGTTTTGGTGAAGTCCACTGCCAATTTGCGCAGAGGGTCTACCCATTCGTTGCTCAGGTACTTGGCTATTGAATAGTGCCCCTCGTCGATGCGTGCGTTCCCGGACTTCACCGGATACAGCATGGCGCACAGGGCCTCAAGAAACTCCTGGTCAACCTCGGTGCGGTAGAAACGGGCCAGTAGCGCGTAAGTTTCCGCTCGCGCCTCACAGGCATCCGCCAGTTCGTCGAATTCCGCCTGGTCGATGCCCTTGCCGTCAATCTCTTCCTGAATGATGTCGAGCTCGTCCATGGCCTACTCCTCGATCTCTTTGGAGACTTCCGCCAGATAATCGCGGCCCGCTTTGGTGATGACCCACGAGCCTTCCCAGTCCACGGCCCCCGCTCGCTCCAGCTTGTCGACGAAGTACATGGCGTAACGCTTGGGACTCTTGGTGACCGGGTCGGCCAGCACGAATTCGTCCAGCTGCCCCACGGTGGCGCCCCCTTCGGCGGCTGTCTGTTCCAGGACATGGTGGAACAGGTGGGCGTAGTGGGGCTCATTGGCTATCAGGGTGCGAATCTGCTCCAGCGGCTGGTAGGCATCGAAATAGGCGCGTCCCTCGTCGGTGAGCGTCCAGAACAGCTCGGGAGGAGGTGCTACCGTCCAATAATCCTCGCCGTCCACCGTTACCACTTCAGGCTCCCGCTCTATGTCCTTCAGCGGCACGCCTTCTTCGTTGGTTTGACTTATGGCTCCGGCGCGGCTCAAGAGGTCGCAGAAGGTGGCGGGCGCATATACCGAGTGATGATGTTGCTGCAGCTGCGCAACTTCTTCGTACAGCGTCTCGGCGGAAGCCGGCTGCTGCGTTGTTTCCAGGATGGCCATCAGCACGCGGGTGTGGGGCACCATGCGGTCGAACAGGGTGGAAATGCGGGTGCCGGCGTCTTCGGAAATGTCAAAGGCATCCGAGCTGAATTTCGGCGCATTGGCGCTTACCGGCAGCCCGTAGGGCCCATCGTCCAAAGTACCGGGTTCCAGCGAATCGTCCAGCTCGTCGTCGAAGGAGAATCCCTGCAGCGGATCGAAGCCTTGCAGTGAATCGGGATGTTCTGCGCTCATGATTCCCCCAATCACGCTTGAAACTATGGCCGGCGGGGGATGTGCCCTGGCGCGGCCTGCTTGTAAGAGAAGCATACGAAAGCAAGAAAGTCACTGTCAAACCAAACATGATGGCAATTCCGCACCCTGTGATTCCGTATGAGAAAGAACGCCTGAAGATGAGGGGAGTACAATGCGGGTATTCTCTAGCCTTTGGCGTCTGCGCTCTTGTGCCCGAACGCCCAGACGGAAGGAGCCTTCCATGCCGCTTCCTCGCCCTTCGATCGTAATTAAAGCCTTCCTCCTCCCGGAATTATGCACCGAGGCCATGGAGAAGGAATTCAAGCGCAGCTATATGATCATTGCCCAGAGCATTGTGGCACCGCTTCCGGAAGACTTGCTGAACGGGGGCAATGTCATCCGCCTGTGCGTGCGCATGTATCGTCCCTACTGGGATGCGTCTGATCCGACAGCACAAGAGCTGTGGGCAGGCTCGGTGCGCGATTGGCTGGTCAACTTGGTGCGCAACCTGAACAACACCCTGAAAACCTACAACCGCGTGTTGCACCCCGCGGGCGCCGGCAATATCGATTTCGCCTTTGCCGAGCTGGAGTTTGGCAACGATGTGGTAGTACGTTTCGCCCTGGAGGACAACCAGCTGCCCTGCAATGCCGCTGCCATGGTGGAGGACCTGCGCGCGCTGATGGCCGATGGGGCCTTTGGCGAAGGGGAAGTGGAAGAGGTGGCCATTCCATCCGCGGAATCCCTTGCCGCCCGACAAACCGCCTTGGACGAGGCAAAGGCAGCCGCTGAGGCCGCTGCGGCTGAAGAGGGTGCCGAAGATGGAGAAGGGAAGGAAGTTGTGTCCGATATTCCTCTCGACCTGGGGATTTGGGGTGTCTCGTTCGCCGACGGCACCACCACCGAATACCGCTATCGCTAAAGTCTCTGCCTGGTGATTCCTCGGAGGTGGGGCGGGGGGGGGGGGGGGCGGGCCACGCACCCCCCAAGGAGGGACCCCAACCACCCCAAGCGCCCCCTTGGCCGGACCTCGCTCCGACCTGCCGAATCGGCCCATCCACAATGACTCGGGCGTTGAACCCAAACAGGAATCAGTTGATTCCGAACGGGAATGAGCGGGCCCTCGCATTCTCAAACATCGCTTCCTTATTCGCATTCGCCTTCCCATAATTACCGTTGGGAAGGCGAATGGTGTTCTTGATGGGAAGTACGAGGCCGTTCGCCGAAGGAAACTCCATGAGAGAAGGAGGAGGAAATGAGTACGCTAACTATGTCGCGTCGCTCATTCGTCAAGACTGCCGCAGCAAGTGCGGCCGTCGCTGCCTTCGTGGGGGCCAGCGCGCCGTTGACGGCGCTGGCCGAAAACGAAGCGGCGCCGACGAGTGGCGGCACCGTCACGCGCATTCGCTCCACCTGCCGCGGCTGCGGCAAGATGGAGTGCGGCGTGTGGGTGTACGTGCAGGACGGCAAGGTCATTCGCACCGAGGGCGACGAGGACTGCTTCCTCACCATGGGCAACCACTGCTCCAAGGGCCAGGCGTCCATTCAGGCGGCCTACCACCCCGACCGCATCAAGTACCCCATGAAGCGCACGAACCCCAAGGGCGACGACGATCCCGGCTGGGTGCGCATTTCCTGGGACGAGGCCTACCAGACCATCGCCGACAACATCCTGGAGATCACCGCGAAGTACGGCAATGAGTCCACCTTCACCTGGTGCGGCACGGGCCGTCAGTGGTGCATGCAGTCCGTCGCTGGCATGGCGCTGCTTCTGTTCGGCACCCCGAACATCGTGGCTGCCTACCAGGTATGCAAGGGCCCGCGCCACTTCGCCAGCCGCATCGACAACGTGCAGGCCTGGTCGTGGTCCGAGCTGATCAACCACTCCACGAAGTTCGTGCAGTGGGCCACCGAGCAGTCGCAGTCGAACTACGACGACGCCGCCCGCACCGTGGTGGACGTCGCCCGTTGCGCCGACGCCTTCATCTCGGTGGACCCGCGCCAGACGAACCTGGGACGTACCGCCAAGTACTGGCTGCCGCTGCGCCCCGGCACCGACAACGCGCTGGCGCTCGGCTGGTGCCACCTCATCCTGAAGAACGACCTGTGCGACTGGCAGTTCCTGAAACGTTGGTCGAACTCGCCGTTCATCGTGGTGCCGGACATGGACCCGACCGGCTACGAGGAGCATGTGCAGAACGGCGGCTACCCCTACGCCTACCAGACCCGCCTGCTCACCGAGGCCGACATCGACCCGACCATGGTGGACTGGGAGATCGAAGGCGACGGCGACCCGCAGCGCTACCTCGTGTTCGACCAGCTGAACAACCGCTGGACCTACTGGCAGGCGCACCCGGAGGTGGGCGAGGCCCACTGGGAGGGCGAGAATTGGCAGAAGTCCACGAGCTACTTCGACCAGGATCTCTCCCGTCTGCGTGACGACGAGTCGAAGAAGCCCGGCAAGGTGTACGACCTCTCCGAGTTCAACCCGCTCATCGACCCGGCCATGTACGGCGAATTCGATGTGAAGCTGAAGGACGGCACCACCCATAAGGGACGCCCTGTGTGGGATATTTGGGCCGAGTACCTGGAGGGCTTCACCCCCGAGAAGGTGAGCGAGATCACCGAGGTGGACGCGCAGCTGCTGACCGACGCCTGCCTGGAGTGGGCCACCCGCGACGATCCGCGCATCCCCAACGGCGGCATCAACTACGGCCTGGCCATCGAGCATCACGGCATGTCCACGCAGAACTGTCGCGCCATCATGGCCGCCTGCGCCATGGTGGGCGCCATCGACACCCCCGGCGGCCAGCGCGGCGCCACCAACGGCTGGACCACCCAGTCGGGCCCGACGTCCATGTACCCCGGCGCCGACGGCGGCTCGAACCCCGCCTCGTTTGTGCGCGCGCCGTTCTTCGGGCTGTACAACCGCATCGCCGGCTACGAGAAGTTCCCCATGCTGTACTGGTACGCCGTGTGGGCCGACTGCAACTCGGTCATGGAGTACATGCACCGCGATGCGAACGCCCCCTACGAGATTCACGCGGGCATGATCGGCTCCGGCGACCATATGAACATGGCCAACGCCAGCTACAACTGGGAGGCCCTGCTCATGCTGGACTTCCTCTTCGAGGCGAACCTGTGGCATTCGCCCACCTCGGGCGCGGCCGACATCCTTTTGCCGGTGTGCCACTGGACCGAGATGAACGCCCAGCGCATCGCCCAGGGCTCCGGCGGCTCCTTCAGCCTGTGCGTGCGCGCCGTCGACCCTCCGGGAGAGTGCAAGAGCGATCCTTTGTACTTCCTGGAGCTTGGCCCCTACTTCGGCGTGCCCTTCTCCACCGATCCGGAGGATCCCTACTGGGAGAAGAAGTCGGCCGAGACCGGCAAGCCCGTGGATTTGCTCGCCCTGGAGTACGAGTGCCTCGACGCTGAGCACGGCGGCGGCTGCGCCCCCTACGACTCCTGGGACGATTTCGTGGCCGCCTATCAGGAGCACGGCACCTGGAACATGAAGGAAGTGTTCCCGGACGACTGGGGTTCCTACCGCCGCTTCGAGATCGGCCAGGCCTACCGCAAGGCGCCCCATCAGCAGCCGACGAAGCTGGACATCAACATCCCCGGCTTCCCCACGCCGACCATGAAGCACGAGCTGTGGGCCACCACCATCGAGTCCCACTTCCCCGAGGGCTCCGACGGCCCCGAGGTGACGCCGGGCTTCCACACCGAGGCGCTGCCCTACTACGTGGAGGGTATCCACTCCCGGGTGCGCGATGCCGAGACCTACGAGGAGTACCCGATTCTCTGCATTACCGGCCGCCGCATCCCCGTGTACTTCCACAGCGAGCATCGCCAGCTGCCCTGGTGCCGCGAGCTGTGGCCGGTGCCCCGCATGGAGATCAACCCTGAGACGGCCGCCGAGCTCGGCCTGGAGCAGGGCGACTGGGCC
>CANSTH010000065.1 GCA_947649875.1 uncultured Parvibacter sp. | reverse complement strand
GGTTGGCAAACCCGTCCGCTTCCTCGGAGGCGCCCCATTCTCGGGCAAGCTCGGGGCTTTCGGTGCAGTAGAAGCCCAGCCCGTAGTCGTTGTGCGGATTACCAAGCCCGAACGTGGGGTTCTCTATGATTTTGCTGGAGCCATGAAAGAGGGCGAGGTCGGTACTCACGAGTGCTCCTAACTATCGCTCTAACGATAGTCATTCTACTATCGTTAGAGCGATAGTCAAGGCTAAAGCTAGCTCAAGCGTCCGGTGAAGAGGAACTTCAGGCGGGCGAGGAAGCCGGGCTTTTCCGGTTGGGGGCGTTGGGCGAGCACCGGCAGGTTGTCCGAGGCGGCGGGCTCGATGGTGGTGGCTTCGACCAGCTCTGGTTGGGAAGCCGGCGCGGCTGGTTGCGGGGCGTGACGCCCGGACGCGCCGGCTGAATTGCCGGTGCTGCCTCAGGGCGCGGGGCCTCTACCGGGGGCAGCTGGCTCTTCGGCACCGATGGGTCGGCGGCAACGGCGCGGGCCGCTACTGTCTTGGCGGCGGCATCGGCGGCAATCTCGCCGGCGGCGCCTCCCCGCACCGCCGCCGCTTCCAGCTCTTCCCGGGCGCGGTCTTGCCGCTCCTCCCATTCCGACTCTTCTTCCGAGGCAGCCGGCGCCGCCAGTTCTTCCAGCTCGGAGGGCTGCTCGCTGCCTGTGGCCTCCTCGCGCTCCTCCCGCGACGCTGGCAAGTTCCCATGCGCCTGATCGAACTGGAAGTCCGCCGTGTCCGCAAGCTTGCTGGCCTTCACTTCCGTCTTGCACAGCACGCCGCGCTGTGCCTCGGCGATGAGGAATTTCTGGGAATCGAACAGGTGCGAGCTGCCATTGGCGTTTTCTTTCGCAAAAAAGCCCAGCGGCGTATAAGCCCCATTGGCTTCCAGTTCGCGCAGCTTCGCCGTGTCCGCCAGGCAAATTTCCAGGTATCCCAGCACCTGCCGGCGCAGGTTCTCGTTCAGCACGGGCCAGGCAATCTCCACGCGCTTGTCCATGTTGCGGGTCATGAGGTCGGCGCTGGAGAGGTACACCTCCGCGGTCTCGCGCGGCCCAAAGCAGTAGATGCGGCTGTGCTCCAGCAGCTGCCCCACGATGGACACTACCCGCACGTTGTCGGTGTAGCCTTCCACCCCGGGCACCAAACAGCAGATGCCGCGCACGAACAGGGTAGTGTGTACGCCTGCCTGCGATGCCTCCACGATCTTCTCGATCAGCTCTTTATCGGTGATGGAGTTGGTCTTGAAGAACAGCCCGCAGGGCTTCCCCTCCTTCGCGAGGGCAATCTGCTCGTCTATCTTGCGCATGATGTTGCGCTTTATCTGCAGCGGCGCCACCCACATGAGGTCGTAGGCGTCTGAGGAGTTCTCCAGCAGCATGTTCTGGAAGAACTTGGCGGCGTCGCGCCCGATGCGCTCATCGCTGGTGATGAAGGAGAAATCGGTGTAGAGCTTGGAGGTCTTCTCGTTGTAATTGCCGGTGCCGATTTGGGTGACGTACTCGATGCCGCTTTCGGTGCGGCGGGTGATGGCGCAAATCTTGGAGTGCACCTTGTAGTTCTTGAAGCCGTAGATCACATGGCAGCCGGCTTCCTCGAAGCGCTGCGACCACTCGATGTTGTTGAACTCGTCGAAGCGGGCCCTCAGCTCGAACAGCGCCGTGACCTCTTTGCCGTTTTCGGCCGCGTTGATGAGGGCTTCTGCCAGGTGCGATTGGCGCGCCAAGCGGTAGAGGGTTATCTTGATGGAGACTACGTCCGGGTCGGCAGCCGCTTCGCGCAGCATCTGCACGAAGGCGTCCATCGACTGGTAGGGGTAGGACAGCAGTACTTCTTTTTCGCGCACTTGGTCGAGTATGGGGCGCTTGCGCGAGAAGCAGGCGGGCCAGTGGGGGGTGAAGGGCGCAACGGTGAGCTGGGCCCGCTTTCTGGTGTCTTTCACGCGGCCGGCAAGCCCCCAGGTGTAACTGAGGTCCAGCGGCACCGAGGTGACGAACAGCTGGTGGGGCGCTAGGCCAAGCTTCTCTGTGAGCATGGCCCGTACGGTATTCGACAGCGGCCGCTCGCTCTCCAGTCGCACCGGCGCCAGCCGCGAGCGCTTCTTCAGGATGCGCTTCATGTGCTCGCGGTAGTCGTCCCCCTGCTCCTCGGCGCCTTCCACGGCGTCCAGGTCGGCATTGCGGGTAACGCATATGATGTTGGTGTGTTTCACCTGGTACATCGAGAAAATCTCGCGGGCGTACATCTCAATGGCGTGCTCGATCAGCATGAATGGCGCGCCGTCCCCCGGCAGGCTGATGATGCGCCCCACCTGTCGCGGCAGCGGGATGATGCCCAGCGTGGCGTCTTTGGCGCCAACGTTTTTGGCCCCCTTGTCCTTGCCGTCTTTTCCGTGGGGTGCCTTTGCTTTCTCGTCGCGTATCGCAGCGGGCTCTGACGCGCCCTCTTTGCCCTTTTCCTTATGCTTGGAACCGGGCTCGTTCAGGCGCACCACAATGTAGAGAGCCCCGTTCTCCAGATGGGGGAAGGGGTGGCGCATATTGATGATCTGCGGCGAAAGGAAGGGCAGCACGCTGGTGTGCATGAACCGATCGAGGTGGGCCAGCTGCTCTTCGGTCAGCTCTTCTTTGCGCGTGTTGCGGATGCCCTCTTGCCCCAGCAGCGCGCGCACGTTCTCGAAGGTTTGCTGGTAGTAGGGGTACAGCTCGTGGCATTTCTCGTAGATGGCGTCAAGCTGCTGCTGAGGGGTCATGCCCGACTTCGAATCGATGATGGTCTTCTTGATGAGGGCCAGGTCGGTGAGGCTGCCCACGCGCACCATGAAGAATTCCTGCAAGTTGCTCCAGAAGATGGAGATGAAGTTCAGCCGCTCCAGCAGCGGAACGGTGGGGTCGGCCCCCTGATCCAGCACGCGCTTGTTGAAGTCCAGCCACGAAAGCTCGCGGTTCTGCATGTAAGGCTGTTTGACCATTTCGTTCGTACCCATAGTGATTCCCCCTGATTCGCGCTTGCCCAATGGCGGCATGGCTGCCGTCCTGTGCGCTGCGGCTTGTTGGGCCTCGCGGCGCGGCGTGCACCTGGTCTCTATTCTACTATATGCGGGCGGGTGATAAATTGGTCAAAAGTGCTTTTGAAGAGGGGTTTGGCAGTGGAATTGAAAAGGGCGTTTGAGGAGTCGGGTTTACGGTTTCGATGTCTCCTTCTGCGAAATGCCGCTGTCGCAAAACTGCGTTGGGGGCCACAGCGATTCGTGCTGTTTTGTAGCCCCAATGAGGTTTCGTGACACGGGCAAATCGAGGGCGGTAGGGGTGACGATGAGTCGAAGTGCTATGATGCCCAGATAGCCTGCTTTGTTCCGAAAGGAGACTCGCCCCATGCTGGAATCAGTTGATTTTTCTGCGAAGAAGCTGTCGAAGAAGGCCTACAAGCCGGAGTGGGACCAGCTGATGGAGCGGCTGGTGGTGCTGCAGCAGCAGGCCCATTCCGCCGGCATCGGGCTGGTGGTGCTGTTCGAGGGATGGAACGGCGCTGGCAAGGGCAGCCGCATCTCTGATCTCATGTACAACCTGGATGCCCGTTCCACCAGCGTTTACGTCACTCCCGACGTGGAGGTAGACCGCGAGCGCGAGTTCGCCGGCCGCTCTTCGGGGGTCACCGGCTTTTACCCCCTCATGCAGGAATTCTGGAAGGCGCTGGGGGAGCGCAACTCCATCACCTTCTACGATCGAGGCTGGTACTCCACCGCCATGCAACACATGATGAGCAATGCGCCCGCCAAGCTGCTGATGCCCAAGGCGGACGAGCGCCATTACACCGAGTCCATCCGCGACTTCGAGCGGCAGCTGGTGGCAGACGGCTATGTGGTGGTGAAGTTCTTCCTGCACGTTACCAAAGAGGGGCAGCGCCAGCGGTTGGAGAGGCTGCACGACGACCCAGCCACCCGCTGGCGCGTGTCGGAGGGGAAGATGAAGTCGGTGCACGGCTACGATGCCGCTTACGAGTTGTACGACCGCATGCTGGACCGCACCGACTACGACTTCGCCCCATGGGTGCTGCTGAACGGCGAGGACAAGCGCGGCAGCAACCTTGCTATCGCGCGCACGCTGGTGGGGGCCATCGAGAAGGCCCTGGCCGACAAGGAGGAGGCGGCGCTGCTGCGCGCCCGGGCCGATGCCGACCGCGCTGCCGCCGATGCTGCCAAAGCTGCTGGTGCCCGTATCGCGCTGGAGGGGGCGTTGCCCTTCGAGCAGTCGCAGCAGCAAGAGGAGGTGCTGGCCGCCAGTGCCCGCGTGGTTGCCGATGGGGAAGAGGCCGAGGGCCAGCGGGGCATGTTGGAAGGGGAGGCGCTCGCCCGCGCCCGCGCCATTGCCACCGAGCAGCGCTCCTTCGCCCCGGCCGCTTCGCGCTTTGCCATTGTGCCCGACTACCCGAGTGTCGATTCCATCGACCACAGCCTGGTGCTGCCGGAAGACGAGTACCGGCGCCAGCGCAAGCAGCTGCAGGAGAGGCTGTTCCGGTTGGAGAACCTCATGTACCAGCGGCGCATTCCGCTGGTGTTGATGTACGAGGGATGGGATGCCGCCGGCAAGGGGGGCAACATCAAGCGGGTAGCCCAGGCGCTTGATGCCCGTGCCTACACCATTTTCCCCAGCCCGGCCCCCACCAAGCCCGAGCTGGCCCATCCGCACCTGTGGCGCTACTGGACGCGGCTGCCCAAGGCGGGGCATGTTGGCATGTACGATCGCAGTTGGTACGGGCGCGTGCTGGTGGAGCGGGTAGAGGGTTTTGCCACTCCCGAGCAGTGGGCTCGCGGATACGATGAGATAAACGAGTTCGAGCACGATTTGGTTGACTGGGGCGCCATTCTGCTGAAATTCTGGGTGGATGTGAGTCCCGAAGAGCAGCTGCGCCGTTTTCAGGAGCGTGAGGCCGACCCCGCCAGCAGTGGAAGATCACCGAGGACGATTGGCGCAACCGCGAGAAGTATCCCCAGTACAAGGCGGCTATCGACGATATGTTCCGCCTTACCTCCACCACTTTCGCCCCGTGGACGGTGCTGGAGTCCGATGACAAGAAGTATGCCCGCGTGAAGGCGCTGCGACTTATCGTGGAGGCGCTAGAGCAACGGATGGGGCTGTGAGGCTTCGCAAGAAGCGAAAAGGGTTTTGCGAAAGGCCCTTAAATGGTAAACTGGAACAATTAATCACGAGTAAAGTACTTCTGATGTTGTAGAAGGGAAGTAAACATGGACGGATCCGAGCTCATCTTTGGCTTTTTGCCCCCTCAGGCCCTGTGGGTAATCGTGGCCATTGTGGTGATTGTTCTGGTGGCGCTTATCGCCAAGGGCTTCATCGATGAGATGAAAAAGAAATAGCACTGGAAGCTAGGCATTTAGGCAGTTGAATAAAAGGCCCCTGCAATGAATTGCAGGGGTTTTCTGTCTTGGGCGCCGAAGGATCGGGAGGGCGACAAAGGTCGGGTCATTTGTCATCTTTTGGTTTTTGGCGTCTTTTGCCTTGTTTGCAGGATGACAAAATGGCCGACCTTTGCCATTCTGTGCTGGAGAGGTTACGAGAGCAGTAATTCGTAGGAGAGTTTTATGGTTGAGAACAAGCACCGCCTGCCGGATGAGGCCCAGATGGGCCGGGAAGCCTATGGCTCGAAAGAGGCAAAGGATCAGCGCAAGAAGCGCCGCAAAAAGCGGCGGCTGTGGACGGTGGTGTTCTGGGTTGCCATCGTAGTGCTAGTGGGCTGTGGCGGCGTACTGGGGGCGCTTCTGTGGAGCTATCATCAGGGCGATGCCGTCTACAACGATCTCGCGGCCGACAATTTGCAGGTAATGGAGCCGGCAGCGGACGAGGATCTGGTGTTCTCGGTGGATTGGGACGCGCTTCGGGCCATCAACGAGGATCTGGTAGGCTGGGTGTACATGCCCGACAGCCCCATCAGCTATCCGATAGTGCATCGCGACGGCGATGACCAGTACTACCTGCACCGCAACTTCAACCGGGAATCTTCCCAGTTCGGCGCCGAGCATGGGGCCATCATGCTCTCGGGCGACAACAGTGCCGATTTCTCCGATGAGCTGAATTTCATCTACGGCCACAACCTCTACAACGGCGGCATGTTCCACATTCTGGAAGGATTCCTGGATTCCGAGGAGTTCAACGCCCATCGGCGCATGTACGTGATCACGCCAGAGGGCACCTACGTGCTTACCACCTTCGCTGCGGTTCAGTGGCCGGCAAGCGACGGGTCCATTGTGCAGCCCAACTTCGAGACGCCGGAAGAGGAGACGGAGTACTTGCAGCGCATCATGGCGGAGTCCCGCGTGACGCCTGATCCGGCGGCGCCTCCGGTGGAGGACATGCATAAGATATTCGCGTTTGCCACCTGTTGGAACCAGAATACCAACTATCGGCGCATCGTGTTCGCCTATACGGACAAATTCGTTCCGGCCGACGGCTCTGCCGCCACTGGAAACATAGACGCAACAGACATGGGTCAAGATGCCGCCTCAGAGATAGCAGGCGACGCGGAGGACCGTGAGAGTTAATGAGTTTTACCTTGCCGGGGGAATTGGCGGATAGTCCCGAGGAGGAGTGCGCCGTATTCGGGGTGTTCGCCCCGGGGAAAGACGTGGCCCGCATCACGGGGTTCGGTCTTCAGGCGTTGCAGCATCGCGGGCAGGAGAGTGCCGGCATTGCCGTAGGGGACGGCGTGTCGGTGATGGAGGCCAAGGATTTGGGGCTTGTCACCCAGGTGTTCGACGAGGCGAAGCTGGCGGCCTTGGAGGGCTTTGTAGCGGTGGGCCACTGCCGTTACTCCACCTCCGGCGCTGCTGCCAGCTGGGAGGCGGCCCAGCCCCATATTTCCGCCATCGACGATGTGCTGGTGGCGCTGGCCCACAACGGAACTCTGGTGAACACCGCGGCCCTGCGGGCGCAGCTGGACGCCGAGGGGGTGCAGCTGCGCGCCGGTACCGACAGCGAGGTGGCCGCCAAGGCCATCGGGCGCATCACCCAGGACACCCACCATTTGCGGGAGGGCATCCGCTGGCTGATGGAGCACATGGAGGGCGCCTACGCCATGGTGTTGGCAAGCCCCGATGCCCTGTACGCCTTTCGCGACCCCAACGGCATTCGTCCGTTGTGCATTGGCGAGTTCCCCGATGGAAGCGGCTGGGTGGTGTCCAGCGAAACCTGTGGCCTGGATATTGTGGGCGCTCAGTACGTGCGCGATGTGGAACCGGGCGAGATCGTGCGCTTCAACCGCGAGGGCTTCGCTTGCGAGCAGGGGGTTCCCGCCGGGCGCCGGGCCAGCTGCATCTTCGAGTACGTTTACTTCGCCCGTCCCGATTCGGTGATCGACGGCCAAAGCGTGTACCAAGCGCGCCGCGCCATGGGGCGCATCCTGGCGCGGGAAGCGCCGGCTGAGGCCGATCTAGTGCTGGGGGTGCCCGACTCCGGCGTTCCGGCCGCCCTGGGCTTTTCGGAGGCCAGCGGCATTCCCTTCACCGACGGCATCGTGAAGAACCGCTACGTGGGCCGCACCTTCATCCAGCCCACCCAGGAGATGCGCCAACTGGGCATCCGCCTGAAGCTAAACCCGCTGCCCAGCGTCATTGCCGGTAAGCGGCTGGTGGTGATCGACGACTCCATCGTGCGCGGTAACACCTCCCGCCAGCTGGTGGCCATGCTGCGGGAAGCGGGCGCCGCCGAGGTGCACTTGCGCATCGTGAGCCCCGAGGTGCTGTGGCCCTGCTTCTACGGCATCGACACCGATACCCGCGACCAGCTGATTGCCGCCAATATGACCCTTGGGGAGATGAACCGCTGGATTGGCAGCGACTCGCTGGCGTTCATCAGCCTGGAGGGCCTGCGGGAAAGCCTGCCGGACGTGCGCCACCCCGGCTTCTGCGAGGCTTGTTTCAGCGGCGACTACGTAGTGGGCATCCCGGAATAAGTCCCACCTCCGGGAGAGTTTCAACCGCGGCCCTGCGGTTCTCCTTTATACTTGGTTCCATTCGCAAATATGAAGGGAAGGAAGGCTATGGCGGAGCAAGTCACCTATGCTCAGGCGGGTGTTGACATCGAGGAGGGCGCCCGGGCGGTGGACGCCATCAAGGGGGCTGTCCACTCTACCTACCGCGATGAGGTGGTGGGGGACATCGGCGGCTTCGGCGGCCTGTTCTCGTTGGCGGCGGCCAAGGATATGGCCGATCCGCTGCTGGTGTCGGGCACCGATGGCGTGGGCACCAAGCTCAAGGTTGCCCAGATGCTGGGCAAGCACGACACGGTGGGCATCGACCTTGTGGCCATGTGCGCCAACGACATTCTGGCCACCGGCGCGGAGCCCCTGTTCTTCTTGGATTACGTGGCGGTGGGCAAGCTGGACTCCCAGGCCATGGCCGAGATTGTGGGGGGCATTGCGGAGGGCTGCCGCCAGGCCGGTTGCGCCCTTATCGGCGGCGAGATGGCCGAGCATCCCGGCGTGATGGATCCGGACGACTACGACCTGTCCGGCTTTTGCGTGGGGCTGGTGGACCGCCCCAAGATGCTCGACCCGGAGGCGGTGCGCGAGGGGGACGTGCTGATTGCCCTGCCCTCTAGCGGCCTTCATTCCAACGGCTACTCGCTAGCCCGCAAGGTGTGCGTGGAGGGCAAGAGCGCCGATGAACTGACGGCCCCGGTGGAGGAGCTTGGGGGCTTAAGCGTGCTGGAAGCGCTGCTTACTCCCACTCGCATCTATGTGAAGCCGGTGCTGGCGTTGCTCAAAGAGGTGCCCGGTGCCGTGCGGGCGTTGGCCCACATCACCGGCGGCGGCATCACCGAGAACCTGAACCGTGCCTTGAACTCGGCGGTGGATGCTTTGGTGGACCTCGCGGCGTGGCCGGTGCCTGCGGTGGTGCGCTACGTATGTGCCCAGGCAGGGCTGTCCGAAGAAGAGGCGCTGAAGACTTTCAACATGGGGTTGGGGTGCGTGCTGATAGTGGATCCCTCTCGGGCCGACGAGGTGCGCGAGGCGCTTAGCGCTGCCGGCGAAGAGTTCTTCGACGTGGGCACCGTGGTGCCCGGCAACAGCATTGTGCGCTACGAAAACGAAGGGCGGCTGCTGTAATGGGGGCACCGCTGAAAATTGGCGTGCTGCTCTCTGGCGGCGGCACGAATCTGCAGGCCATCATCGACGCGATTGCGGCCGGGCAGGTGAACGCCCAGATAGTCTCCGTGGTATCCTCTCGCCCCGACGCCTACGGCATTCGTCGGGCCGAAGCGGCCGGCATCCCCGTGCTGGTGCTGAACCGCGCCGTGTACGCGGTGCCCGAGGCCGCCGATGCGCTCATCGTTGAGAACATGCGGGCTGCCGAGGCGGACTACATCGTGATGGCCGGCTACATGCGCAAGCTCACCTCCATCGTGCTGGACGCCTTTCCCGATCGTGTGTTGAACCTGCATCCGGCGCTGTTGCCCTCATTCAAGGGGGCCCATGCCATCCAGGACGCATGGGACGCCGGCGTGAAGGTGACAGGCGTTACGGTGCATCTGGCCAATGAGGACTACGACAAAGGCCCCATTGTGGCCCAACGGGCAGTGGAAGTGCGCGAGGGCGACACTGTCGAAACGTTGGAAGAGCGCATCCATGAAGTGGAGCATCAGCTGTATCCGCAGATTATCGCCGCCATCGCTGATGGCCGCTTGACCATGGATGAAAGCCGCAAAGTGCATATTGCATAAAAGGAGGAAGCCGTGAAAAAGGAAACGCTTGAAGCCGTAGTGGCCGATTTGGAGGCTGGCCGTACGCCGGTGCTGCCGGTGGAGGAGTTCGCTTGTTTCTCGGAAGAGGCCACCGCTGGCGACGACCATAAGGGCCCGGCCACTTTGCAAGATATTGCCGCCACCCTCACCGCTGCCGATATTCCCACTTTTCAGCGGGCCGTCCGTGCCATGGAAGAGGGCGATTTGGCCTGGCTGGGCTTCAAAGTGGTGTACGACCCGGCCGCTGCCGTGGCCAATGTGGACAACGAGGTTACCAAAAAGTACGGCGAGCAAGGCTCGGCCGACGGGCAGCCGCTGGTGTTCTTCTGCAACGATGCGAAGGAGATTGTGGCCAGCCGCCCCTACAGCGCCCGCGACACCTTCCAAATGAAAGACGTTACTCGCGGCCCCTCGATGCACAACGACCAGTTTGACGGCCTCACCTGGGCCAGCGAGCCCTTGTTCGGCAAGGTGCGCGTGTGGCTTTTGGGTTGCTCGGACGCCGCCGTGGAAGTGGCGGCCTTGGCAGACCACGTGGGCTTCCATGTGATTGCGGTGGACTACGACCCCGCCTTCCTGAACGCCGAGCGCTTCCCGAATGCCGAGCGCATTCTGCTGCACGGCGGCAACTTTTCCGAGCTGGCCAACATGCCGGCGCGCCCGGAAGACTACGTGTGCGTGCTCACCCGCGGCCACATGTTCGACCCGGAAGCATGCATCTGGGCCTGCGAGAACGGCGTGCACTACGTGGGCATGATGGGGTGCGCGGGCAAGAACGACCGCGTGCACGAGCTGGTGCTCGAGGGCGGTGTGACCGAAGCGGATTGGGAACGGGTCAAGCGGCCTATCGGGCTGAAGTTCGGCGCCAAAACTCCGGCCGAGCTGGCCATTGCCATCGTGGCCGAGCTGGTGGACGTGCGCTACAAGCAGCGCTACAGCCAAGAGGCGCGCGACAAGCACGAAGCCAGCCTGGGCCGTTAGCCTCGACGCTCTCGCTGCTTTTTCGTGCGATTTTGGCCCTTCGGGCATGAGGTTTGGGCGGTTTTTGGGGCGGAGGGCCCACTTTGCGCTATCCTTTTGCCGTCAATGCTTTCGGCTTTCAAGTAGAAGGGCTCCCCATGGCAGAAAATCCTCCCATCAAGCGCGTTCTGATGTCGGTGACCGACAAGACCGGCGTAGTCGACTTCGCCCGCGCCCTGGTAGACGAGTTCGGTTGCGAGATTATCTCCACCGGCGGTACTGCCAAGGTCATTTCAGAGGCGGGCATTCCCGTAACCCCCATCGATGCGGTAACGGAATTCCCGGAGATGATGGACGGCCGTGTGAAGACTCTTCATCCTCGCGTGCACGGTGGGCTGCTTGCCAAGCGCGACAATCCGGCCCATATGCAGCAGGCTGCCGACCACGGCATCCAGATGATCGATATGGTGGTGGTGAACCTCTACGCCTTCGAGAAGACGGTGGAGTCGGGGGCCGACTTTGGCACGTGCATCGAGAACATTGATATTGGCGGTCCTTCTATGTTGCGTTCGGCTGCCAAGAACTTCGCCAGTGTGGCGGTGGTCATTGACCCGGCCACCTACGATGCCATTTTGGACGAGATGCGTGCCAACGACGGCGCTACCACCTACGACACTCGCGCGGCGCTTGCGCTGGCGGTGTTCCGTACCACCTCTACCTATGACGGCGCCATTGCCGCATGGCTGGGAAGCCAGTTGGAAGGGGAGGGTTTCGCTGCCAAGAAGGCGCTGGGGCTCACCAAAAAGCAGGATCTGCGCTACGGCGAGAACCCCCATCAGCGGGCCGCCTTCTATGTGCGCGACTCCTATGTCGGTGCCGAGCACTCGCTGGCTCGGGCCACTCAGCACCAGGGCAAAGAAATGTCCTACAACAATTACTTGGATGTGGATGCTGCCTGGGCGGCGGTGCGCGAGTACGAGCGCCCTGCCTGCGTTATCGTGAAGCATCTCACCCCATGCGGCGTGTGCGAAGACGACACGCTGGCGCAGGCCTATAAGCGGGCGCACGAGTGCGACCCGGTTTCCGCTTATGGCGGCGTGATGGCCTTTAACCGCACGGTAGGGGCCGATGTGGTGCAGGCCATCTTCGACAACAAGCAGTTCGTGGAGTGCATCATCGCGCCTGAGTTCACGGCCGAGGCCCTGGAAATGTATGCCGCCAAGAAGAACGCGCGCCTGCTGGCCACCGGCGGAGTGAACCCTGCTGGCGGGGAAGTGGAGTACCGCTCGGTGGAGGGCGGCCTTCTGTGCCAGGAATCCGATGCAGTGGCCGAGGCGGCCGACATCGCCTCGTGGACGGTGCCCACCAAGCGCCAGCCCACCGAAGAGGAGATGGACGAGCTGATTTTCGCTTGGAAGGCCTGCAAGTCGGTGAAGTCCAACGCCATCCTCATTGCCCGCGACCACGCTTCCGTGGGGGCCGGTGGCGGCCAGCCCAACCGTGTGAACTCCGCTCGCATTGCCGTTGAGCAGGCGGGCGAGAAGGCCAAGGGGGCCGTGGCCGCATCTGACGCGTTCTTCCCCTTCCGCGACGGCTTCGACGTGCTGGCGCAAGCCGGTGTTACCGCTGTGGTGCAGCCGGGCGGCTCCATCCGCGACGAAGAGGTGATTGCCGCTGCCGATGAGCAAGGGGTGGCCATGGTGTTCACCGGCCATCGCCATTTCCGCCATTAGAGGAAAGCGCGAAGCGGCTTCATGAAGGGCAATATGCAGAAGATCCTCGGGGGATTGGTGATCGTCATCGTGTTGGCGGTCATCTTCCTTCGAGGCGATCAGCTGGTTGAGCTGGGGGAGACCATCCAGAAGGGCACCCCGCTATTTCTGGTGCTTGCGGTGTTGCTGCAGTTGGGCAAGTACATGGCCCAGGGAGGCGCCTATATTTTCTGCTTCAAGTCGGTGGACGCGCCGCTGCGTTTTCGCGAGGCAATTAAGCTGGTGTTCGGCACATTCTTCATGAACACGGTGGCGCCCTCTTTCAATTTGGCCGGCGTCACGTTGGTGGTGGACGACTCCAAGAAGCGGGGCATTTCCACTGGCCAGGCCACATCGGCAGCCCTGCTGATGCAGGTGACCATCGACAGCGGATTTGTGATGATCATGCTGTTGGGCTTCGGCATCCTTTCGCTCACGGTGGGGTTGCAGCCGGGCTGGTTTGCGCTGGGCATGGTGGCGGTGCTGTTGGTGGGGGGCCTGGTTACTTTCATGGTCATTGGCGGTGTGCGTCCGCAATGGCTCATCCGGGTGCTCACGCCCATTGAG
>CANSTH010000064.1 GCA_947649875.1 uncultured Parvibacter sp. | reverse complement strand
GAAGTCGATGTTCTCCCGCACCGTCAGCTCATCGAACAGGGCAACGTTTTGGGGCACCACGCCAATGCGGCGCTTCAACTGGTAGGAAGTAGGGGTCATCGGCTGGCCGAACAGACTGATGGATCCCTTGTCGTAGGTCAGCAGCTGCAATATGCAGTTGATGGCGGTGGTTTTTCCCGAGCCGTTAGGCCCCAAAAGGCCGAACACTTCCCCTTCCTGTATGGTGAGGTCGAAATGGTCAAGCGCAAGCACATCGCCATACCGCTTTACCAGGTTCTCCACCTTCACTATCTCGTCCATCGCCCGTCACTTCCTTCCCCGTCGCTAAAGCGCAAGAGCCTGCATTGCCCTTCAAGACAGCCGTGCGGCCGCAACGCATTCTTCTCAGGGAATTTTGACCCAAGAAGGCCCTGTTGCAGAAGTGCCAAATGTCACCAGTTTCAGTTGCGGCCCAAGGCTGCAGCTATAATGAACCCATGGATCGCATGATTGACGAGATAGTGCTTTTGGCCCTGTGCGCTGCGCTGGGCGTCGCCGCGTTGCCCTCCGACAACCCAGCGCCATTGGTAGCGGCGTTCCTGATGGCAACGGCAGCGACGGGGCTGGCCGAGCTGGCTCACGGCAAATGGGCGCACTTGGCCATAGGCGGCGCATTTCTGGCTGCCTGCTGCACCTGCCCACAGGCAGCGCTATTTGCCCCGCTGGGCGCATATATTGCCGTTTCCCAGAATCGCTGGACATTCTGCCTGCCATGGGCCATCCCGCCATTGCTGTGGTGGGAGCCTTTGGGACTAGCAGTGCTCGGGGGCACCATGCTCCTGTTGGGGCTGGGAGCCTGCGAGGCCTTCCGCACCCAACGCCGTGAAACAGAGGAGGTGCATCTGCGTCAACTGAGGGACGATTTGCAGGAAAACCATCTGGCCTTGGCCGAACGCGCTCGCAACCTGCAAGAGCGCCAGGACCTAGAGGTGCACTGCGCCATACTGGACGAACGGGCCCGCATTGCCCGCGAAATCCACGACAACGTAGGGCATCTGCTCACCCGTGCCGTGCTGCAAGGGCGCGCCTTGGCCGTCTCGCAAGCAGACAATCCCGCGGTTGCGGCAGCGATGGAACCGCTGGAAGCCACGCTGAACGAGGCGCTGACCACCGTTCGCCGAAGCGTTCACAACCTGCACGACGAGGCCTTCGACCCCCAAGTGGCCCTTGAGGAAGCGGTGCGCGGCCTGCCCTCGCTGGAGGGAAAGCTGCGCTTCGAGGCGCACCAGCTTCCGCGTCCAGTGGCGCTGGCCTGCATCGCAATAGTGCGGGAGGGCCTTTCCAACGCCTCCACCCACGGCCACGCCACCGCTGTCACTGTGACACTGGAGGAATTCCCCGGCTTCTTCCGTCTGTCCATTTGCGACAACGGCACCCCTCAGCGGGAGCAGGGCGAAGGATTGGGCATAGCCTCCATGAAGCAGCGTGCCGAAGCGCTGGGGGGAACTTTCACCTTCAGCCGGTTGGAGCCCCCGCAGCAGGGCAGCCGCATATTCGCCACGTTTCCCAAAACGCAGGAGCAGCTATGATCAATCAGCCGTCCGATAGGGCCCTATCCGTCGTGCTCATAGACGATGACCGATACATTCTGGACTCCCTCTCAACCATATTGGAGGCCGGGGGCAACGTCTCAGTGGCCGCCACCAGCACCAGCGGACGGGATGTCCTGGCGCTATATCGCCAATACGAACCCGATGTGATGCTGCTGGACATCCGCATGCCAGAGGTGTCGGGATTGGCCGCCGCCGAGGAGCTGCTGGCAGCCCACCCGCAAGCCACAGTAGTGTTCCTCACTACCTTCGCCGATGACGACTACCTGGTGCGAGCGCTGACGTTGGGGGCCCGCGGCTACCTCATCAAGCAAGAGGCCGCCAGTCTTGAGCAGTCGCTGTTCGCCGCCGCCCAAGGGCAGATGGTGCTAGGTTCGGAAGTGAGCGGACGCATCGGCCAGCTGATGGGGCGCAGCGGCATCCAAGCAGGCAGCGACCCCTTTCCCGCTTCCCTTAGCCAGCGGGAGCTCGAAGTGGCGCGCCTTATCTCCGAGGGCCTTGACAACCGTGAGATAGCGGGCACCCTGTACCTCTCCGAGGGCACAGTGCGCAACTACATTTCCGGCATCCTACAGAAAACAGGGCTCCGAGACCGTACCCAAATCGCCATCGCTTGGTGGCGGCGGAAATCAGCGCGCTAGATGACCACCATCTCGTGGCTGGAGGCGGTGAATACCTGGAAGCCGTCCGCTGTGACCACGCCGAAGTCTTCCAGGCGCATGCCGAAGCTGCCCTCGATGTAGATGCCCGGCTCCACCGTCACCACGTTGCCCTGCTCGAGCGGGACGGGATTTCGCGGCGAGAGCACCGGCAGCTCATGGATGTCCAGCCCCACCCCGTGGCCGAGGCCATGGCCCATCTTGCCGCCGAAGCCGCCTTGTGCCAGCACGTCTTCCGCCAGCTGATGGGCCTGGGCGCCCGTGACGCCGGGGGCCAGCATCGCCTCCACCGCCTCGTTGGCGTGCCGCAGCGTTTCCCAAGCGGCGGCCATTTCCCCATCGGGCTTCCCTAAGAACACCGTGCGGGTCATGTCGGAGCAATAGCCCATGAAGCGGGCGCCGAAGTCCAGCACCACGCACTGGCCCGCCTGAAGCACGGTTTGCCCGGGGATGGCATGGGGGCTGGCGCCGTTGGGGCCCGTGGCCACGATGGAAGGGAAGGCCAGGCCATCGGCTCCATGGCGCACCATGAAATCCTCCAGCTCCAGCTGCACTTCCCGCTCGGTCATGCCCGGAGCCATGAACTGAACGATATGGGAGAAGGCGGCATCGGTGATGGCCTGGGCCGCTCGCATGCGCGCTAGCTCGTAGGGGTCTTTCACCGCTCGCAGCTTTACCACCAGCTCGTCGGTTTCCTTGAAAGGCAGCGAGGCGCCGCTCTCTTCGGCAAACTCCTTTTCCAGACCGCGGTACTCTTTCAGGGAAATTGCGTCCTCGATGCCCAGCTTGTCGCCGGCCTCGGCGAACAGGCGATGGCGCCATAGCTTGGCGGCGAAGGCGGCGTGGGACTCGCGGGCGCTGTTGACGGTAATCGGGCCCTCCCCTGCTGCCCGCTCGCAAGCGGCGGAATAGCGGGAGTCGGTGTGCAGCACCGCGCGCGCTTGATCCACGAACAACGCATGGGCCGCCTCGTCGTCGAACACGTTGTCGAAGGCGGTGAGCCACTGGATGTTGGTGGTTTCCCGCACCAACATGGCGGCCAGGCCCTCTTGGGCGTCCTGCGCCCGCAGCCGCCCCAGATGCCGCCCGCACGCCTCAGAGTCGAACAGCCTCCTATCGTCCATCGCCCGCTCCTTCTTCCCAACGTTCCATGAGGATGTCCAGCGCTCGCAAGTATCCGTCTTTGCCCATGCCCTTCACTTGGGCGATGCAGGCGGGGGCGATGACCGATGTGCGCCGGAATTCCTCGCGCTTGGAGATGTCTGAGATATGGATTTCCACCACCGACACGTCGATGCACTCCACCGCATCGTGCAAGGCGTAGGAGTAGTGGGTGTGAGCGCCGGGGTTGTACACAATGCCGTCGAATTTGCCATGAGCCTCGTGCAGCTTGTCTATGAGCGCCCCCTCATGATTCGACTGGAAGCACTCAACTTCCACGCCGCGATCACGCCCGTAATCGACCACCATCTGCTCGATGGAGGCCAGCGTATCACTGCCGTATATGGCCGGGTCGCGCACCCCCAGCATGTTCAAGTTCGGCCCGTTCATCAACAGGACTTTCCTCATTGCAAAACCTTTCTTCCAGAAAAGCATGTCAGGGGACGGGGATGATGACATGCTCTATTCGCCGAAGTAGAGGCGCAGGTGTTCGAGGATGGTTTCATCGTCCACCGCCGTCAGCTCCCATTGGCCCACATCGGCCGGCAGCACGAAGCGCACCGCCCCCTGGCGGTTCTTCTTGTCGCGCTTCATGGCGGCCAGGATGTCCTCGGCAGGTGCCGACCAGTCCAGCACCGGAAGCCCCAGCTCATCCAGCAGGGCATCTTGCGCCTCCACCAGCTCCAGCGGCGTGCCCGCCAGCGTTTGACCCAGCCGTGCGGCGAAGCGCATGCCCTCTGCCACGGCAGCCCCATGGGAGTAGGTGCCGTACCCGGCCAGCGCCTCGATGGCATGTCCCAAGGTATGGCCGTAGTTCAGGCATTCCCGCACACCGCGGCTCTCGGTTTTGTCCTGGGCCACCACGTTCGCCTTGAACACCACCGACCGTGCGATGGCCTCGAGCACCACGTCCGGATTGCGCTCCGCCAAAAGCGACGCGTTCTCCACCAGCCAGAAGAAGAAGTCATCGGAATCGATTACCGACGCTTTGGCAATCTCGGCGCAGCCGCAGGCCCACTCCCGCACGTCAAGCGTGGCAAGCACATCGGTGGAGGCGCACACGTAGCTGGGCTGCAAAAACGAGCCCACCAGGTTCTTGCCCGCCTCCAAGTTGATGCCGGTCTTGCCCCCCACCGACGAGTCCACCATCGACAGCAGCGTGGTGGGCACCTGCACCACTCGCAGCCCTCGCATAAAGGTGGCACCGGCGAAACCGGCCAGGTCGCCTACCACGCCGCCGCCCAGGGCCACCACCACGCTGTCGCGGGCCAACCCCAGCGCCGCCATGGCGTTCCACACCTCGGCCAGAACGTCGATGCACTTCGCCTCTTCGCCGGCAGGCAACGTGATGTCGCTGATAGGGCAGCCCAGCGCGGCCAGCCCCTGCTTGCAGGCGTCCAGGTACAAGGGCGCCACGTTGGAATCGGTGATGATAAGGATGCGGCTGGGGGGCTGGGCCTCAAGCACGGGGGCCAGCTTTGTCCCCAAATCGGCCAAGATGCCCTCGCCGATGCGCACGTCGTAGGGGCGCTCGCCGGGAATGTCCACCACCACGCGGGTTGCCGCCATCTCTATCTCCTGTCTCGCAAACCGTTTTCGCTTCCTATTGTCGCAAAACGTCAGTCGCACTGGTGGCAAAACCCCGCAAAGGCACCCGACAAACACGGGATGGGTTGCAGCAACACCCGAAAGGCCACCCTTCACAGTGTTGTATCGGAGTCGAGCCCAGAATAAGCGTTTGTTCTGGCCAACTGCCAAGCGAGGAGAAGAAACAAGCACAAATAGCGTGTCACACTGCGCAACAAGTTAATTAAAAGAATAAATGTAGTCGCACGAACGCGCAGAATTTTGACAGTTAGACCGAAATGGCCAGAATAAACGCTTATTCTGGCCACCCGATAAGCAAGGAATGTGCTACAGCCGCACCGGGGGGACTCAGACCCTTAACTGGCCACTTGACGCTCTCTCAAAAACGGTTTTACGGCAGACCGCGACTCAGGAAGCGTCTTCTTTGCAGGCGCGCAGCACCCCGCACCGTTTCAGCGCTCGTACCACCTCGTGGCCTATCTGGCCCACCGACTTGCCGGCCGTGTCCACCACGATGTCGGCCGCCTCGTCGTAAAGGGGGCCCCGCCGCTCGCACAGCGCCCGCGCGCTCTCAATGTCATTGAACAGGGGGCGGCTGCTCTTGTTGCTGATGCGACTGGCTGCCTCGTCGGCCGACACCCGCAGATACACCACCGTGCCCAGCTCGCCGAGGGCGCTGCGGTTCTGGGGACGCTCCACCACTCCACCGCCGCAGGACACCAGCGACGGATTGGGGCTTCGGCCCACTTCCCGCAACACGTCCGCCTCGATAGCACGGAAGGCCTCTTCCCCGTCTTCTGCGAAGATGTCGCGAATGACGCGGCCCTCCCGGCGCTCCAGATATGTGTCCAAGTCGATGGCGGACAGCTTCCAGCGGCGGGCAATGTAGCGGGACACGCTGGTCTTGCCGGCGCCCATGAAGCCCACGAAGAACACTGGCTGCGCCAACTCGAGCGGCTGCTCCAACGCAGAGGAACGGCCGTCCTTGGCAGCGGCGGCGTTGGCCTCCGCCGCGCCGGGATCGCCTCGTCCGCCGCGCGCCGCGCTCGAGGGCCCCTTTCCCTGGGGCTTGTTGGGCCGTTTGCGTTTGCGCTTGCCACGGCCCTTCGGCGATGGCACGCGCCCATCAGCCCCCGCGCCGCCTTCGCACCCGCTTCGTAGTGCGCCTGTCGCCATCCCGCCGTCCGCTTCGCCTGACCTGCCTTGCCGAGCCATGGTTCCTACCGGGCCAGCGTCTTCAGGCGGTCGCGATAATGGGCCACGTTGGCGCGGATGTCGGCCATGCAGGTGGCGCCGAAGGCCTCTTGGTAGGCGCTGGCCAGCACGAAGGCCACCTCCGCCTCCGCCACCACGGCGGCAGCGGGCACAGCGCACACGTCCGAGCGCTCTTTGGAGGCCTCTTCCGGCTGCAGCGTTTCCAGGTTCACCGTAGAAAGCGGCGTCATCAGCGTGGGAATGGGCTTCATGGCGGCAGTGATCACCAGGGGAAGGCCTGTGGTCATGCCCCCCTCAAGACCGCCGGCATTGTTGGATTGCCGGTCGAAACGGGCCCCTTCCAGCACAATGGGGTCGTGCACCTGGCTGCCGGAGCGCCGGGCCGCTTCGAAGCCGAGCCCGAACTCCACCCCCTTGATGGCGGGAATGGAGAACAGCGCCGCCCCCAGCTGGCCGGTGAGGCGGCCGCGCGCTTGGGCATAGGTGCCAAGTCCCGGCACCAGCCCCGTGGCCACCACGCGGAAGGTGCCGCCCAGGCTCTCGCCGGCACGGCGGGCGCGGTTGATGGCCTGCTTCATGGCCTCGGTGGTGGCAGCGTCGGGGCAGCGCATCTCGGAGGTCTCGATGGCCATGGGGTTGTAGGAGGCGGCGTCGCGCAGCGGATCGGCCTCTTTCATGGCCACATCCCCCACGCTCACCACGTAGGAGTAGATTTCCACCCCCAGCTCTGCCAAGAACTCCCGCGCTATGCCGGCGGCAGCCACTCGCGCTGCCGTTTCGCGGGCGCTGGCCCGCTCCAGAATGTCGCGGCAGTCATCGGTGTTGGTGCGCAGGGCCCCCACCAAATCGGCGTGGCCGGGACGGGGGGTCACCTCCCGCACCAGGTCAACGGGAGGGTTGCCCTCGACGGCCATACGGCCGGTCCAATTGGCCCAGTCGCGATTCTCCACCACCAGCGCAATAGGGCTTCCGATGGTGCGGCCGAAGCGCACGCCGGAGACGATGCGGGCATGGTCGCGCTCGATGGTCTGGCGCCCGCCGCGGCCGTAGCCGCTCTGACGCCGGGACAGGTCGTAGTCGATCAGCTCGGCGGACACCTTCAGTCCCGCCGGCACGTCTTCCACAATCGCCACCAGTTCAGGGCCGTGGCTCTCCCCTGCAGTCACATAGCGCATGCGCTCCCGCTTCCTTTCGCACTTCAGTGCGCCCATTGTAGCGCAGCCTATAAGCGGGAGCCGAAACGCAAACCCTCACAGGCTCAAGCGCGGATTATTTGGCAAGGCGAAGCCCCGGTGCTTCGATCCCCGAGCAGATTCAACGTTTCTCAGGTCAGAAGGCCGCCTGGAAAGCAATGCACTGTCGAGGGACTGCTATGCCAAGTGCCATGTCAGGGGAGGCTACCCCAGCTCTCCGGGGAAGCCGGCTTCGGCCATGAGGGCGAAGATTTGCTCGAAGGTCATCTCGGTTTCCACACCGGCCAGGTCAAAGAGGATGAGGGCGGTCACCACCGCCTGCCCCACCAACATGCCGGCACCGTTGCGGAACTGACAGCCGCAGGCCTTGGCCGCTTTCGCCAGCGTGGTTTCCCCGTGGCCGTACACGGTATCCATCACGAACTGGCCCTCGCGAAGGAGCACGGGGTCGAAGGGAGCCGGATCGCCCTCGTGCATACCCAAGGGGGTGGCATCCACGATGACGTCCGCCGCCGCAATGGCCTTGGTGGAGGTGGTGTAGCTGCCGAATTTGAAGGCGCACTGCTCATAGGTGTCGGCAATAGAGCGGTGATGGTCGTGAGCTGCCGGCATGCCGCGGGAGGCTTCCGCCATCCTCCTCAATTGCCGCACGTAACCCCGTGCCACATCGCGCGCCTTGTCCACCTTGCGCCCCAAAAGAAGCACCTCTTGCGCACCGGCCATGGCGGCAGCATGGTAAATGGCAAGGGAGGTGGGGCCAGTGCCGCACACTGCCACCGATTTGCCGGCGAAGTTGATCCCCTCCCGCTCTAAATAGGCAATGCAACCCTCGCCGTCGGTATTGTAGGCCAGCAGCCGCTCTCCGAAGGAGGCAAGCAGGTTGCAGCCGCCCGCCAACTGGGCCGTAGCCGCCTGCACATCGGCCTTTTGCAGGGCCAGGGGCTTGTAAGGGGTAGTGATATTGATGGAGAAGAAATCGCGGGCGTCGAGGAATTCGGCCGCCTCGTGCGCATCGGATATGTCCATGAAGCCATAGGTCCAGGGCAGCGCCAAATAGGAGTACAGGGCGTTGTACATCACCGGCGACTTCGAATGGCCCACCGGATGTCCCAGCACATACAGCTGCTTGGCATCGTCGCTGTCCAACACGGTCATTTCCGGTCCTTTCTCCTGTGCGCCTCATGAGCGAAGTGCGGCCATGCGCGGTTGCGGCTTAGGCAGAGATAGAATCTCTGCCCTACGAATTCCATCTGGCAATCTCTGCCCTACGAAATCGTGCGCGATGGCCCCATGGGCAAAGGAACCGTCCTGCGGAACCGTGCACACAATTTCTCGATCGAGATTCTACCGCTATTACGCGTCCTCGCAGGCTTTCTTGCAGTTGGCGGTGGCGACGGGCTCGGGGCGGCGGTTGCCCAGGAGCACGCGCTCCAGGTTCCGCAGCGCCATAGTGTGGGGCAGATCCACCTCCACCAGCGGTTGCACCATGTACACCGGCAGCCCCACCAGATGCCCTCCCAGCACGTCGGTGAGCATTTGATCGCCCACCACCACGGTGTTCTTCCGGTTCCCGCCAATCTTCTTCATTCCCAGCAGGAAACCCTGGGGCATGGGCTTCATACTCTTCCCCACTACCGGCAGCTGCAGCACGCCTCCCAGCTGATAAACGCTGCCATGCCAATTGTTGGACACCAGACAGAACCTCACACCCGCGTCCCGCGCCTTGCCCAGCCACACCCCCACATCGCGCGGGATGTCATGGGTGGCTCGAGAAAGGATGGTGTTGTCCACATCCAGCAGCACATGATTTAGGCCGGCGTCCAGAAGGTCGTGGCGAATATCGATGGCGCTGATGCGCGAGAAGTAGCGCTCGGGCGAAAGCGGGGCCGCAGCCATCGGGCTAGCTTCCGTTGATGGCGCTTTGGTGCTGCTCGTAGGTTTCGCTGAAGATGGTCTCTCCGGCACTGCCATCGGCATTTGCGGGGGTATAGAAGTACAGATAGCTGGTCTGGGCCGGGTTGCACACCGCCTGCAGCGCCTCTAAGCCGGGCGAACAGATGGGGGTGGGCGGAAGCCCGGGATTGCTGTAGGTGCTGTAGGGGGTGTCGGCATGCACCTCATCGGCACTGGGTTGGTGCCCTACCTCGTAGGCGGTAGTGGCATCTGACTCCAGATAGGGACGATCAGACGACAAGCGGTTGTAGAACACGCTGGCCACCATCGGTCGCTCATCGGCTACCGCCACCTCCTTCTCCACAATGGAGGCAAGGTTCACCGCCTGGTAGAGGTCCAGCCCCGCCTCAGTGGGATAGGCCCAGTCAAGGTTGGCAGTCTCGGTTTGGAACTGCCCCAGCATCATGCGCACCACGGCACCAGCATCGGCGCTCTCCTCCACCGTGTAGGTTTTGGGGAACAGGAAGCCCTCCAGCGAGTTGGTGCCCGCGGTTTCCAAGAAGGGAAACTCCGTGGCCCAGGCGCTAGCATCGGTGGATGCGTCCATGAACGACTCCACCGAGATGCGTCCGCCGGTGGCATCGGACACCGCTTGAGCCGTGGCCTGCCGCGTGAGTCCTTCAGGGACAGTCACTTTATCGCCAGTTGAGGCAGGGCCTGCTTGCAACAGGGCAACGATGTCACGCGCCGAGGTGCCCCCGGAGATCTGATACTCGCCCGGAATCAGGGAGGATTCGGCCTTCATATCTCGGGCCGCAGATACGAACTCATCGGCTGAGGCCAGCAGCTTCGCATCCGCCAGGCTCTTGCCGATGGCGGAGGCGCCCTCACCTTCCTTCACTACAATGGTGGCGGTCTCGTCGGCGGAAAGCAGCTCGGGGCCGGCAACGCAGCGGCTCACGCCCACGGCGATAGCTATAAGGGCCACCACGGCAAGCACCAGCGCGATGATGGCCGGAACCTTGGAATGCTTCGGGCGAATGGCGGTGGTGTCGTAGGTACGAAACATCGCATCGCCCTTGGCGTGGGCAGCACGAGCAGCATGGGTGGGGCGCTCGGAGTAGGTGATATTGTTCTTCCTCATGAGTGCGCGGTTCCTCTCTACGACATCAAGCGGGCGCGCTCGTCCAGCCACGCCTGCAAAAAAATGCTCGCAGCAATCATATCCACCTTGCCGCGCATGTCCTTCTCCGTAAGCCCGCTTTCACGCAAACTCCGTTTGGCTTCACGGGAGCTTAAGCGCTCGTCGGTAAGCTGCAGGGGAAGGCCGGCCGCCTTGGCAATGGCCTCGGCCTGGGCACGGATCTTCTGCGCCTGCGGCCCCTCTTCCCCGGCCATGGTGCGGGGAAGGCCGCACAGCATAACTTCCGGCTCCCAGTCTTCCAAAAGCCGCCGCCAGGGCTTGGCATCCGACAGCACTTCCGCCGCCGGCAGCACCGCCACCGGAGATGCCACCCGGGCGGCAGGGTCGCTCACGGCAATCCCCACCCGAACATCCCCAATGTCAAGAGCCATTACGCGCATATGATTCCTTTCGCGTTTCACCATAAGCCAGCCGGATACATGCTGCCTCGCGATGGAGGAAGGGGTCCCGCGCGCAGTTCCGCATGAGCCGAAAGCGCCAGTGGCGCTTTCGTGCGAACTCAGGACTGTTTGAGCACGGGCGCCCCTTCCTCCATCGCAGTCGGGAGACTCCCAGCAAGACTAAACGCACTTTCGCCAAAGCCAGGACTGTTTGAGCACGGGGCCTCCGCCCGTTCCGCAAACCGAGGAAGCCCCAAGCACAGTCTTATGCAACCCGGAAAACCCTACAGTACATGCTCTCGGGCGATCTCAAGCGCGGCGTCCAGGCCGGAGGCGTCTTTGCCGCCCGCCTGGGCCATGGAGGGCTTGCCGCCGCCACCGCCCTTGATGGCAGGGCCCATGGCCTTGATCAGCGCGCCGGCATCGAAGCCCTTTGCCACCGCCTCGTCGGTGGCAGCCGCCAGCAGAAGCGGCTTGCCGTCTTCGGTTTGGCCCGCCAGCACCACGGCGCCAGGGGCGCTCATGCGGCCGCGCAGCACATCCCACACGTTGCGCAGCGCGCCGCCATCGGCCACGACGGTGCGGGCGATGATGACCGGATATCCGGCCGGGGCGTCCTGCGCCAAGTCCAGCAGCGCGCTCACCCGATCGTCAGACACCATGCCCTTGGCCTTCTTCCCCTTCTGGGTGAATTCCTTGAGGGACTTGAGGTTAGCGGCCACGCGGTCGGTGACGTCCGCCACCGGCACCTTCAACAGCGCCGCGGTGTCTTTCAGCTGCTGCTCCATCTTGTTCACATAGGCCAGCGCGCCATAGCTGGTGACCGCCTCTACGCGGCGCAGGTTGGCGCCCACGCTAGACTCGGAGGTTATCTTCATGAAACCGATTTCGGCCGTGTTGGACACATGGCAGCCACCGCACAGCTCGCGGGAGAAGTCCCCCGCCTCCACTACGCGCACCACGTCCCCGTACTTCTCGCCGAAGAGCCCCGTCACGCCGCTCTCGCGGGCGGCATCCAGCGATGTTTCGTAGATGGTCATGGGAGTGGCGGCCATGATGGCGTTGTTGGCCACCTGCTCCACCTTGGCCAGCTGCTCAGGGGTGACCGCCTCGAAATGGGTGAAGTCGAAGCGAAGGCGGTCGGGACCCACATATGAGCCCGCCTGCTTCACGTGGTCGCCCAGCACCTCGCGAAGCGAGGCGTGCAGGATGTGGGTGGCGGTATGGTTGCGCTCGATGGCGTGGCGGCGGTTGACGTCCACCAGGGCCACCACCTCGTCGCCCACCTTGCACACATCGCCGGTGTTGCGCACCGTGCACACGGAGAGCCCCTTTTCGGGGGCCTTGGTATCCAGCACGTAGAGATGGCTCTGGCCATTGAATATCTCGCCGGTATCGCCCACTTCGCCGCCCATCTCGGCGTAGAAGGGGGTGCATGCCAGCACCAGCTCGCCCTCTTCCCCGTCTTCCAGCTGCTCCACCCGCTGCCCGCCGCGCACGATGGCGGCCACAGTGGTGGGCTGCTCGATGGTGGTGTAACCGACAAACGGCGTGGGGCCCAGTTCTTTAAGCAGCTCGGCATACACACCGCCGTAGGTGGACCATGCCGCCTCGGCGTCCTTCGCGCCAGCGGCGCGGGCGCGGGTGCGCTGCTGCTCCATGGCCGCCTCGAAGCCCTCCATGTCCACGCTGATGCCCGCTGCATCGGCAATCTCTTGGGTGATCTCCACCGGGAAGCCATAGGTGTCGTGCAATGTGAAAGCGGTATCGCCCGGCAGCACGCTTCCCTCAAGGCTGTCGAGTGCCTGCTGCAGGTAGGCCTGCCCCTGGCGCAACGTGGCGCCGAAACGCTCTTCCTCCGCCAAGATGAGCTTGCGCTCCAGCTCGCGGTTCTCCACAATCTCGGGGTACACATGGCCCATGAGACGCACAATCTCGTCCACGTAGTCGTTCAGGAAGTGTCCCTCGATGCCGATGGAGTGGGCCTTCATGATGGCGCGTCGCAGCAGCCGGCGCAGCACATAGCCGCGCCCCTCGTTGGAGGGCAGTATGCCATCGGCAATCATGAAGGTGACCGAGCGACTGTGATCGGCAATGATGCGCAGCGCCAAATCGGTGGCGGCGTCTTCGCCGTACGTGCGCCCGGAGAGCCTCTCTCCCACCGCCACCAGGCTGCGCAGCACGTCGGTCTCGTAGTTCGATTGCACCCCCTGCATGATAGCGGCCATGCGCTCCAGCCCCATGCCGGTGTCGATGTTCTTGGAGGGCAGCTCTTTCAAGGTGCCGTCCTCTTGGCCGTCGTACTGGGTAAACACGCAGTTCCAATACTCCAGGAAGCGGTCGCAATCGCAACCGGGCTTGCAATCGGGGCTGCCGCAGCCGAATTCCTCGCCCTGGTCGAAATAGATTTCCGAACAAGGGCCGCAGGGGCCGGTGGGGCCGGCGCGCCAGAAGTTGTCGTCCTCCCCCAGTTTCGAGATATGGCTGGCGGGAACCCCCAGGCTCTTCCAAATCTCGATGGTCTCGTCGTCGTCCTCGAACACGGTGAAGTACAGCTTCTCGGGCGGAAGCCCCAGCACGTTCACCGAGAAATCGTAGGCCCAGGCGCACATCTCCTTCTTGAAGTATTTGCCGAAGCTGAAATTGCCCAGCATCTCGAAGAAGCTTAAGTGGCGCCCCGTAGTGCCGATGATGTCGATATCGTTGGTGCGGACGCACTTCTGCACAGTGGTGGTGCCCACGTAGGGTTCTTCCAGCTCTTTCTGGTGCAGGAAGTAGGGCTTGAACTGCACCATACCGGCGCTGGTGAGCAAAAGCGAAGGGTCATCGGGAATAAGGGAAGAAGAGGGCATGCGCTTGCAGCCCTTGTCCTCGAAATAGGAAAGGTACTTCTCGCGGATCTCAGCGGTGGTCATGTACTCCATTACCTGT
>CANSTH010000063.1 GCA_947649875.1 uncultured Parvibacter sp. | reverse complement strand
GCTCCGCTTGGCCGGACCTCGCTCCGACCTGCCGAACCGGCCCATCCAGAATTCTTTTCTGCTTCAGGAACCTAATACGTGAGTGAGGTTGATATGGACATAGCTGCTGTTATCGCTGGCGAGCTGGGGGTTCGGCCGGCGCAGGTTCAGGCCGTCATCCAGTTGGTGGACGACGGCTGCACCATCCCCTTTATCGCCCGCTATCGCAAGGAGGCCACCGGTGGCCTAGACGATGTGCAGCTGCGCAAGTTGGACGAGCGGCTGGGGTACCTGCGGCGGCTGGAGGAGCGCAAGGCAGAAGTGCTGGCGGCGGTAGATGCGCTCGGGCAACTGACGGCCGACCTGCATCGCAAGGTGGGCGAGGCGGTTACCCTGCAGCGGGTGGAGGACCTCTACAAGCCCTTCAAGAAAACGCGGGCCACGCGGGCGTCGAAGGCGCGGGATGCGGGGCTTGGGCCTTTGGCGGAGCAGATGATTGCTCAGGGGACGGCGCCCTGCGACCCCTATCAGGTGGCGGCCCGTTTCGCTCGGCCCGACAGCCCTTACCCTGATGCAGATGCGGCCTTACAAGGAGCGGCCGACATCGTGGCGGAAGAGGTGGCCAACGACGCGGATGCGGTGGAGGAGCTGCGCGGTTTCGTGCAACGCACCGGCGTTGTATGCTCGAAGGCGGCCACCGACGAGGCCCAACGCGACTTCGCCCCTTATGTGGACTTCTGCGAACCGCTGCGTCGCGTCCCCGGTCACCGGGTGCTGGCCCTGAACCGCGGCGAGGCCCAAGGGCAACTGCGGGTTTCGGTGGACGCGGACGGGGAAGAGGCGGTGGCACGCTTGGAGCGGCGCTTCTTGAGGCGCCGCAGCCCGTGGACGGATGCGATGCAGGCGGCTATCCGCGACGGCTACAAGCGGCTGGCGGCTCCATCGCTGGAGCGGGAGGCGCGAGCGGCGTGCACTGCCCGCGCCCAAGAGGATGCCATTGCGGTATTCGCCAAAAACACCGAGGCGCTGCTGCGGCAGCGGCCGGTGAAGGGCGCCCGCATCATCGCCATTGACCCGGGCTACCGCACCGGCTGCAAGGTGGCGGTGATCGACGAGTACGGGCAGCTACTGGACCACGGCGTGATGTTCCCCACGCCCCCGCGCAACCAGGTGCAGGAAACGAAGCAGGCGCTGAAGCGCTGGGCCGACCGCTTCAGCATAAACGTCATCGTGGTGGGCAACGGCACCGCCAGCCGCGAGACCGAAGAGGTGGTGGCACAGTTTGTGGCAGAGCACGGCGGCCCCTTGGAGTACACCATCGTGAACGAGGCGGGAGCATCGGTGTACTCCGCCTCCGAGTTGGCCAGCCAAGAGCATCCGGATTTGGACGTGACCACCCGCGGGGCGCTTAGCTTGGGGCGGCGGCTGCAAGACCCGCTGGCGGAGCTGGTGAAGATTCCGCCCCAATCTATTGGAGTGGGGCAGTACCAGCACGATCTGGACCAAAAGCAGCTAGCAGCCTCGCTGGCAGCGGTGGTGGAGCGGGTGGTGAACCAGGTGGGGGCCGACTTGAACACCGCTAGCGCCAGCCTGCTGGGCTATATCGCCGGCATCACCCCTGCTGTTGCCCGCAACATCGTGGCCTATCGGGAAGAGAACGGCCCCTTCACCAATCGTTCGCAGCTGAAGAAAGTGCCCAAGCTGGGCCCCAAGGCATTCCAAAACTGCGCCGGCTTCCTGCGCATCACCGGTGGCAAAGAGCCGCTGGATGCTACAGGGGTGCATCCGGAGAGCTACTCCGTGGCGCGGGAGGTGCTGAAGGCGGCCGGCATGACCACTGGCGATGTGGCGGCCGGCGGCGTGCCGGACGTACGCCAGCGGCTGGGCAACTTGGGGGAGCTGAGCCGGCGGCTGGGAGTGGGGCTGCCCACCTTGTGCGATATCGTGGCCGAGCTGGAAAAGCCGGGGCGCGACCCACGTGAAGATGCGCCGGCGCCGGTGTTCAGCCGCTCGGTGCTGAGTATGGACCAGCTGAAGGCGGGCATGAAGCTTACCGGCACCGTGCGCAACGTGGTGGATTTCGGCGCATTCGTGGACATCGGGGTGAAACAGGACGGCCTGGTGCACATCTCCAAAATGGCGAAGAGCTTTGTGAGCCACCCCATGGATGTGGTAGCAGTGGGCGACATCGTAACCGTGTGGGTGGAGGCGGTGGACAAAGACCGCGGCCGCATCTCCCTGTCCATGGTGGAGCCGGGTTAGCGGAAGTGGCCTTCTCAGCGATGTACTCCATTACTCCCATTCAGCATTTGATATCGCTTCGAACCGAGGAGGCGTGTCGCCTTCTGGCCGCCGGTGAACTGCCGGCCGAGGTGGCGCGAGAAGCGGGGTTTGCCGATCAGGCCCATCTTACCCGTGCCTTCAAGCAGCGCATGGGCACCACTCCAGCTGCTTACCGCAAGATGGTGCACCGCAAGGGCGGCGAGGAGCCATTGCGATGAAGTACCATCTGATTGCCCTGTTCACGGTGACAGTGTGGGGGCTTACCTTCGTGTCCACCAAAGTGCTTTTGACGGACTTTTCTCCGTTGTGGGTGCTGTTTTTGCGATTCGTTGCCGGTTTCGCCGCCCTATGGGTGTTGCGTCCGCACGTCTTGCGCATGAAGGAGCGGCGCCACGAATGGCTGTTTGTGGCGGCGGGTTTTACGGGCATCGCGGCCTATTATCTGATGGAGAACGTGGCGCTGGCGTTCGCCACGGCAACATCGGCGGGGGTCATTGTGGCGGCAGCGCCCCTGTTCACGGCTCTGCTTTCGGCTCTTGGCGGCGATCGGCGTGCGCTGAACCCGTGGTTCTTCGCGGGGTTCGTTGTCGCCATGGCGGGTTTGGTCACGGTTTCGGTGGCCAGCGGGGGAGAAGCGGGCGCTGATGGCGCGGGCGCAAATCCGCTGCTGGGTGATTACCTGGCCTTGGGGGCGGCTTTCGTGTGGGCCGTCTACTCGGTATTGGTGCAGCGCATCTCCGACTTGGGCTACGAGACCATTGCCTCTACCAAGCGCACATTCGCCTGGGGGCTGGTGTTCATTGCTCCTGTGCTTTTGGCGTTCGGTGGCTCGTTTCCTGGCTGGGGAACGGCGTTCCAATGGCAGAGCCTGCTGAATCTCGCCTTCCTGGGGTTTGTGGCTTCGGCCGCCTGCTTTGTCACCTGGGGCATTGCGGTGAAACGGCTAGGGCCAACTGCCTCGACCACTTACATCTACCTGGTGCCCGCCATCACTGCAGCTGCTTCGGTGCTCATCCTCGGCGAGCCCCTCTCAGCGCCCATCGTGGCCGGCCTCCTGCTGACGGTCGGTGGCTTAGTGCTTTCGCAAAAAGGAACGCAGTTCTGTGCGTAACAGAACGCAGGCTGCTGAGCTGGGAAAATGTTCTATAACTTAGGAAGCGTGGAAATGCCTGGTGAAAAGCATGATAGACGGCGCAATCCGGCAACGAGCCGGCCTCGGACCGGCCAATGGCTAGCTAGAGCGTTACGGTGCCGCCGGCCAGCACCACTTCGCCGACGTAGGCCACAACTGCTTGGCCGGGGGCGGGGCGCACTTGGGGGGTTTCCAGTTGGACGAGTGCTTCCCGATGGTCCAGCAGCTGGATGCGCGCCGCCACAGGCTGCTGGCGATAGCTCAGCTTCACCGTCACCTCGGTGGTACGAGGGCGGTAATTGCCGGAAATCACGTTCACGTCGCGCAGTTTCACATGGCTGGTCATCAGCCCCTCGTGGGGCGCTACGACCAGGCGGTTATGGCGTGGGTCCTTTTCCTTCACGTACAACGGCACGGGGTTGGCGATGCCTAAGCCCTTGCGCTGGCCGATGGTGTAGCGGATAAGCCCGTTGTGGCGCCCGCGTACCGCGCCGGTTTCGTCCACGATATCGCCCGGGGCAAGGACGGCTTTGCTGGGCCCCATCAGCCGTTCCTGGATGAAGGCAACATAGTCGCCATCGGGGATAAAGCAGATGTCCTGGCTTTCGGGCTTTTGGGCGTTGGCGAAGCCGTGCTGAGCCGCCAGCTGGCGCACCTGCTCTTTCTCCAGCGATCCCAGGGGAAACAGCGTATGGGCCAGGTCTTCTTGGGTGAGGTGGTACAGCACGTAGCTTTGGTCTTTGTCGTGATCGGTGGCGCGCAGGAGCTGCCAGGTTTTCGTCAGGGGATCGAAGGCGCGGCGCGCGTAATGGCCGGTGGCCACATATTGGGCTGCTGTCTGGCGGCGGTACTTCTGAAGCTTGGCGAACTTCAAGTGCCGGTTGCAGTAGATGCAAGGATTGGGAGTTTCAGAGCTCAGGTAGCTGGCGCAAAACGGATCGATCACCCACATGGAAAAGCTGTCCCGAAGATCAAGGACAGTGTGGGGAATGCCCAGGTGCCCGCATACCGCTCGGGCGTCTTCGGCATCATCTAAGCAGCTGGTAGCGGTGTCGTCAAACAGCTGCATGGTGACGCCCTGAACCTTATATCCTTCCTCCATGAGCAGCATGGTTGCCACTGAGCTGTCCACGCCGCCGCTCATGGCGGACAGAACGCATTCGCTAGCTCCTACTTGGGGGCGTGAATTTTGTGGTTGGTGGTTCACGGAGTCGCTCCTTATGAAGGGCCGTCGGTGTCCTCAGGGCAGGTTGTGCGGGTATCGGGCTTCGATTCCTGTGGGTTGGCGATGCTGGAGGCGCGCCGCATCGGTATGGGGCGCGACACGCTAGTATATACGTTCGCTTCAGAGCTGACCTGCCGAAGTTCCAAAATACACCCTCTTGCGGCTTTGCCAAAACCATGCTGCTGACAGTTTCTTGTCGTGGCGGTTACCGAATGCGGAGGATGCCTTCGCGGCGCTTTAGAATGGCCCGTGGCGTCGGTTGTGCGGCTGATCGGAAATTGCGGCCCGCGCGCAACCGTTTGCCAGGTTCTTTGCCGCTTGGTTCGATGACGGATTAGGTGGTATCAGTGCTTGAAGAAAGGAGCCCGTACCATGGCCATTCTCTCTAACCCTTTTGTTATGGAAGTGCCGCGCAAGCTGACCGATGAGGAGTTGGTGAACGCCATTCGCCAGGATATAGTGGGGGAGCTAGAGGCAATTCACGAATACGATGCCCATATCCAGGCGACTGACAACGAGGATGCGAAAAAGGTGTTGGCCGATATTCGCGATGAGGAGCGGGAGCATATGGGCGAGCTTTTGGAATTGCTCGAGCGCCTCGCCCCCGACGAGAAGGGGCTGCACGACGAGGGTCGCGAGGAGGTAAGGGCCCTGCTGGACAAGTAGTCCGATAGCCCGGGCACTCTTCGGCAAATCGACCAAGCATGCTTTGCAACCAAGCGCCTGCTGCCATGTTGGCTGCAGGCGCTTTCTTCAGTGCGAGCGTTGAGCCCGAAATCGGCTGCAGTGAGTGGCAGTCTTTTCACCGTGATGCTGGACCTGCGCTAGTATTCCAGCTCGCTGTCCAGTTGCTGACGTCGCTTGATGGCATCGCGGAAGGTAGCGGCGGTCAGGATAAACGCCAAGACGAAGGCCATGCCGAAATACACCACCCCCATGGCGATGTCCCCCAGCCAGGTTACGTTTCCGACTCCCACGATTTGAACTTCGGCAAGCACGCGCATGAGGGTGGTGAGCACTCCCAGTCCCAGTCCGCAGAACAGCGCCAGCAGCGAGACCAAATCCCAGGGGATGTGATCCACCGAGGCATAGCGGCTATGCTCGCTTAAGATGCCGGCACGGATTTCCATGGCAAGGGGAATGAAGCAGGACAGCAGTATGACCACAATGAGCCCCGCCTGCACCGGCACTACTGATTGGCCGACGGCGGTGAAGATCGGCGTGTCGGTGGTGTTGGAAACTTGCTCCAACATGATGGCGTAGTAAGCGCACAGCACCGTGCCCACCAGCAGGATGTAATAGCTTATGCGCATGTAGCGGTTCGATTCTTTCTCCAGCCGCTCGTCTTTCGGCCCCATGTACTCGTTCCATTTCTTTATCAGGTTCATCTGGTCTCCTTTTTTCGGCGCCCATCGCTCCGAGGGGGGGGAGATGGGCGGCTTGCTTTCTGGTTGTGCGGGAAATGCAAGGCCGTGCTGCCCTGCCTGGCAAGGGGATTTCGATTGTGCCCGGCGAAGATAACGGGCTCCTTGCCTTGGGGAGGGCTGCCTGTTATTCCCAAAAAAGCTCGTCGAGGGTTTTGCCAAGTGTCTTGCAGATGGCGCGGCAAAGCTTCAAGCTGGGGTTGTAACGACCCGCCTCAATGAGGCCGATGGTCTGCCGTGTTGCCCCCACTGCGTTCGCCAAGTCGGTTTGCGAGAGCCCTCGCTCCATACGCGCCGCCTTCATTTTCAGGTTCTTCTCGTCTTCCAAGGTGTGCAGTTCCTATCCATTGAGTTGAACTTCTTTTCGCGCTAGTCGGCCCGTCGGCCTCCCGGCTCAATCCTAGGATGCAAAATATATGTTGCAAATGGAATATATATCTTGCATTTATGGCTGTCAAGCTCTATTCAGTATTTTGGGAAAAGTCGGAAGCTGAAAAGGGAAATAGGTGTCAGGTGCATTTTTGCGAATCTTTATTTCGCTGATTCGTACACTTTTGTGAATCTTTGCTGTGATAATTATCTCTTACAAATAATAACTTCTATATAGACGGCAGAGGCGCCTTTCGAAAGCTTGCCGTTGTGATTGGCGAATCTGATGTTCAGGGTATTCCCCCGGACAGAGAATTGTTCGTCCCAGCTGTCGGAGATCTCTACGCCCCCGTGCCGCCATGCAGCACATCCCAGAGCCACAGGCCCTCGGCTGACAGGTCGTCAGCGGTAAAGTCGGACGTCTTCTCGCAATCGGGCTTGAACAGCGCCGAAGCTTCGTTCTTGTTGGAGAGGTTCCAGCAGAGGTAGCTGACGTCCAACTGATCCATCAACTGCACCCATGCATCGGCCGACTCATAGTCTATCTGGCCGTTTCCGCTGGCGTCGCAAATGCCGAACTCGGTGACGAACACCGGCAGGCCCCCTTCTACGGCAGCAGCCAGGCGGTCGCGCAATTCTTGCTTGTGGCTGGTAGCATAGAAGTGCATCGCGTACATCACGTTGTCGAAGTCCAGCGGGTCGGCTGCCGCCTTGTCCACCTCCTGCGACCATGTGGGCGTGCCCACTATCACCACCGCATCGGGGTCGTTTGCGCGAATGAGCGGAATGATGCGCTGGGCGTAGGCCTTGATGTCGGCCCAGGTGGTGCTGCCGTTGGGCTCGTTGCAAATCTCATATATCACGTTGTTGTTCTGGGCCAGATCCGCCGACATGCGGGAGAAGAAATCCGCGGCGGCATCGGCGTTCTGCAAGGGATTGCCGTCGCTCAGGATGTGCCAATCCACAATGACGTACAAATCGGCGGCAGTGGCATAGTCCACGCCGTTTCTCACCAGCAGGTACAACTGTTGCGGGTCGCCATCGGTGCAGTAGCCACCGTATTCCGCCGTGTACATGGCCAGGCGCACCACGCTGGCGCCCCAATCGTTGCGAAGCTGGGTGAATAGCGGCTGGTTCACGTATTCCGGATACCAGGACAGCCCGTGGGTGGAAACACCCCTCAGCTGCACCGGCTGCCCGTCCTCTCCGCACAACTGAGAGCCCACCACCTGCAGCGCCCCGGTGGTGGAGGGGGCAGGGATTGGTGGCGGCTCCTCAGTAGAGCCGGAAGCTTCGGGTTCTTCTGCCTCGTTGGCTGCTGGGGGTTGGGAGGTGTCCTGCTGGGCGACTGAAGGTTCAGCAGGCGCCTGCGAGGCGGAATCCTCTGGGGTGGAGCAGCCAGCGCACAAGAGAATCGTCGCGAGCAGCAAGGTGAGCAGCGCTGGTGCCAAGAGGGTGTTTCTACGCGTTCGAGAACGAGTGGCTGTCGGCAGAGCTATCGCAGGCGAAATGCCGGCAGGGGAGGGCTGTTCCTTACGGGTTGCGCCTTTGAGGGCAGCCGGTTGCGCTTTCTCAGGCTGTTTCATGTCCGGGCCGTTAGCCTTTCGGTAGATGATTGTGATGCGATTCATCTCGAATATCCCCGATTCTAGGGCGCAAGTGGGCGCGTGTCCACGCACATGGTGGTTGGTGTCCAATCTGTCAAGCGAGAACAAGGCGTTGGCTCCTCCTCTGCTTGCGCCAGATGGTCGTATGTCCTATCATGCCCCCATCCATTGATTCGGCGGAGCCTTTGGCAAGCGACGCCTCGAGAAAGGCTCGGTGCATGAAGAACTAGCAATCCCATCGAAGAAACTCATCGTTTTGGAGGATTGCTATGCAACTGAACCTTAGCCATGTGGGCTACACCTATCCTGGGGCTGCTGTCCCCGCCATCTCGAACATCACCGCAACATTTCCTTCCGGTTGGACGGGCCTTATTGGCGATAACGGCTGCGGAAAGACTACGCTCGCCCTGGTGGCGGCAGGGCTGTTGACGCCCGATACGGGCACTGTTACCCCACGTCTGTTCGGGGGCCTTTGCTCGCAAGATACTGCAGTTGCCCCCGCAGAGCTTTTCGACTTTGCTTCCGATTGGGGGCGCGAGGCCCAGGAGGCGCGTCGCCTGCTGGGCATCGACGACGGGTGGCTGTGGGAATACGATCGGCTCTCCGGCGGCCAGAAGAAGCGCGTCCAGATTGCCTGCGCGTTGTGGAAGTGCCCCGATTTGCTGATCCTGGACGAGCCCACTAATAATCTGGACGCTCCAACTCGCGCCATTGTGGGGAAGGCGCTGACGGAGTTCAAGGGCGTGGGGATGTTGATCTCCCATGATCGCGACTTGCTGGACGGCCTGGTGGGCCAGTGTCTTGTGTTCGAGAACGGGGGCGCCGTCATGCGTCCTGGCGGCTACAGCAAAGCTATTGGGCAAGCCGCCGCCGAACGGGTTAGCCGGCAGCGAGAGCGTCAGCGGGCCCGACAGGAGGCGGTCCGTATCCAGAAAGAGGCACAACGGCGGGCCGAAGAGGCGGCGCGGTCGAAGGGGCGCTTGAGTGCCAAGGGACTGGCAAAGGGCGACAGCGATGCGCGAGAGCGCCTCGGCCGGGCGAAGGTTTCCAGCAAGGACTCTATTGCCGGGCGCGCCTCTGCCACTATGGATCGACGGGCCAATCGAGCTGTGCAGAGGGTTGCCGAGACTTCGGTGGAAAAGCGCTACGATACCAAAATGGCTGCAGTGGGCCAGCCCTCTCGGGCCAAGTGGGTGCTTCATGCCGAGGCGGGTGTGTTGGGGTTTGCAGACTCGGAACCAGGCGATCCGGCGGTTGTTTTCGAATCGGATGTGATGGGACTTTCGGGTTTCGAAGCATCAACTGTAAAAACTCTAAGTGTGGAACCACGGTGCTTCTCCCTCGTCATACCCCAACTGTGGGTGGGGCCGAGCGATCATGTGGGGCTTGCTGGCCAGAACGGCTCGGGAAAGTCCACCTTGCTCCGCCATCTGCTGAAAACAGTGCCGCCGACGGTGCGTTGCGCCTGTATGGGACAAAGCGTGGGACCTCGCCAGCGGGAGGAGGCTCTGGCTCGGCTGCGGCAGCTGAGCGCGGTCGATGCCGGGCGGGTTCTCTCGCTGGTGGCGCGGCTGAATTCAGATCCCGACCGCCTAATGGATGGCGACGACACCAGCCCCGGGGAGATGCGCAAGCTCATCTTGGCGGAGCAGCTGCTACAGGAACCCCATTTGCTGGTGCTGGACGAGCCCACCAATCACCTGGATGTGGGTTCTATCGAAGCGCTGCAAGCCATGTTAGGGGAATTTCCTGGCGCTCTGCTGCTGGTAACTCACGACCGTTGTTTGATGGAGGCCGTTTGCCCCGTTCAATGGTCCATCGAGGAGGAGGCGCCGGGTAGATTCCAGTTGGTGCCCCAATAGGGAAGGCTCCCGGGGAAGGCGGTTCGCTTACAGGGGGTTTGGGGAGGGAAGCCGCCTTTCCCGGAAGGCCAAGGAGTTCGAAGGCGAGTAGCTTCCTCGCTTGCCCACCGCTTTCGGGACATCCTGCGTTTTGGACTTGGCGATCTGAACGGATTTGCCATAATGGGGTAGTTTCGATTCTGCGAAAGGGGTTTTAGTGTCTTCCTCCAATATGGCTGTGGCTCGGAAAGCTGCCGAATCGGCCGAGGCGCCGCGTATCTTAGTGATTTACACGGGCGGCACGATTGGCATGAAGGATGATCCGGATACCGGGGCGCTTGTGCCCTTGGACTTCTGCCATCTGGTAGACAATGTGCCGAAAATCGCGCGGTTGGGGTACCAGCTGGCTCATGTGCAGATGACGCCCCCCATTGACTCTTCCAATATGAATCCTTCCCATTGGCGCGAGATTGCCCAGGTGGTTGCAGAGAACTGTGGGGCCTACGATGGGTTCGTGGTCCTGCACGGCACCGACACGATGGCCTATACCGCGTCCGCCCTGTCCTTCATGCTGCCCTGCTTGGGAAAGCCGGTTATCCTAACTGGCTCACAGCTGCCCATAGGCGAAATTCGCGAGGATGGCACCGGCAACCTGATCACCGCACTGCAGATAGCGGCGGCGAAAGACCCATGCACGGGGCGGCCGATGGTGCAGGAGGTTGCGATTTCCTTCGGCCGATTCCTCTGGCGGGGCAACCGCGCCACCAAGGCGAGCTCGACGGACTTCGGGGCGTTCCGCTCGTTCAACTATCCTCCTTTGGCGGAGATGGACTTGCACATTCGCTTCAATGCGGAATGCCTTTTGCGCTCCGACACGGCAGGGGGTGGGGGAGGGGAAGCGGCGCCTTTCTCTCCGCTGTACGCCATGGATGATGCGGTGAGCGTGGTTACGCTGTATCCGGGCATCACGCCGGCGGTGCTGCGGGCGCAGCTGGAGGTGCCGTCTTTGAAGGGTGCCGTGCTGCGCACCTACGGGGCCGGGAATGCCCCCACGGAGCCTTGGTTCTTGGAGGCAGTGCGGCAGTTCACCGGCGATGGCAAGCTGCTGGTGAACGTTACCCAATGCCCTGCCGGCGGGGTGGAGGCGAAGCGCTACGCAACCGGCGATGCGCTTGTGCAAGCCGGTGTGATTTCAGGATTCGACATGACCTGTGAGGCGGCCCTTGCCAAGATGATGCACCTGTTCGGCCAGGGGCGCTCCGCCGTCGAGGCCGCGCGACTGATGCAAACGCCCCTGGCGGGCGAGCTCACCTGCGATGGCGCGGTAGCTTAGCCGCAACTTGCGCATAATGGGGGGCTGGGCAGAGCCCGTTTCGTACAAAACTCGCATTTTTCTGCAATATAGCTTCTGCGTTGCGCAATAACGCGAGATTTGTACGGGTCGCCGGCCGTCTGGTGACCTCTCAAAAGCATGATTGCTTTACATAGAATTCCTGATCAGGGAAAACGCGACTTTTCTTTTCGCTGTCTCGTCTGCTTCGTACAAATCTCGCGATTTTGGACAAAAAGTCGTACAAATCTTGTGATTTCACGCAACGAAGTGTTTGCTTTGCGCGAAATCGCAAGATTTGTACGGATCTCCATCCCTGTTTCGCACTTTGCCTGCCCTTCGCTCATGCTCCGTCTGCGTTTTGCCCACGCTCTTAGGTCTTGTTAGCTGCGAATCCCTTACGGTATCTCGCACCTATGGCGAGGGCCGTTACCCGTTTTTCGGCGAAGGCGGCGCGCTCCTGCGGTAAAGTGTGCGCTTTCGACAGGGTGTGCCTTTGCGGGGAGTTGGTAGTGTGGAAGCCTTAGAACTGGTGCTGTTTCTGCTGGCGGCGGTGGCGGCCTCCAGCATCTTGGACAATCTCTTGCCGCGGTTGTCGTTGCCGCTGGTACAAATTGCCCTAGGTGTGCTGATCGCGCTTTTTGTGCACACTCCGTTGGAAAGCGGCATCGACCCGGAGCTGCTGCTCATCCTGTTCATCGCGCCGCTGCATTTCAACGAGTCCCGCCATGCCGACTCTGGCGCGCTCTGGGCCAACCGCTGGGGCATCGCGTCGCTGGCGGTGGGGCTGGTGTTCGCCATTCTCTTCAGCCTAGGGTTCACGCTGCATGCGCTGTTGCCAGCCATTCCGCTGGCAGCGGCGCTGGCGCTGGGGGCCGCCATGGGTTCTACCGACGCCGTGGCGGTGATGGAGCTTTCCAAGGACTTCAAGTTCGGCCGGCGCCACGAGACGCTGCTGACCGGCGAGGCCTTCTTCAACGATGTCACCGGCACCGTGGCGTTCCAATGCGCCATTGCCGTGGCGGTTTCCGGCAGCTTCTCGCTGCTGCATGCCGGGGAAGAGTTCGCGCTGGATTTGTTCGGCGGCCTGTGCGGGGGCTTGGTGATGGGGGTGCTAGCGTGGGCGCTGCTGGAATTCATCCGGCGCCGCGGCATCGACAACCCCACCCTGCACGTGACGCTGGAGCTGCTGCTGCCCTTCCTCATTTACCTGGTGTCCGAGCAGCTGCACATCGGCGGCGTGATAGCGGTAGTGATGGCCGGCATGATGATGTCGCTGCTGCCCCATCGCCATACCGCCCAAACCGCCCGTCAGAAGCTGCAATCGAGAAGCGTGTGGGACACCATAAGCTTTGTGCTCAACGGCGTCATCTTCGTGCTGTTGGGCATGCAGCTGCCCCGCGTGTTGATGCCGGCGGCTCAAGGGGGCCTGGGCGACCCGCTTTTGATAGTGGCCATTACGCTGGCGCTCACTTTGGTGCTGGAAGGGGTGCGCTTCGTCTGGGTGCTGGCCATGGACGCGTTGGACTACCGTCGCCAGCGCAAAGAAGGGGCATCGGGCCGCTTCCTCACCAAGGCGGAGCTGCGCGGTGCGCTGGCCATGGCCTTCGCCGGCCCGAAAGGCGGCATCACCCTCTCCCTTATGCTCACTGTGCCCATCGCGCTTTACGGCGTGGACGGTTTTCCCGTGCGGGCGGCATTGGTGTCCATCGCTTCCGGCATCATTTTGTGCACGCTGCTGCTGGCGAACTTCGTCGTGCCGCTGCTGGTGCCCCACAAGCACGCCGCCAAGAAGAGCAAGCAGCGGGTGGATGCCGAAGTGCGGCTACGTTTGGCGGTAATCGATTCTATTCAGAAGGACGCACCTACCACAGGCGAGGTTACCGGGACTGATGCCGTGATGGTGATGACTGGTGCTATTGGCGCTGGCGAAGGGGATGATGTGGACGCGAGCGAGGTGGTCGGGGCTGATGCCGCGGGCGACCTGATGCAAGCCGACGAGCCCGCCACGGTTATCGTGATGAAGCGCTATGCTGACCAGCTGGAAGAGCTGTTGCCCCATGCATCGAAGGACCTCGCCGACGAGGCGCGCGCCGTGGTGGCTGCTTGCAATGCCCTCTACCAGTCCATTGACCAGTTGGCTCAGGAGGTTGCCTCGTTGGACGAAGACGGGGAAGGGGAGGCCGCCGGCGACAACGGCCAGGGCGGCCGCGATGGTTCGCGCCTCAGCGACCATTTTCGCATGCTGCGCCGGGTGTACGATGCGGTGGAAGATGTGCAGGCGCAGGCGCTGGTGCGGGAGCTGGAGATCATCAAACGCATGAAAGCTACAGACGAGCTAGCCGCCGACCAGGCAAAAGCCCTGCGCAACGACGTATACATCCAGCAGATGACGTTGGACTAGGCTGTTGTGGCTACATCGAAGGTGGGCCGGTTCGACAGGCCTGCGTAGCGGCGTTTCTGGAGGGGGAGCGGGCCCGAAGGGGTTACGCTCGACGCGTCGTCGGTCGGAACTAACTCGCGCTGCGCGCGAGTGGATTTCCTCCCTCCTTTGGCTTAGACCTCGCTACACCCCTCCGCGCCCGCTCCTCCAGAATGTCTTGCCAGCTAGCTTTTCGACCTACAAGCACATCGTGGATGGGCCGGTTCGGCAGGTCGGAGCGAGGTCCGGCCAAGCGGAGCG
>CANSTH010000062.1 GCA_947649875.1 uncultured Parvibacter sp. | reverse complement strand
ACGCAGCGATTCTCGAGGTCGGCCGTCATCGGGTACTCGTCCTTGTCGATGGCGTTCTTTTCCAGCGTGTCCTTCATCAGCTCGGTGGCCTCAGGCTCCATGTAGGTTTGCACAAAGGTGCACAGGTTCTGATGGGCGTTGCCCTCAGTGCCCAGATACTCGCGAATCATCTCGCTGGCAATGCGGGGCTCGATAGGATCTTTGTTCAGCTAGGTCTCGGGCATCTCCACATCGGAGGCATAGGTGGTCTTGGAATCCATCTCTGCCAGCTCTTCAGTGCTGACAAGCTTTACGTCTTTGTCGGTCATTTCAGATTTCTCCTTTGCTCGTGCGCGGTGCGATAATCGAGCGCCGCATGACTGAACATTTCATGCTTTTATATAAACAGCGCGCGGGGAAGCGCTCTGCTGTTTCTTTGGCCCACTTGGGGCCAGATGTTAGCTGGCAGGGTGCGGGGCCTTCTTGGCCGTGCCGCCCGCAGAAGCCTTGGGAGCCTGCGGGGTCTTGGTCTTCGTGCCATCCCAGTGATGACGCAGGCCGTAGATGACAAACGGAATGGCAACCGAGATCACCCAGCACACCACCAGCGTGATCACGTACACAACGTTTGCCTGGGCCGACAGCTCGCTGGAGGGGAAGAACGACACCACCAGCGCGAACAGGGTAAGGGCCAAGCCACAGCCGGCCACGATGCACTTGCCCACCTTGCCGCCGAACACGTTGAACACACGGGGAAGGTCGGCGTGCTTCAGCACCAGTTTGAAGTAGCCCAAGAAGAACAGCACGTAGCCCACCAGGTAGATGACTACCGTCAGGCCCACAGCTGTCAGATAGGACACCGAAGAGCTAGAGCCGCCCGACAGGGCCATGGAGCCGCACAGCACCGCATCCCAAATGGTGACGATGATGCCCTGCACCACCACGGTCTTAACGCTCACGCCGTGCTTGTTGGTCTTGGCGAAGGATGCCGGAAGGATGCCGTCCTTTGCGGTATCCAGCAATGCGCGGGAAGGACCCACAATCCAGGAGGAAATCTCGGCCAGCACGCCCGCAGCCAGCAAGAACGCGATCACGTACACCAGCCAGCCCATCTGGAAGTGAGAGTCGAAGATGGCGGCGAACGAGGCGATCACGCCATCGCTCATGTTGCCCTCCAGCTGCTCCAGCGGAATGGTCATGGCCACTGCCATGCCGCCCAGAGTGTCGAGCGCAATAGTGAGCACGCATAGCACAATCATCACCAGCGGGTAGATTTTGCCGGGGTTCTTGAGCTCGTTCACGTGAGAGGCAGAGGCCTCAACGCCGGCGAAGGCCAGAATGAACGAGGCGAAGATGACCAGCGTTCCCACCTTAGTGAAGTCGGGCACGATACCCGCCGCATTCACCTGCATCTGGGAAACGCCGCCCGTGGCCAGATAGGCCACCAGGCCCACCATCAGCACAACGGCGGGCACCAGCACGCCGCCAAAGAATCCGATTTTAGCAATGCGAGCAGTAAGCTTCGTGCCGCCCAGCTGCGTGAGCGTAAGCCCCCACACAATGATGGCCACGCCGACGAACATGACCAACGGGTTGTTGTACAGGGCATCCCAACCCACGATGTAAGAAAGCGCGGCCAGCACGAAGAAGGCCATGGTCACAAATCCTACCGTAATCTGGAACCACTGATAGAACAGTGCGGCGAAGCCCCAGCGCTTGCCCAGCGTGTTGCCTACCCACGCGAAGATTCCTCCCGACTCCCAGCCTTTCACGGTTGCCATCTCGGCCGCGCAGAGCGCTACCGGAAGGAACCAGAAAACGCCGCCCAGGATAAGGAAGAAGATGAGGTGCATGCCTGAAGATGCGAAATTCGGGTATGCGTAAACAGTCATCACCATCGAAGCGGTGATGGCGAAAAACCCGAAGAAGCCCAGCGTCTTCACTGGGGAACCTGGGGCCTTAGCCGGCGCGCCCGCTGCTGCGCCCGTTGCCGGGACGCCAGAGACGGGCTTGTTGTTCGATGCGCCCATAATGGCTCTCCTTTCTTTCCTTGCACCAGAATGGGCGGTAGTCATCGCGGTTCCCGCATCACCCCAGCACGATGGATAACAATTTGAAAGTACCTGCCAGATATGGAGACTTAGACCCGAACCGAACAGCGTTGCCGAAATCGCCCCCACCCGTTGGGCTGTCGTCAACTCCAAGCCACCAGAGATGGAGTTATGGCCACATTGGGCACAAATTGAGATGCACAGAAAAAAGGAAGGGACCCGAAGGATCCCTTCCCACCTGACAAATGCTAACCGTAGCTGCAGATAAAGGCAGCCTATTTCCCAGGCGTTTCGTCCACCCCCCTCCGACGGCGAGCGCTCAGCTTGAGCGCCGCCAACGCCAAGAGCATCAGCGCAATCGCAGCGAATGCCAGTGCGCCGTCGCCCAGTTTCGGGAACATCTTGTGCAGCTTGGGCACATTGGCGGCGCTTGGGTCGAAGGCGAAGCCCATGTCCACCGCCCGACCGGTCTGGCGCACCCAGCTTTGGGCGGAGGTCTGGGCCATCAACTGGCCGTAAGCGTTCACCCCTTCGGGAAGCATCTCCCCTACCGAATACTCGGCAGTGAGCGCCTCCGCCGCATCGGGCACGTTGTCCACCGGCACGATGTCGCTGTCGCGGTTGCGGTCGTCCCCCTGAAGGGCGGCCACGTAGTGGGCGTCTTGCGGCCGCACCACCCGCACACGATAGATGTAGGGCCTTCCGTCCTCGCTCGCCTGGGGCAGACCGGAGAACAGGTAGGCGCCGTCTTCGTCGGTTACCGCCTGCGCCACCGGCGTCCACTGTGGGTTGTACGATTTGTCCGGTACCGGAGCGACAACATCGCTAGAATCGCCACCGGAACCCTCACCCGCTTCATCTGCGTCATCGACGCTATTGCTTGCATCCGCGCTGCTGGCCTCGGAGCCGCTGACGTTTCCTCCAAGGACCGGGTTGGCCGAATCCGGCTCAGGCGGATCAGTCGGGTCAGAGCCCGGGATTTGAGAGGCACCGGGGTCATCCCCTTCGGCGGGGGGCTCTTCGGGAACAGGGGCGGTACGCACGGCCGGCTGCAAGGGCTCGCCAACTGCGTCCAGGTTTGAGCCAGGAGCGCCATCGGTGAGCAGCACGCCCAGCCACTCCAAGCCTTCCACCTCTTGCCGTTCATCCAACATGGCCCGCTCCAGCTGCACCTTCACCTGGGGAAGCGCATCCTCGTCGGCATCCTGCACGCCATCGCGGTTCTCATCGTCCCAGGCACGGCCGCCGATGGCCGCCCGCTGGTAGGGCACCAGGCCCGCATCGTTGGCGTAGCTCGAGCGCGTCCACCTGTCGGACCACTCCCCCGCACCAAGGCCCGGTGCCGCCACATTGCCCTCGCCACTCTCGCCGCGATAGCTCTGGGCCAGCACGATAAGGCCGCCCATGGGGCTGTCCGGCACCACGCGGGTGTTCATCTGGTCGAGGTCGGAATCGCGGGAGGCATAACCCTGGGCGTCGCGCACCGTTACCCCGTAGCCAGCCGGTATCTGGGGGATGTTCACGCGATAGCCGTACACCACCGGGGTCTCCACCCCGTTTATCTCCCGGATGCCTGTGGACTCCAGCCGATCGAAGTGCCACAGGCCGTCGGAGTTGGTGCTGGCGGTGCGCAGGCCGCGGGCCGATGCCGCATCGACGCCATAGTCGTCGAAGGTGGCATCGTACACCCAACGGCCCTTCGGCTGCGGGTCGTCTGCGCCGGGGATGGGGTCGGTGCCCGTGCCGTCGCCGTTGCCCGGCTGGCTGCCATCGCCGTCAGCGCCAACAGCTGCGGCAAACGGCGTCACAGAGCGCAGCGCCGAGAACACGCTGTGGGTTTCCGCATCAGGATCAGGATCGGGCTCAGGCGTGGGCTCCGGAGTTGGATCGGGGTTGTCCGGATTCGGGTCAGGCTCCGGGTTGTCCGGACCGGGCGTGGGCTGCGGGTCGGGATCGGGGGTCGGCTCACCGCCGTCACCCGACTCGTTGCCGCCCTCTTCCGGTGTCCAGGTGGGGTCGAACCAATAGCGGCGCAGCTCCACTGTCACACCGCCGATGCCCGGCTCGCCCGCCTCTTGGATGCCGTCGTTGTCGTCCTTCCACACAACGCCCTCTATCTGCAGCGGCACGAAACCGCCGTTCATGTGCACCTGCGGCGCAATGGACGAAACATCGAAGCCGCGGAAGATGTGCTCCTGCGAAGAGCCCGCCACCGCCGGGTTGGCCAGCACCAGCCGGCCGTCGACGGCGCGCATCTGCCCCGCCACCGCCACGTTGCGGCTCTTCCACTGGATGGGGAACCAGCCCTCGTCGTAGCCAAGCGACACGTCGCCAGTGCCTGGTTCCAGCGCCTTCGAGGAGGTTTGCCAATCCCCCTCTTCCGCCATCGTCGCAGGCGAGAAGTCCACGCCGTGGCCATCGGCGTCGTCTTGCTGGGCCTCTACCGTATAGCCCATGAGGAAGGGGCGCACCGCCAAGTCGCCCTCGTAATCGGGATAGCGCTCGGCGATGTCTGCCGGATCCATCTTCAGGTACACCAGCTGCGATCCAAAGCTGTAATGGCCGTTCTCGTCGGTGTAGGCGGTCTCGGAATCATCCAAGCGGATCCACGTGGTGTTGTCCAGATCAAGGTACCACTTCACCAGCTTCAGACGCACATCGGCAATGGGGCGCTCCCCTGCTTCCATTTGACCATCGTGGTCCACGTCGTACCACAAATCGCCGGCGATCTCGGCCGACACGGTTTCCTCCACCATGCCGTCGTTGTTGGCGCGGTCGGCTGCCTTGGCCAGGTCGTAGGGGAAGTCCATCGCCGCACGAGCGCCCGTGACGGCGGTCGCCCGGGCCATGAACGCCCGCGCCGGTGCCCCGAACCCTTGGTTGGGGTTGTTGGAAGAGGCGGCCATCACCACGTTGTCGGCATGGGACCGCCCGTCGCTGCGGTTCAGCAGCACGTCGTACTCGCGTCCTTCGGCGTCCATGAGGTAGGCGTCCTGGTAGCGCAGGTCGGAATCGAGGCGGTAGTCGTCGCCCTGCTGGTACTTCGCAATGAGGTAGGTGTAGCGCAGGTCGGGCGACACCGTCACCTTCACCCGGTAGGCGAACACCGTGGTGGAGCCGTCGCTCTCCAGCCGCTGGGTGGGCAGGTCGGCGAACCGGAAGTGGCCCGACGCATCGGTGCGCTGGGAATGGCCGGCGTAATCGGACCCGATGCCGTGCTGCGGATAGGTGTCGTAGGCCTCCCATGCCGAAACATCCGGCTGGGCAGGGTCAGGGTTGTAGAGGGCGAACGACGGGTCGTTCTCCCAGTCGGCGTGCCAGCCCTCGTCGCGGCGCCAGCCATCGCCGTCGCCATCGATGTCCAGCGGATCGGGCACATAGCGCTCCAGCGTCACGCGGATGCCGGCCACGCCCTGCTCGTCCGCATCGTGGATGCCGTCGTTGTCGGGGTCTTCCCACAGGTAGCCCTCGATGTCGGCCACCGGCCGCGGCAGCTGGCCGGCATCGCCGCCCCGCACCCACAGGGCCCCGTCGGCCAAAACGGCGTCGTCGCGCACCTGCAGCCAGTCGAACGCGGCCGCGCCACCAGCGCACTGGCCAGCGGTTACCGCCACTTGGGAGGCCTGTCCAGGCCGGGCGGCGCTCACGCGACGAGCCAGTATCACTTGGCCGTCCTGCGTGCGATTCGCCGTGGCAGAGCCCACCATCTCGCGGTCGCCCAGCACCAGCCCGCTGCTGTCCACCAGGTCGGAGTCCACCGCGATGGCGGCAGCCCCGGCGCCAGCGTGAAGCCGCGTGGGCAGCCAATGGTTGTCGTCGGCCACATCAGCCGTGCCGTTGTCGTCCACATGCAGCGCCCGCAGCCGCACCCGGTAGGCCGCCAGCCGCTGTTTGCCGGCATCGTCGGTCCACGCAGTGGGCAGGGCGGCGAAGCGGTAGACGCCCTGGGCATCGGTGAGCGCCATCACCTCGCCCGGTACAAGGTCGTTGGCATCCGGCTGGCCGGGAGCCGCAGCGGTTGAGCCGTCGTAGGCCACCGCGCCGGCAATACCGGTGGTGCGCTGATCGTTTCCGAAGCTCTCGTTACGGAACCAGTGGCTGCCGTTGTCATCGGGATTGGTGGCGCCGGGGTCGTAGTACCACTGGGTGAGCACCACTTCCTCGCCGGGAAGCCCCGGCTCGGAGGCGGCCCATCCGCCGGCAGCGTCTTTGGCCTGCACACCGTCGTAGTTGGCATCGTGCCACACCCGGCCGCTGATGCCCGCCGTGGGCACCCGCACCAGGCCGGCGTCCCAGTTGTCGTAGCGCTGGGCGTTGGTGAGGTCGAAGGAATAGGTGGCGCCGCCCGGCACCTTCACCTCCACCATGTTTTCGGCGGAAGTGATGCCCGGCATGGTGAGCCCCGCCAGCACGATCATAGAGTCGGCGAACAGGCCGCAGGACAGGTCGAGGCCGTTGTAGGGAGCCGCCTCGTTGAGGTAGTGCACCAGCTCAGTGGCCGCAGTGCCGCTTCCAAAGGCCGTATCATCGGGGCCTGGCAGCTCCACCGCACAGGCATCGGAATCGGTCTCGCCGTCCAAGGCGCCTGTGGCCGTATGGGCGTTGTGGCGCAGCGTGAAGCTGTAGACGTTCGGCAGCTGCGCCAGCGATTCGTTGTCGATGCGCAGGCGATAGCCAGCCAAGAACCGCTGCTTCAAGTCGTCCGGCTTGCCCTCTTCGGTGTCCAGCGGATCGTACACGTAGGTAGGCAGCCCCTTGAACACGTACACGCCGGCGCGGTTGGTAACCTCGAAGGGGAATTCCTTCTCCACTAGCTGCCAGCCGCCGATGCCCTCGCCATTGGCGTTGGGATTCCACCAGTACTGCTCGGCGGTCACGCGCACGCCCTCGATGCCCACATCGCTGGCCTCCTGCTGCACACCGTCGTAGTCGGCGTCTTCCCACACCTTGTTGCCCACGAATCCGCGGGCACCGTCCACGAATCCCAGCGCCAGCTTGTTGTAAATCTGATAGCCGCGCCACTCATCGCCCGCCTCGTACACAGCATGGCCGGCGGCGTCCAGCGGCACCTGACCCGGGAACGGATAGGTTTCGAAGTAGCTGAGGCCCCCGCGATTGCTGATGAACACGTCGTTGTCGAACACCGGCTGGGCGGCATTGGGCTCAGAGAGCGGATCTTGGGTGAACAGGTATGGAGTAGGCTTCAAGAAGCGGCTGGTAACCGTGTCGTTGCAGCGCACCACATAGGAGTAGCCCGGCTGCAGCCGGAAGCGGAACTCGCCATTGGGCAGAGTGTCGTATACCGCCGGGTTGCCGTCCACATCCACTGTGGGCAGCAAATCCACCTGCTGGGTAACGGGGCTGTAGCGGTGCACCGACACCCGCATGCCGCCCAGACGCTGTTCACGGTAGGTTTCGATGGCGGCGGCGCTGCTGCCGTAATTTTGCTGGTGATCCAGATAGCCATCGATGTAGTCGTAGTCGATCTCGCGACCATCGGAGAACTCGAAAGCAGGCTGCACCGACTCCAACATATCATCGCGGAACACGGTTCCGTCGAAGGTGATGGGGCGGGCAATGCCCACATCGTAGCTGGTGGCCTCCGCATCGTATTGCCGATGCTGCGGATCGGGGTTCATGAAGATGTCTTCACGGTCGAGATCCTTGAACTCGTCTTCGTCGTATTCCAGCACCTTTAGCTGAATGGGGTCAACGGTAGTGGCCACCAGCGCCGCCTCGTTGACGGGCGTCGAGGGGTCGTCTTCAATGCGCTCTATCTCCAAGCGGTTATCGCGATTGGGGCCAATCAGCTGCGTGGTAATGGCATAAGCGGAGTACTCGTAGGGGAAGGTGTAGCGCAGCTTGTATTGCACCTGCTCCCCCTTCTCGTTCACCGCGTTGGGATTGATGTTGGACAAAATCCAGTAGCCCTGGTTGCCGTAGTAGTCAGATTCCGTGGTGAAGGACAACGCCTCGCCCGCCTCGGCCGCTATCCATCCACCGCCAGTTTCGGTGAGCACGGGGGCGTTGCCCTCGGAGTCGTACAGCACCCAGCGCCACACGCCCGATTCCGGATGCTGCAGCCACTTGGCCACCTGGCCCTCGCGGTTCACCGGCTGGTTGTACTGGTTCAGCAGCTCCACCTTTACCCCGTTCACGCCAGGGTCTTCCACCTGGCCGTCGAAGTCGAGGTCCATCAGAGCGTCCTTGGTTTGCACCAAGTTGCCCTCCCCGTCTTGGAAGTTGCCCATCCAGTTGCCATTCGCATCGAAGGTCTTGCCGGTGGACAGCAGGAAGCGGCCGTTGTCGCCGCGATGGTAGGTGGTGGTGCGGCCCAAGTCGTCCACAGTGGTGCCAGTGACGGAGGCGTCGGTGTCGTCTTGCAGCTGGTTCCAGTTGGCGTCCACCCACACGTAGTCGCCCACGTAGCCGCGCTCGTCCGGCGCATCGATGAAGGCGCCTGCTTCCGGATCCTCCAGCAAGAAGGCGGTGCGGTCGGCGTTAGAGCCGCCCCGCTGGTTGATGCGCTGGGCGAAGCTGTTCCACTGGGTTACCTCCGCCAGGCGCACGGCACGGCCGGGATTCACGATCTCGGACATGTCGACGCTGGCCTGGCCGTTGGTGGAGCCCAGGTACTTCGGCAGGTTCAGGGGCGCGTGCATCTCGTAGGTAAGCTGGAAGTTGCCCACCTTGGGAAGGTACAAAGGCTCGCTGATTATCTCGGCCCACACCGCACGGGCGCCCTTGCGCAGCTTCTCCGCCTGGTCGGAATGGGCGGCGCAGTAGGCCTTCAGCTCCTCCAGCTTCACGAAGTTGCTGTCCCTTAGGTTCTGCTCGGCGTTGGCGTCGATGTTCACGTGGCGGGCGTTCAGATAGGCAAGCTTGTTCACGTCGTTGCGCAGCGACCAGACCTTCGGGAGCGCCTCCTCTTGCAGAGGCACCATGCGATCGGCTGCAGCATCGTAGCTGTAGGGGCCAATCCACAGCTGCGCCTCGGCCGGCCCCAGTTCGCGATTGCCTCCCTGGCTGCCGGTGGGGTCGCTCATGGTAAGCTTGATGGAGTCGAGGTCGTCTATCCAGCCGTTCCATGTGGACTTGCGCGCGGTAGCGTTAGCGCCGTTGCCATTGGCCACGTGCACATCCCCCTCATAAGGCAGGATGTCGAACAGGATGGCGTGCTTGTAGTTGGGGGACATGTTCTCGTCCATGCCGCGGTTGATGGCCTGAGCGCGATAGGTGTAGTTGCCGCCTTCCGGCACCGCCACCGGGCCCTGCACCGCCCGCGTGTATTCGCTACCCAAATCAGACGAGGAGGCCTTCGCCTGCGTGTGCACATCCACCGTGGCAAAGCTCAGGCCTGGCAGCTCCACCTGCATTAGCATCTCATTGTTGTCGCCATCCAGGTTCCAGTCGCGTCCATCATACACATAGTTGGTGCTCATCGTGCTGCTGTTGTCTTGGGGGAGATAGGGCTCGTAATTTCCTTCCTTGTAGCCAAAGCCATCGGTTTTCAGCTGATCTAACGGCATCCAAGGGCCGGCATTCTCCTTAACGGGCATCATAATCTCGATGACAATGGCCTGACCCGGGTTCAAGGAAGCACTATCCAGCGTGCCGTCCTCCAGCTCGTGGCCGGTAAAATGCCAACTCATGTACTTGGCATCAGCCCCGCTAAACAAATCCCTCATCTTGTCGGCGGCAATAAGACTACCGGGAGTCTGGGGATCAGTAGCAGAACGCACCTCGGGATCCACCAGGGTAAGCGCATGCACCCGTGTGGGATCGGTGGGATCCAGGTCGAATATGTCGTCTTCATCGGTAATCACCGTCTCGGTGCTGGTGGTACCGTCCGGCAAAGTAGTAGTTACCTGCTCGGTGCGTTTCGCAGTTTGGAACGAAGGGGTCTGGTTCTCGATGTGGTACGTCCACATAGGCGTGACATCATCGATGTTCTTGGCCGGATGATCCGGGTCGACTTCCCATGTAGTGTAGGTAATGGACGTGCCGGGGATGGTCTTCGTCACCTCCACAAGCACAGGGTCAGATCTATATTTCATGCTCAACTGGCACGTTGCGGCCCCCTCGCTATCAGTGGCAATCACATCCCTGTAGGGCACATAGGTTAGCTTGCTGTTATCCAAAAGCGATGCCGCCCCGTAGTCCTCGAGCACTGGGAACAAGATAGAAAGGTCAGGGTTGATGCAGGTATCTGGCTCCACATTGGTCATGCCCAAATTGGCCAGCATTTGCTGATCGAGATTGGTAAGGACCAACTTGTAGCGCATCATGCGGGAATTAGTGAGGTTCAGGGATGGCGCACCCGTCTTCCACTCGTAGCCGCTCGTCTTACTTCCGGCAAAATACGCCTCTTCCATGGTGAGCATCAGAGCCGGCTTTTCATGCACCCGATAGAAGCCCACTCGCTGTCGCTCTACCTCCACGTACTTCGTATCGTCGTAGCGCAAAACACCGGAAAGGAAATGGTTCAAGTGCACCGATGGAGTCTCCGACGCCTCAATGTCATCGTCCGGGTCCACTGGGTTCAGCGCCCCCGAACCGTTGATGGGCTTGCGGGTATCCACGTTTACCTGACAGCTGACGCCAGCGGCATTTTGCCGCAGCGACTCTGGCATGACGGCACGCAACTCAAGCTGGTAATCGCCGGCATGGGTGCGCTCATAGTCAAGCCCATCCGGAGTTTTAGCGGCTTTCCAGCCCACATTCAACCGGCCAGGATCCAGCTCGTCGGCCTCCTGGCTGCCGGCAGTGGCAGCGGCAGTAACCGGAGAAGAGGGGTCGTCGGGCATGGCGTCCACCTTTAGGCGCAAGCCATGGGGCACCGTCTTCTCATAAGACTTGTAAGTATCCAGCATTTGGCGAAGACTGCTATCGGCTGTAGTAGCGCCCAAATTATCGCCAGGACCCAGCACTGCAGCCGTCGCGGCATCATCGTCAACCGCCTTCACCACCCAACGGATTTGGCGAATGTCCTGCTGACCGCTGGTAAGGTAAGACACGTCAATGGGACGGTTGTTGTTGTCTTCGTCAGTGGCCTTGTACACCGCCAAAAGCACCCATGAGCTGTTGGGGTCGCGCACATTCACCGTCTTGTTCACCGAATCGGCAGTATTGAAGTCGGTGCTGACCAACCCTCCATCGGGGCCATAGGCAAACGTTCCGTCCGCATTGGTGAAATCGTCTTCCCCGTAGAAGTAGTCGCGGTCGGCATCGGTGCCCGGCAATGCGTAATTCTCGTACACATTGTTGCTGGGGCCATTTTGTTCGAAATACACGCTATTGCGGTTGCTGATATCGGTAGAAACCACTCGCGCCCATACGTACAGGCGCAGACTTTCTGCCTGTCGCGCCAATTCGTTGGCAGGACTGCCATCGGCATTGTACTGGGCACCGGCCACTTCCCACACACCCGGCAGCACCGTTTGCACATTCTGCTTGCGCACGCGCCAAATGGGCGAGTTGTCCAGTTGGTAAGGGGTATCGAAAATGGATGAATTCTGGGTGGCATAATAGGGCAACTGCCAATCCATGATAAAGCTGTTCACGGCACCGCCAGTATTGACCGCTTGGGTGATGTAGAACTGATTGTCGCTGCGCCAGAAAGCATCGTTGGCCAAGCTCACCGTAAAGTCCTGATCGGTGACGAGTGACCTCAAGGCATAGGTGTCACCGCGCACCGAAGAGCTGGGGCACCAAATCTTGAAGGTGCCCGATGTGGCCGCCAGGTAGATATCGCCCATGTCCCCATCGGCGTCAAAGTCCTCAGCCGGTACCAGCGCACCGTTATCTTGCTGCAGATATGCCTCGTGGTCACGATCAATGTCATCGGCATCCATGCGCCAACGGGTCATATCCTGCAGCGCAAACGAATAGGGATGAATGGTATAGGGGTCCGGATCGGGATCGGGTGCTGACTGCAACAGCTGAACAGGCTTCGCCTCGCTTGTGCCATCGGCGAATACATGACGCCATCCAGCTCCATTGTAGTTTTCATCCATCCAGTTAAGCTGAGAGTCGTGCAACGTAATGTGCACGTCCGAGTTCTCACCGCGCCAGGTGCTGATTCTGCTTATCTTGTCCTTGTAAGAAAGCGTATCGGGGAAACGGGATTTGACATAAGCCTCATTGGGCAGATTGTCGATGCGCGCCCGCACCTTCACGGTAAGGGTATCCCCCACCCCTAAATAACCAGTGGGATGAATACCGCCCCAGTAGGCTTCCAACATGGTGTCGAAGCTCTCGAACTCGGCATCGGAGGCATCGTCGGGCATGGCCACCTCGATGACCACCTTCTCGCTGCCATGCTCTTTCTCTTTCGTGGTGCCATAGCGCACATCGGCAGGATTCACCACGTCAGAAGGGTCATCACCATCAGGCTTGGCAAACTGCGGATTATCGGTTGTGGCAGTGCCATAATCGGGCTGTACGGTTATGTTGACGGTCCAGCCCCTTTGAATAAGCTGTTTGGGGGTAAGATGCTCCACCACATACTGCCCGCTGGAACGCAAGGTATGGCCCCACTCAACCACAAATGGCGGGTTGGCATCATCGTACTCCACACCGGCGGCCATCACTGCCGAGATGGCCGCGATTCCCTCGGGAGTATCGTTGAAGCTCATGGACGCCTGGTTGGTGAAGTAGGTAGTCTCCTTCGGCAGGTCGAATACAAACGCATATTTACCATGGAATATGGGCGAGGCGTCGAAATGATCCTCTCCTTCCAAATTGGACAGCTTCGCGGTATACCAGAGTGACTCGCCGTATTGCCACGAATCGTTGCTCGCTTCGCCCAAAGCTCCTGAACGCAACAGGTTCTGGCCTTCCTTCGCGCCAGCACCCGTGGTGTCGCCAGACTTTTCATATCCGCTCTCATGCTCTACCTCGTACAGCACGTCCACCAAAGGCGATGACCAACGGCGCAGCTTCAGGCCGGCCATTACGCCACCGTCACGGGTGGAAGCGACCTTGCCGGTCATGCGATCCACAAATTTCTTGGCCGTTACCGTTCCCTTGTTGCCGTTCAACCCTGCCGTTGATGCAGCAGAGAGGCGATGGTTGTCGCGGAACCAGTAGTCCTCCACATGCAGGCGGGGATCGCCAAGCGGTTCCACTGCCCCATCTTGATCTTCGTAGTAACGCCCGGCAAACAGCACCAGCTTGTTGGTGCGCTTAGCTTCTCCCGTCTCTTGGGAAATCGAGCCAGAGTCGCGCTGGTAGACGCCGTCGTCTATCGCATCGGCCGGCAGCACCCCGAAGGTCCGCATCTCATCAATGCGAATGAATTCACGATGGTTGCGATTGTGGACGGGGCAGCCAATGCGCACATAGCGATCGCTCCAGCTGGTGGCATTCCAATTAATTGTCCACCCGCAATCATCGGGGCCGCAATTACCGGCGCCCGGCTTGCATGTGAGGTAATAGTTGGGCTTGCTCGAATCGTTGAAGGCATCTCTAATCTTTGACAGATCGGGAGTACCATCGCTTTTCGTGGCATAGTTCTTGTATACAATACGATTCAAATTTGAGGGCAGATAATGGCCGTTCTTGTCTAGCTTCCAAGTAAGGGCATCGCATGAGGCCCTATCAATGCACTGACATGGCTGGGCGTCCCCCAAAATAGGCAGTCCCGCAGCATTGGCGGCCAAATCATTCGCGTAGTTGGTGCATGCGATGCACTCATCGATTCCATCGTTGCAGTAATAACTAAACAACTTGCCGCCAATGGGTCGTCCATTGGGATAGCCGCTGTCTTCCACCACCCGTGCATAGGGCGCTGTAATCCGGTCTATGTCGGCCTTGCTGGTAAAGGTATAGTCGGTTGAATCGTAGAAATTGGAAAT
>CANSTH010000061.1 GCA_947649875.1 uncultured Parvibacter sp. | reverse complement strand
GTTCATGCGCCCTGTGGAAGAGAAGGCGGTGCCCATGCGGGCGGTGCGGGTGGGCAGCACGCAGTCGAACATATCTACCCCTTCGCCCACTGCTCGTACCAAGGTTGTGGGGTTGCCCACTCCCATAAGGTAGCGGGGGCGATCCTCCGGAAGCGCACGGGCCACCGGCCCCAGCGTCTCGAACATGGTCTCGTGGTCTTCTCCTACGGAATAGCCGCCAATGCCGAAGCCGCCGAAACGACGGCCGCCGTTCGCCACGCTTTCGTCCTCGATGGCACGAAGGCGGCGGATGGACTCCATTCGCAAATCGAGGTGCATACCTCCCTGCACGATGCCGAACAGTGTCTGATCGGGGCGTTCGTGGGCGGCCAGGCATCGTTTCGCCCAAGCGCTGGAAAGATCCACCGCCCGCTGCACGAACTCGCGGGTGGCGGGATAGGGTGGGCACTGGTCCAGTTGCATGGCGATGTCGGCCCCCAAAAGCTCCTGGATGCGCATATTTTCTTCCGGCGTCCAGCGCACGTACGAGCCGTCGTACACCGAGCGGAAGGTGACGCCGTCATCGTCCAGCTTTCGGGTATCCTCGAGCGAGAAGACCTGGAACCCGCCGGAATCGGTGAGCATGGGGCCAAAATAGCCGGAAAACCCATGCACTCCACCCGCCTCCGCCACGATTTCGGGGCCCGGGCGCTGGGAGAGATGGTAGGTGTTGGCCAGCACTACTTGAGCCCCGAGCGCTTCAAGCTGGGGCACGGTGATGCCTTTGACGGTGGCCGAGGTGCCCACCGGCATGAACATGGGAGTACTGAACGGCCCGTGGGCGGTTTGGTAGGTAATCGCCCGAGCGTTGCCGCTTGTGGCGTCGATGGTGCAGTCGAAAAGAGCCATGGCAGTCCTTTTCCGGATATGTGAACTAATGCTTAATATATCTGCGCATATTGCGCCCAATTGCCGTGCGGGCGGGCGCAAGCGGCGCGATTTGGTAGTATAGCGCTCATGGAGACGAGGGAAAACAAAGGAAAGCGGCTTTTGCACGCCTGTTGCGGCCCTTGCTCGCTGGAGCCGGTGCGGCTCATGCGGGAGGAGGGGGTGCAGCCGGTGCTGTACTATGCCAACTCCAACATCTATCCTCCCGAAGAGTACGGGCGTCGGCGGGACACCATTCGCGCGTGGGCCTGCGAACAGGGGCTTGCCTTCGAGGAGGGTGCCTACGAGCCGCAGGAGTGGGAAAGCACTGCAGGCAAGCTGGGAGATGCGGCCGTCCGGCGCTACGGCGTGATTGTGCATGAGGCGCAGCCGGCAGAGGACGGCGCAGGTGAGGTGGCTTCTCTTTCTTGCGGAAACGGAGAAGGGGCGGCTTCTGCCAGCGCCCCGGAGACTGACCCTGCCGAGCAGGCCCGTCAGGCCCGTTGCCGCGCCTGCTATCGGCAGCGCTTCCAAGATGCGGCGGCGCATGCGGCCGCGAACGGTTTCGATGAGCTTTCCACCACTCTCTCGGTGAGTCCCTACCAGTACACCGCCATCATCCGGGAAGAGCTGGAGCGGGCCTGTGCCGCCTATGGCATACAGCCAGTGTTCAGCGACTACCGCCCCTACTACGATGCCGCCACCCGCCGCTCCCGCGAGGAAGGGATGTACCGGCAGAACTACTGCGGCTGCCGCTTTTCCCAAGAAGAGGCCCGGGTAGAGCGGGAGGCGCGCAAGCAGATGCGCGCCCAAGCGCGCCGCGCCCTGCAGGAGCAGAACGCCGAGGCGCGGGCCCAGCAGGAGCGTGAGCGCATGCGCAATCGTCAGGAGAAGCAGGCCTATCAGCTGAAACAACAGCGAAAGCGTGCCATTCTCAAGGCATTGCGCGAGAACCGGTCCCAATAGGGGGCAGGTAGTGGTAGCATGGGCAGCTCTGTGTTTTCAGTGGAAAGAGCGCCATGCTTACTTCTGATTTCGATTACAACTTGCCCGAAGAGCTGATTGCCCAAGAACCTCAGGCCGTTCGCGATCAATGCCGCATGCTGGTGATGGATCGCAAGACAGGGCAGTTGCAAGATCGCATATTCAGGGACATCGTGGAATATGTGCGGCCGGGAGATGTGTTCGTGGTCAACGAGACGCGTGTACGCCCCGCGCGGCTTTTGGGCGCCAAGCGCGGCAGCGGGGGAGCCGCCGAGGTGTTCTTGTTGCGGGAGGTGTCGAGCCAAGAGAGGCGATCGAACCAAAGCGCTCTTTGGGAAGTGCTGGTGCGCCCTGGTAAGCGCCTCAAGCCCGGCAGCGGCGCAGTGGTGGATATTCCTGATTCTCGTGGCAATGTGGTGCTGTCCGCCGAAGTGGTTGATTGGGCGCCCGAGGGGCAAAAGGGCGAGCGCATCGCACGGCTCACCACCTCGCTTCCATCGCTCGACGAAGCTCTGCATGCTGCCGGAAAAACGCCATTGCCTCCTTATATCAAGGGCTACTCCGGCGATATGGAACTTTACCAAACGGTCTATTCCCGCCGCGAGAGCTCGGCGGCTGCGCCTACCGCTGGGCTGCATTTCACCCCCCAGCTCATCGATGCCGTGAAGGCTGCCGGCGCGCAGTGGCGTACGGTCGAGCTGGAAGTGGGGCTGGACACGTTTCGCGTGGTGGACGAGGAAAACCCAGAAGCCCATGTCATTCATACCGAATTCTACAGTGTGCCCGCCGAGACCGCTGCTGCCGTGAATAGCGCGCGGGAGTCGGGGGGCCGGGTGATTGCCGTGGGCACCACTTCGGTGCGCTCGCTAGAGAGTGCTGCTGCAGAGACAGGAAAGGTGCGGCCTGTGCAGCGGGAGGCAACCTCCCTTTACATTCTGCCCGGGTTTCAGTTCAAAGCGGTTGATGCGCTGGTCACCAACTTTCATGTGCCCCGTTCTACCCTCATGATGTTGGTGTCGGCGTTTTCGTCGCGGGAGAACATCATGGCCGCTTATGCGCATGCGGTCGAGCAGCGCTACCGCATGCTGTCTTTCGGCGATGCCATGTTCATCTGCTAGATTCTGCGGATATTTTTTTGGATTTCCAAACCTGACCTAGGGGAATAGTTGTGGTTCTCCACGGAGAATAGTTGTCTCCCATGTTTTCACTGCGGCAGTTTAGTGGCAAAATAGGAATGTTGTGAACAGCGGGGCTGGCAAGGGGCCCCGATACTGAGAAGAGGGAAGTTTTTAGATGGCACTTGAGCGCACCCCGAAGAAGCCCGCGGCACCCAATCACGATCGCCGCAATGTATGGCTTCTCGTTGTTACCACTATTTTGGTGATTGCGTCCATATTCATGTTCACCCCGCCTAACGAGCGCATCAACCAAGGCCTCGACATCCAGGGCGGTCTCTCGGTGGTGCTTACCGCCAAGAACACCGACGGAGGTGCGGTGACAGCGGAGGACATGGAGGCGTCGCGCGCCATCATCGAGACCCGCGTGAACGCATTGGGCGCCAACGAGGCGGTGGTGCAGCTTCAAGGCGACAACCAGATTCTGGTGCAGATTCCTGGCCTGTCCGACACCCAAGAGGCGCTGAACACCATCGGCAAAACCGGCCAGCTGGTGTTCGCGCGCCTTGACTCCTTCACCGATGAAGAGGTGAAGAACAAGATCGAGCAGGGCGACTACGGTACCGTGGGCACTATCACCGACGAGTTCGGCTACAGCTTCCCCTCTGGCCAGGTGCAGCACCTCACGGTGCAGCCGGGTACCTACACCCCGCTCATCACCGGCTCTGAAATCTCCCGTGTGGACATTGGCCGCGCCAGCGAAACCTCTTCCTACTATGCCGTGAACCTCACCCTCAACTCTCAGGGCGCCCAGGCCTTCGCCGAGGCCACCCGCGAGCTGGCCGCCGACCACGGCAAGATCGTCATCATCTTGGACGACGAAGTGCAATCGGCCCCGGCCGTGCAAGGGGAAATTCCCAACGGCCAGGTGTCCATCACTGGCAACTATACGTTGGAAGAGGCCCAAAGCCTGGAGACGGTGCTGGAGAGCGGCTCTCTGCCTATCAACTTCGAATACGCCCAAGCCCAGGTAGTGGGCCCCACGCTGGGGCAAGAGGCGCTGGCCGCCGGTGTGCTGGTGGCGCTCATCGGCCTTGGCATCGTTATGCTGTACCTGCTGTTCTTCTACAAGGGCCTGGGGCTCATTACTGCTGGGGCCATGGCCATCTTCGCCGTCCTCTACTTGGGCATCTTGGCGCTGTTGTCTTGGTTTGGCCAATTCTCGCTGTCGCTGGCGGGCATTGCCGGCATCGTGCTTACCGTGGGCATGGCCGCCGACTCGTCGGTGCTCACGCTGGAGCGCTTCCGCGAGGAAATTCGCATGGGCCGCTCGGTGAAGGCGGCGTCGAAGTCTGGCGTGCGCCACGCCATTCTCACCTCCATCGATGCCGACTTGGTAACGCTGGTGTCTGCGCTGTGCCTGTTCTTCCTGGCCAGCGCTTCGGTTAAGGGCTTCGGCCTCACGCTGGCGCTGGGCATTTTCTGCGACATCGCCATGATGCTGCTGTTCAAGGCCCCCATCATTCGCCTGCTGGCGCCGAAGGCCATCGCGAAGCACCCCGGCTTCTGGGGCATCTCCGACTGCGAGGCCGCCGCCAAGGTGTACGGGGAAGCGGCTGATGTGGAGGGGCTGCCAGTGGCCGAGGCCGAAACTGGCATCCAGATGAACGCCGCCGAGAGCGACGCGGTGCTGGAGGCAGATGCGGGCACGGCAAGGGCCAAGGCTGTGGAGACGAAACTGGCCAAGCTGAAGGGCCGCTTCATCAAGCACGACATCAATTTCATGGGCTACCGCAAGATACTGCTCACCGTAGCGGCCGTGGTGGTAACCCTTTGCCTGGTAATTGTGGGCATCCGCGGTTTGAACTTCGGCATCGAGTTCATCGGCGGCAGCTCCACTGCCTTCCACGGCACGGGCGATATCACCACCGAGCAGATGCGCGATGCCTTCAACGATGCCGGCGAGCCCGATGCCGTCATCCAAACCACTTCTACCAATGGCGAGCCGGGCTTTTTGGTGCGCACCACCACCATGTCGGCCGAGGACGCCACCGATGTGGCCACTGCAGTGGCCACCAGCTTAGGGCTCACTTCCTCCGATTTCGAGGTGACCACCATCGGTCCTGACTGGGGGCCCAGCGTCATCAGCTCGTCTCTCATCGCGTTCTTCGTGTCCATCGTGCTCATCATCATCTATATCGCCATCCGCTTCGAGTACAAGATGGGCATCATGGCCATTGTGGCGCTGTTCCACGACCTTATACTGGTGATGGGCATCTACGCCCTGGTGGGACGCGAGGTGAACCCCAACACCATCGCGGCCCTGCTCACCATTTTGGGCTACTCGCTCTACGACACGGTGGTGGTGTTCCACCGCATCAACGACAACATGAAGGAAGAGAACATCCGCTGCACCTTCATGAGCATGGCAAACCATTCCATCAATCAGGTGTTCCTGCGCACCATCAACACCACCGTCACCTCGTTCATCCCGGTGTTTGCCATGCTGCTGTTCGGTGGCGAGACCCTGAAGGACTTCGCTTTTGCCATGGCCATCGGCCTTATCGCGGGCTCGTACTCGTCCATTGCCATTGCGACGCCGCTCTACGCCATGTGGAAGACCCGCGAGCCCCGTTACGCACGGCTGCAAAAGCGCTATGGCACCGAAGTGGGCCTGTTCGAGATGGAGATGAAGGGGGCGCCCGCGCTGGCTTCCGTGCCGGTGGAGCGCTTGGAGAAGGAAGCGAAGGCTGCTGAGGCGCAAGCTCAGGCTGCCAACGGCTCTGTCTCGGAAGACGCTTCAGCTGCTGCCCTGCGTGCCAAGAGCGAAGAGGCGGCGCGGCGCAAGGTGCAAGAAAATGCCGAGAAGAAGAAGAAGGCTGCTACTTCTTATCGCGCGTCGGAAACCTACATCTCCGATGCCGAGATGCTGGAAGCGGCCGAAGAGGCGGCCCGCAAGGCCGGTCGTGCCTCAGAGCGCGCTCGCAAGCGCTCCCAGCGCAACCAACGAAAGTAGAAGCATGTAGATAAAACTCAGGGAAGGAGGAGCCGTGGCAGCTGAAATCCGCGAGGGGAGTGCCCCTAACTTTTGTCCGCCCACCGAGGAGGGGGTGGTTATCTCGCTTCAAGACGAGAAGGGGGACACGCTGGACTTGGAGTTTTTGGGCCTTATCCTGCACGGGGGCAAGTCCTATGGCTTCTTCTTTCCTATCGACGAGGACAACCCGGCGCTTTCGAGCGGGGAAGTGGTGCTGCTGGAGGTGACCGACTTGGACGAAGATGGCCAGCCTTCTGCCTTCGAGCTGGTGGAGGACGAGGCCATAGCTGCCGAAGTGTACGAGGACTTCAAACAGGCCACTGCCGACCTCTATCGCTTCGAGTAGGCAACAGGCAGAAAAGGTCAGCTTTTTTACATTCCGAATCGGCGGATCGCGCGATGAAGGGCCGCAGCAAATCTATGGGGTTGGCTGCGGCCCTAGCTTTGTTGTTTGAAGTGCTGGCTACTGCTGTGGGCCCGCGCGTGAAGCGATGATGTCCAATGGTTTACGTGTCGTTGGCCGTCTGCTTCTAAGGCTGCCGCCGTGCGAGGAAGCGCTCGAGTTCGGCGGTGAAGGCCTTCTTCTGCAGCGTGGGGGAAAGGTAGACGATGGTGGCCGTCTCGCCCTGCACGGCGAAGGCGGCCCGGACGGCACCGACAGACTTCTCGTTGACGCGACATTCCCAAAGAGGAAGCCCATGCCAGCGCACTGAGGTGGCGAACTTCGACTTGAACATCCCGGCGTCCAGCTGCCCCAAAATGGTGCGCTGCACGCGGTCTTCCAGTTGGGGATGCTTCCGCAGAAGGGCCGCACATCCCGTCTTGTCGAAGGCTACGGTGGGGCCTTTTGGGTCTTTGCGGTTTGCGATGCTCGTGGACGCTGCTTCTTGCAGCATGTTCTCCCTGCCTTTCCGCAATCGTCTGATGGCGGAAACATAGCACGGCGACGAAAAAGTCCGTGGCTTGGCGTCAATCTGTAGCAATTTCGTGCTGTCGCGGCAGGCGCATGTGCAGGATAGGGAAGGGATCGCCCATGGCATCGGTTTCCGAGCGGCCGAACACCTGGAAGCCATGGTGCTCGTAGAAGCCGACGGCTTGCTCGTTCTGCTCGTTCACGTCCACCAAGGTGGCGCCGTACTCGCTTGTGGCGTGGTCGAGTAGGTGCGTTCCCAGCCCTTGGCCGCGCCGGGACGGGTGGATGAACAGCATCTCGATCATGGCGCCATCGACGCCGATAAAGCCCACGACTTGGTCGCTCTCGTCCCAGCAAACCGCCAGGTGCGCGACGGATGCAATCGCATTCGGCACATAGGCCGCAATGCGCTCGATGTCGGCCGGCGTGAGAAACGTGTGCGTTGCCTCCACCGAGGCTCGCCAACAGGCGACCAGTTCGGCAAACAGAGCGGTATCGCCACAAAGCTCGATGTCTTCAATGCAGAATGCCATAGCGCCCCTTCCATGCGCGCGTGAAACTTTGAGGACTATAGCATACCGTGCCGCAGCGAGCTGAAAACGCCCCCTCGCGCTACTTCTGCCAGTGCTTCAGGTGCGGGACGAGGACGCCCATGAACGAGACGGCCTCCTCCTGGGACATGCCCGTGGCTTCCATGAGGAAGGGGGCCGTCTTCTCGATGAGCTCGTCCTCGCTGTGGTACGCGAACTGGCCGCCGTCGTAGCACCACTTGCAGTACGAGGCGTTCTCTGCGCCGTCGGCCTCGGTGCCGTGGGGCATGTTGGGGACGGTGAAGGGAGTGCCGCAGCATTGGCACAGCTGTGTCACGTCGATGTCGAAGAGCTGGATGACCGGGACATCCAGCACGGCCGCGATGAGCTTGCGCATGTCCACGGACGGCTCGGTCTCGCCGTTTTCCCAGCGCGACACCGCCTGACGCGTAACGTAAAGCTTTTCGGCCAGATCCTGTTGCGTCATGCCGCGCTGCTCCCGCGCCGCGTCAAGAGTTTACTTGTACGCCATGTTCGTCATTTCTCGTAAGGGCGCCCAGATGGCCACCCGTGTTCTCGCATGAGCTCATTCTGCCCGGCCGCGCCGCACCTTTCAAGCAACACCTTGTTGCGCATGGTGTCTAGCGGATCGGAGTGCCGAGTACTTCTCGGCAATCAAGCGAATATCGTGCAGAGGTAGTGGTGGTCCTGGTCGGGGGAGGGCGGGCAGTAGTCGAAGCGCGCGAAGGCCGGTTGCTTCGTGCGCTTCACATCGAACTTCATCGAGGACGTCGTCGAAGTGCTGGCGTACGGCACCGCCATGAAGGTGTGCTAGCGGGCCGCCGAGCGAGCGCCGTGGGCGGCTTTCAGTTTGGTGGCTTCCGGACGCTCGGCCAGGCAGAGGTCGAGGAGCGTTTCAAGTTCCTCGGCGATGTTCGTATCCGCATCACTGGGGTCGAGGCGTTGTAGCACGCCGAACTCGAAGGCGCTTTCGCCGTGCTGGTCCCACAAGGCTTGCAGCCGCTTGTCCGGGTAGAGCCCTGACGACAGCTGGAAACGCATTCGGTTGAACGCCGCCGGAGCATCGATGACATCCGCGAGGAATATCTCGTCGGTCTTGCTGCACGTGACGAAGACGACGCCCGCCTCCCGCGGGCGCTCTTTGTAGGCGGCGCGCAGTTCCCTCTTTTTGTCAGCATCCATAGTTGGTTCCTTTCGATTGAGACTTTGATTATCCTGCGGAGAGGGGGTTCTCTTGTGGGGCGAAATAGTGCTCGGTGGCATAGAGGTAGCGCTCTTCGAAGCGCCGCACGGCTTCTTTCGACTTCTTCGCGAAGGGGAGCAGCATGTCGTAGGCGTGGAACCAGTGGGGGTATACGTCCACTGATGCTTCTACGCCTGCGCGCTTGAGGTTCGCGACGTACTCAAGCGTTTCGCAATAGAACGGTTCTTCGGTGCCGACGTAGGTGTAGGCAGGGGGCAGACCCACGTAATTGGTCTCGCGGGCAGGGGCGGCGTAAGACGGTGGTGTTGCGCCGTCTAGGTTGCGGAGATAGCACTTCCAGGCGAATCGGTTGGTGCGCGTGTTCCACACGGGCGCGTGATTGTCCCGCGAAGAAGCGGTCTCCCGGTCGTCCAGCATGGGGTAGAGGGGCATCTGGAAGGCGACGTTGACCTCGCCGAGATCGCGCGCCAAAAGGCAGGTGGCCACGGTGAGGCCGCCTCCGGCGCTTTCTCCGCCCACCATGATCTGCGCATCGTTGATTCCCAGCTCGTCGGCGTGGGCCTTTAGGAAAAGCAGGGCGGCGTAGCAGTCTTCCAGGTCGGCGGGAAACGGTTTCTCGAACGCGGTGCGGTATTCCGGGGCCACCACCACGGCGCCGTACTTTTCCACCAGGAGGCGCGCATGGGGCAGGAGTATCTTCTGGTACATGCCGTGAAGATGGCCTCCTCCGTGAAGCCACAGGATGCCTGGAGTGTTTTCTCTCGGCCGCGCGTTTTCCGTGGGGCGCATGACGAGGACCCGTATATCGCGATCCGAGGACGGGATCATCCTTTTCTCAACAGTATGCAATTTCCGCGCGGTCATGTTCGCCCTCCGGGTTCTTGGGTTTTTGCCTAGTTTGCCACAGCAGAGTATTGTGAGAGAGCATGGGTTTTCGTCAAGGCATGTAACAGAGCCTTGTCTATTAGGTTGGCGTTTCCTTTATGTACCCAAAGTGGGTATAATATGGGTACTGATAGAAGGAGGTGCCATATGGCAACGGCTGCAGTGGCAAGGCGTGCGGAGATCAAGACGCGCACATCTGATGAAGTGAAGCGAGATGCGACTGAGGTATACGCTCGATGGGGCCTTAGCCTCAATGACGCGATCAACACGTTTCTCATCAAGTCGATCGAGGTTGGCGGTCTGCCGTTTGACTTGCGTCCGGAGGTGCCGTCGTATGACGCCATCTCTTCGGTGGCCTACAGAGCCCCTTTAAATGCGGAGGGCGTTGTTGTGCTGCCGGCAGAATGGGATGACGGCGATGAGTGACAAAGAGCCTCAACCATGGGAAGTCTGGCACGCGCGATTTGACTACGTCGGCAGTAGTGGGTACAAGTTCCGACCGGTCATTGTGCTGGCGACACGCCCGGATGGAACGCTCGTAACGATGGTGACGAGCGCGGCCAACAAGCTCTCCCTGGAACATGATTACCTCATACAAGAATGGGAGGCAGCGGGCCTCGCTAAGCCCTCCATTGCTCGGCTCGACCGCATTGCCGAGATTCCCGCCGGTTATCTGGGCAATGCGGGACGTATTGGTCGTCTTGCCGAGGATGATATCGCTTCCATTAAGGCGATGTTTGCTGAAATGATTCGGTAGAAAAACGTGTTTTCCGGAACCGTTTGGGTGGATTTGCGGCTGTTGCCTTGCGCATGGTGTGGGAGTTGCCTACAATGCGGGGCGTGAATTCTGTTTCAGGGCGGGGCGAAATTCCCCACTGGCGGTGAGCGGCATCTTGTGGCCGCGCAGTCCGCGACCCGCATCGCTTCGGCGTTGTGGCTGACCTCGTGAGAATCGAGGACCAACGGTTACAGTCCGGATGGAAGAGGCAGTATTCGCTGGAGCAAATATTCCGGCGAACACCACGGGCCTTTGTGAATGGGAATTCATGAGGCTCGTTTCTTTTTCGGGGAAAGAAACGCTGCTTGAGCGAACAATAGGCTCCCCGGGAAAGAAGGTGGCTTCAATGCCGAAGAATCCTGTCGATTACACCCAGAACGGCGAAGAGGCGAAGGTGCCCGCAGCCGCAGGGCAAACGCCGTCTGCGCCCAAGGCCCCCACGGCTCCAAAGGCTCCCACGGCCCAAAAGGCGCTGGCCAACACCAACTACTGGTCCACGCGCACGCTGGTCACCATCGCGCTTCTGTGCGCCATTTCAGTGCTGCTGTCGTTCGTGGAGTTCCCGCTGCTCCCGGGCGTCACGTGGTTGAAGTACGACGCCTCCGCCATGCCGGCGCTGGTGTGCGGCTTCGCCTTCGGCCCCGCTGCCGGCCTTGCCTGCGGCATCGTGTCCTGCGTGGCCCACGGCATCCTCATGGCCGATTTCACCGGAGCGCTCATGAACATCATGGTCATCGTGGGCATTGTGTGGCCCTCCGCCTTCGTGTACAAGCGCATGCACACCCTCAAGGGCGCCTTCCTGGGGCTCGGGCTTGGCGTTTTGGGCGCCACGGTGATGGCGGTGCTGGGCAACCTGCTGCTCACTCCGGCATGGCTCGGCGTGCCCTTCCAGGCGGTGGTGGACATGATCGTGCCGATACTGCTTCCCTTCAACTTGCTCAAAGGCGGTTTGAACGCCGTGCTGACGGTGGTGGTGTACAAGGCGGTTTCGAACCTCATCACGCCTGAGAAGAACCAGGTGAAGGGGCGCTAAGGCTGACTTGCCCCAATCGAAAGGACGCTCATGGCGAAAGATTCAAGCAACAGCTTCGTCCGCTTCCGCGATGCCGGCTTCTCCTATGATGGAAAGCGTTTCGTGTTTCAGAACCTTAATCTAGAGGTGCCTCAAGGCCAGTTCCTCTGCCTTTTGGGGGGCAACGGGTCGGGCAAGTCCACCATCGCCAAGCACATCGACGCGCTGCTGGTGCCCGATGAGGGCGCGGTGGAGGTGTTCGGGAAGGACACGGCGAACCCGGAGTTCACCTACTTCATCCGCTCGAACGCGGGGCTGGTGTTCCAGAACCCCGACGACCAGCTGGTGGCCTCCCTCATCGAGAACGATGTGGCCTTCGGCCCTGAGAACCTCGGCATTCCCAATCCCGAGCTGCGCCAGCGGGTGACCGATGCCCTGGCCGAGGTAGGGCTGCAGGGCTTCGAGGAGCACGAGACCTTCGCCCTTTCCGGCGGCCAGAAGCAGCGGGTGGCCATCGCCGGCATCCTGGCCATGGATCCGGCCATCCTCATTTTGGACGAGGCCACCGCGATGCTGGACCCCCGCGGCCGCAAGGGGCTGATGCGGGTGGTGCGCCAGCTGCACCAAGAGGGCATGACTATCGTTATGATCACCCACTTTATGGAAGAGGCGGCCAGTGCGCAGCGGGTAGTGGTGCTGGACGAGGGCCAGGTGCGCATGGACGGCACACCGCAAGAGGTGCTGGTGCGGGCCGACGAGCTGCAGCAGCTCTCGTTGGAGGTGCCCTTCGCCTGCCGCCTCTCGTTGCTGCTGCGCCAGCGCGGCGTGAACGTGCCCGTGTGCATAACCGACGATGCCCTGAAGGAGGAGCTATGCGCCTTGAGTTCGACGATGTGAGCTACTCCTACGAAGGGAAGAGCGCTGAGAAAAAGCGGAAGGGGAAGAAGGAGCAAGCTGCCAAGGCCCAGTGGGGCAACGCGCCGGATGCCCGTTGGGCGCTGCGCCACGTGAGCTTTGCGGTGGAGCCCGGGGAGTTCTTAGGGATTGCCGGCCATACCGGGTCGGGGAAGTCCACTCTGCTGCAGCACATGAACGGCCTGGTGCATCCCACTGAGGGGCAGGTGCTTGCCGATGGCGCCAGCCTGGCCCGCAAGGAGGTGGCCGCAGAGGTGCGCAGCCAGGTGGGGCTGGTGTTCCAGTATCCCGAGAACCAGCTGTTCGCCGCCACAGTGTTCGACGACGTGGCCTTCGGCCCCCGCAACATGGGTTTGGGGGAAGATGAGGTAGCCCGGCGGGTGGAAGAGGCGCTCGGGCAGGTGGGGCTTCCCTTCGAGCAGCTGAAAGACCGCTCGCCCTTCAGCCTCTCCGGCGGCCAGCAGCGTCGGGTCGCCTTTGCCGGGGTATTGGCCATGGAGCCGGACATCCTTGTGCTGGACGAGCCGGCCGCCGGGCTGGACCCCCGTTCGCGCGAGGATTTCTTAGATATGGTGTCGCGGTTTCACGCCCAGGGCGCCACGGTGGTGATGGCCTCCCATTCCATGGACGATTTGGCGGCCCGCTGCACGCGCATCCTGGTACTTTCGGAAGGGGAGGTATACCTGTCGGGCGCGCCCTGCGAGGTGTTCTCCGACGGCGAACGCTTGAAAGCGGTGGGGCTGGGACTGCCTTCGCCCGCTGCTTTCGCCGAGGCCCTTCGCAAGGAGGGCTTCCCGCTGGAAGAGGGCTTCTTTTCCGAAGAGCAGCTGGCGGACGCCATCGCCCGCGCGCTCACGCCTGCCGCGGGGGGCAAGGGGGAGGCGCCGCTGTCATGAACCAGATGCTTATAGGTCAGTATTGGCCGGAAGAGAGCCTGGTGCACGCTATGGACCCGCGGGTGAAGTTCCTGCTGTCGCTGGCGCTCATGGCGGTCATCTTCTGCGCCGGCAACCCGGTGGCGCTGGCAGTGGCGGCCCTGTTCATCTTGGCCTTCTACGGTGCCTCCCGCATCCCTCCCTTGCGGGCGCTGAAATCCATCGGCCCGCTTCTGGTGCTGGTGCTGTTCACGGCGCTGCTGAACGTGCTGTTCGTGCAAGGGGGCCACGTGTACTTCCAGTGGGGCATCCTGTGCATCAGCCAAAAGGGCCTGGAATCGGCCGCCTTCATCGCGGTGCGCCTTCTGCTGCTGCTCTTGGCCATGAGCCTGCTCACCCTCACCACCACAACCTTGGATATCACCGCCGCCTTCGAGCGGCTGCTGCGCCCCTTCTCGCGCCTGGGGCTTCCGGCCCATGAGATGGGCATGATCTTAGGGATAGCCTTGCGGTTTCTGCCGCAATTTGCCCAGGAGCTGTCCACGGTGCACAAGGCCCAGCTCAGCCGCGGCGCCCACTTCACCGCCAATCCGTTTCGCGGCGGCATGCGCTCGCTTTCAGCGCTGATGGTGCCGCTGTTCTCCAGCGCGTTTCGCCACGCCGAAACGCTCTCTCAGGCCATGGACGCCCGCTGCTACCACGGCGGCACCGGCATAACCCGTCTGCACCCTTTGAAGTGCACCTATCGCG
>CANSTH010000060.1 GCA_947649875.1 uncultured Parvibacter sp. | reverse complement strand
AAGTTCAGAGAGGCTGAATGCTATGCGCGCTCCACCTTGCCGCTCTTCAGACAAGTGGTGCAGATGTTCGCCTTGCGCACATGTCCGTTGGAATCCTTGATGGTCATCTTCTGGATGTTGGGGCGGAACACGCGGTTGGAAACGCGGTGCGAGTGGCTGATGCTGCGGCCTGCTACCGGGTGCTTGCCGCAAATTTCACATACCTTAGACATGTCAATCAACTCCAAATTCTATCGGTTTTACCCGTTGAGGACAAAAAGCGCTAAACACTATACCACAACTTGGAATTCCCTCACAAGAGAAACTTATGGAAAATGCTACCTTTGAATGGCGTCATAATGGGGCCAGCGGCGAAGATGCGCTATACTGCAAAGGCTGACCTGACCGCCGCACGCCCGAAACCGCCGATGTGGATTTGCCGTGCGGCTTGAACATGATAGTTGAAAGGAGTCATCGTGAGCACAACGATTCCCGGCAATCTGCACGTGGCGAACGATGTATTGCTCGACATAGTGGGCAATGCTGCCATGGAGTGCTATGGAGTAGTGGGCATGACCGCGCCCAATGCCGCGGACGGCATCGCGAAGATTCTTCCTGCATCGCGCCTGCGCCGTGGCGTCACTATCCGCAGCGAGGAGGCTGGCTTGCGCGTCGATCTCTATGTTGTGATCGAGTACGGCACCAATATCCAGACGGTGTCCAGAAACCTTATCGACCAAGTGTCCTTTGCCCTCAAGGACCAAGCGGGCGTTCCCGTATCGGCCATAGAGGTACACGTCCAGGACGTAAAGATCCGCCGCTAGGCACTTTGCCGTCAGCGCGCGCTCGCGGCAGTTCTTCGCTTAAGGAGTAGCTCAACCCATGTCAAAAGCCTATACCATCAACGATGTCCTGAATGCCATTGCCTCTGCCAGCGGACAGCTGAGCTCGCGCAAAGAGGAAGTGAATCGGCTCAACGTGTTCCCCGTGCCCGATGGCGATACTGGCACTAACATGTCGCTTACCATCGAAAGCGTGGTGAGCAATCTTGCCAAACTCACCATCGGCGCCACCGGCGACGAGGTGCGCAAGGCTATCACGTCCGGTGCCCTGATGGGCGCTCGCGGGAATTCCGGAGTCATCACCTCCCAGATCCTGCGCGGCCTGTGCGAGGGCAGCGTGGGGGTTGAAGCCCTAGACGCCGAGGCAATCGCCAAGTGCTTCGCCCGTGCGCAAGATGTGGCCTTCCAGGCGGTGCGCAAGCCAGTGGAGGGCACCATCCTCACCGTGTTGCGCGACAGTGCGGCTGCGGCGCAGGCGGCGGCCCGCGCCAAGATGTCTGTGGATGAGGCCATGGAGTCCATCGTCTCCGAAGCCTATGCCTCCGTGCAGCGTACCCCCGACCTTCTGCCGGTGCTGAAGGAGAACGGCGTGGTGGATGCCGGCGGCTTCGGCCTTGCCATCTTCTTTGACGGCTTTGCCTCCGCTCTGATGGGCAAGGAGGGAACCCTTGGCGATGTGCTGGCCCTTTCCCGCGAGACGGCACCGAAGGTGGAGATAGAGCAGATCAACGATTGGGAGGGCTCCCAGTACCGCTATTGCAACGAGTTTCTGGTGGATTCCGATACGCTGGACCGCGAGGAGGCGCTGCAATTCCTGTCCACCATGGGCGATTGCGAGCTGTGTGTGGGCGATGTGCCCAAGTTCAAGGTGCACGTGCACTCGAATACTCCCGACAAGGTGCTGGCCTACTTCTTGGAGCGTGGCCAGATCTCCGAGGTGTTCATCCACAACATGCAGCTGCAGAGCGAGGAGCGCACCCAGAAACTGGAGCAGGAGCAGGCGCAGCAGGAAAAGCCGCTGGGCTTTGTGGCAGTGGCCGCCGGCAAGGGGAACGCTGAGATTCTGAAGAGCCTGGGGGTAGATGTCGTGGTGTCGGGAGGCCAGACCATGAACCCCTCCACTAAGGATCTGCTGGATGCCGCATCGAAGGTCAATGCCGCCTCCATCGTGTTCCTGCCCAACAATTCCAACATCATCATGGCGGCCCAGTCCGCCTGTCAGCTAGCGGAAAAACCCTGCGCGGTAGTGCCCACGAAAAGCGTGCCGCAGGCCTTTGCGGCTCTGTTCGCCATCGATCAAGACGCATCGCTTGAAACCAACGTTGAGGAGATGACCGAAGCATTCGCCGAGGTCAAAACGGGCGAAGTTACCACTGCCATTAAAGATTCCCGCGATGCCCACGGCAACCCCATTGTCACTGGCGATGTGATCGGCATAGCAGACGGCTCCATCGAGGCCGTTGGGTCCGATGTATCCGATGTGGTTATCGCGCTGCTCTCGGCCATGGAGGCGCAGGACGCCGACACCTGCACCTTGCTGGCCGGCGAGGATTTCTCCGATGAGGCGCTTGAGACCCTTGCTGCGCGCATAGAAGAGAAGTTCGAAGATTTGGAGATTGACGCCCACCGTGGCGATCAGCCGCTGTATCCGGTTGTGTTTTCCGTCGAATAGGCCATGATCGATCGGGTTCAAGCCTCTCTCTTTTTGGACGAGCCGGTTGCCAATGTGCCCCAAGTGAGCCCTGTCCGGGCGAAGGCTTTGGCCTCTATGGGCATTTTCACCGTGCGCGATCTGCTGGAGCATTATCCGCGCCGATACATCGACCTCTCCTCAGTGGTTACGGTGGAGGGGTCGCGCATCGGCCAATCCTGCACTATTTGCGGCACTGTTCACGAGATGAAGTTGAAGAAGCCCCGTTATAACTTGCAGCTGGTGGAGATGGCCATAACCGATGCGTCTGGCTTGATCATGGTCACGTTTTTCCGCCAGCCATGGCTTATGAAAACCTTCAAGGCGGGCGATCGCGTTGCGGTAGCGGGAAAAGTGGAGTTCAGCTACGGCTTCAAGCGCATGACTAATCCCTTCATCGAGAAGGTGGGGGATGGGGCGGTTGTCCGCGGCAAAATCATCCCCGTGCACCCCGCTTCTGGAAAGATATCCGCTGCATTTATGTTGCGGTTTGTGCAGGAGGCGCTGGGGCTTGCCCGCGGCTGCGAGGATCCGTTGCCCTTGGAGCTGCGCCTGCGCTACCGGCTGCCCTCTCGGGGCAGCGCGCTTGCGTCTGTGCACGACCCTCGCACCTTGGACGAGGCGAAGGCGGCTCGGCGTCGCCTGGCGTTCGAAGAAGTGTTCCTGCTGGAGCTCTTCCTCATGCTGCGACGTCGCCAGGAAGTGGCAGATTTGGAGGCCGTGCGCCATTGTGTGGACGGCCCGCGGGTGGCGGCCCTGCGGGAGGCGCTGCCGTTTTCCCTTACCGACGAGCAGCAGCAGGCACTGGGGGATATTTTCGAGGAGATGGCCGCGCCGCGTGTGGCCAACCATCTGCTTTTGGGCGACGTGGGCACTGGCAAAACGGTGCTGGCCGCTTTTGCGCTGGCGGCAGCGGCGGATTCCGGCGGCCAGGGGATGTTCATGGCCCCAACAGAGGTGCTGGCCTCTCAGCATTTCGACTCCATTGGGCCATTGCTGGAGAAAGCGGGGGTACCCTGCGGGCTGCTCACCGCCCGGACGCCCTCCGAGGAGAGGCGAGCACTTCTGGAAGGGTTTGCCTCCGGTGCTGTTTCCGTGCTGATTGGCACTCATGCGCTGTTGGAGCCAGATGTTGTGTGCCCCAATCTCACCCTGGCGGTAATTGACGAGCAACAGCGCTTCGGAGTGGGGCAGCGGCAGAGGTTGCTTCAGAAAGGCCCCGCACCTGATGCCCTCTATCTTACTGCCACCCCTATCCCGCGCACGCTGGCCCTCACCTTCTTCGGCGACATGACTTTGTCGTATCTGCATAGCCGCCCGCGTGGTTTGGCGCCGCGCGCTACCACGGTGCTTCAGCGCTCCGACCGGGGGAAGGCCTACGATGCGGCGCTTGAACGGGTGCGTGCGGGCGAGCAGGTGTTCATCGTGTGCCCCCTCATTGGATGCAGTGCCGAAGAACGTGACGGGCGGTCGGCGGCGGGCGATGATGAGGCGCAGCATCCGGCGATCGCCATCGAGGATGAGGGCGACTACGAGGCGGACAACTTGGCAGCTGCCGAGACGGAAGCGCAGTTTCTCCAAACCCATGTGTTTGCCGACTATAAAGTTGAGCTTCTGCACGGCCGCATGAAAGGCGACGAGAAGGCCAAGGTGATGGAGCGGTTCCGCTCGGGTCAGTCGCAAGTGCTCGTGTCCACCACCATCATCGAAGTGGGGGTGGATGTGCCGATGGCAACAGTGATGATTGTAGAGGATGCCGATCGATTCGGGCTTTCGCAGCTGCACCAGCTGCGGGGTCGTGTTGGCCGCGGCGGCCTGCCCTCCAGCGTGTTTTTGGTGTCCGCCTCCAAAAAGCCCGAGGCCATGAGTCGCCTGAAGGCCATGGAAGCCACCGATGACGGTTTCCAGCTGGCCGATTTCGACCTGTCGCTGCGCCGGGAGGGGGACATTTTAGGCAACCGTCAGTCGGGCGCATCGGCGCTGAAGCTGGTGAACGTTACTCGCGACAAGGGCATGATCGAAGCGGCCCATAAAGACGCCCGGACCGATCCCGATCTTTCCCTTCCGGAGCATCGGTTCTTGGCCCGCGAGGTGGAAATGTTCGGTCGCCGAGAGAAGAGAGCCGAGGAGGACAAAGATGCGCATCATAGCCGGCGTTCATAGGGGACGTCCGTTGAAGGCGCCGAAAGGCAGCGGCACCCGGCCAACTACCGATCGGGTCCGGGAGTCGCTCATGAGCATGCTGGCCTCCGCTCGCGGCGGTTTCGAGGGCGCTTTGGTGCTTGATGCTTTTGCCGGATCGGGGGCGTTGGGGCTGGAGGCGCTTTCCCGCGGTGCCGAGCGGGCAGTTTTTTGCGAGATGGACCGAGGTGCGCTTGCCGCTCTGGAAGCCAACATTGCCGCATTGGGCTATGGGCGCAGCGAGGCTGTCGCGGTGAGAGGCGATGTCCTGAAGCGCCCTCCGTTGGCGCGGGGCCCGTTCAGTCTGGTGTTTCTGGACCCTCCCTATGCGCTGGCTCCAGAAGAAGTACTGCGACTGTTGGAAACGCTGCGCGCAACTGGAGCGCTTGCAGACGATGCGCTTGCAAGCTACGAGCACAGTGTTGCGGCAGAGGCGCCGTTGGATGCCCTCTTGGCTGAATCCTCCTGGCGATCGTTTGCCCGTCGCCGCTGGGGCGACACCTCCATCGATTTGCTTGAGCTATCGCCGCTAGCGGAGGCTTAGATTCGGGATCGGTTGTCGGGCATTGGCGACCGGTCGCCCCGCTGCGCCTCTTTCTCGCTCGTTGCTGCCCTCGCTGCTTTCCGCCCAAGGCCGGGTGATTCCTTCCTGTAACGGGAATTCTGTCTGCTGGTAACCTTTGTGGCCGTCTGCCGAAAAAGTTCATGCTAAAATCAAAACACGTATGGGTGATTTGCAGTTTCGCGGAAGAAACGAAGTACATCCACAGCAGCCCGCGAGTTGTAAAGAGAGGAAAGCCATGGACGAAACCGGAGTTCTCGGATTGCTGGAAGAGCTGTCCATTCTTCTGGAGGATTCGAAGCAGGTGTTTGGCAAGAGCAATCTGCGCCAAGTGGACGTTGCCGCTGCATTCGAGATCATGGACGAGATTCGCGAGACCTTCCCCAGCGAGTTCTCTCAGGCGCGTCAGATCGTGCGCGAACGTCAGAGCCTCATGGACGATGCCGAGGCCGAGGCCAACCGCATGATCGAGGATGCGCGCAGTCAGGCAATGACCATTGCCTCCGAGCAGGAGATCGTGCGCATTGCCCAACAACAGGCCGAGACCATTCTGGCTGACGCCCGCGAGCTGGAGCGTCAGACCCGTGCTGGTGCCGAGGACTATGCCGATGAGGTGTTCGGCCATGTGGAGCAAACGTTGGACACGCTGCTGGGTAATGCCCGCCGCTGCCGCGATCGTTTGAACCAGAACTCGGTGAACGTGCGCTAGGGCCATGGACACGTTGCGCATTACAATCCCAAACGAGCTATTTGCCCCTGCCGAGACGCGCCATTACGAGGGCTCGCTCGATATGCCGGTTCTGAAGGCCGGCCCCGATCTGTACTCGTTCTCGGAGCCTCTTGCCTGGTCGGTCGACATCACCAACACCGGTGACGCCTTCTTGGTGACCGGGATGGTTGAAGGTGACGCCGTTACCTCTTGCGCGCGGTGTCTTGAAGACGTTTCCGTGCGCTGCATGGGCGAAATAGAGGGCTACTATCTGATAAACGGCGAAGTTGGGGCTGCGGAAGACATTGAGGGTGATGAGTTCGAAGTTCTGCCCGACGATCACACCATCGACCTGCTTCCGCTTATCCAGGCGGCCTTGCGGGTAGAGGTGCCGCTGGTGCCCCTGTGCCGGGAAGACTGTAAGGGACTGTGCCCCCGGTGCGGGGCCAATCTCAACGAGGGAGATTGCGGCTGTGCCGCCAAGCCGGATGAGGCCCCGTCCGACAACCCGTTTGCGGTTGTGAAAGATCTGAAGCTGGAAGGCGTATTGCGCTCCTTCTCGTAAGTGTCTGCAAGGAGAGCCGCGCCTCGTGGGCGGCTCTTTTTTTGTCGTTGGCCAAAACCCGCATGTACAGGTTGCCGGCTGACGGTTTTTTCGTACGGCAGAGATTCCGCATGCGCAAGTTATCGATTGGTGGCGTTCGTAGGGCAGAGGTTCCGCTTGCGCAAGTTGCCGGTTGGTGGTTTTCGTAGGGCAGAGATTCTATCTCTGCCTGGGCCACAAGTGCATATTGGCTGCCTGAAGCTTGTCGTGTCGCGCGCTGGTTTGGTCAAGGCGCTCTCCTGTGCGTCAACGGAATAGTTGTGGCATCGTCCCGGTGCGGTGACGAAACCCCCGGTTGCCCTGCTGATGGACTATGGTAGAGGTGCTAGGCAGGAGGGCGGTGAACTATGAGCGTGATAAGCGGCAGACAGGTGGCGGCCCATGGGATGTTCGCCCTGTGCATGGGGGTTGTGGCTGCAGTGGCCAGTATCGTTCTGTGCCTGTGTGTGGCGGCCGTTTATGGCCTTTACGAGGCCCATTGGTGGCTCATCTTTCTGCTGCCGGCGCTGGGGTGCCTCAGTTTATGGCTGTACCATCGCGCCCAGCTTCCCCTTGACATGTCAACGCGGCGCGTGGTGGATCACATTCGCTCCGATTCCCCGGTGCCTCCGTTGCTTGCCCCAGGGATTCTTGCCGGCACCTGCCTCTCCATTTTGGGTGGCGCCTCAGTGGGCAAAGAGGCGGGGGCCTTGCAGATGGGCGCTTCTTTGGGCAGTCTGGTCGGCCGACCGTTCCGCTTGAAGCCAGTTCACGAGGCCGATGCCGGCGAGTCCATGGATGGCTACGCCGCCGCTACCGGTATGGCTGCCACGTTTGCCGCATTGTTCTTCGCGCCCCTGGGTTCCATGATGTTCGTGATTGAGCTCTCCCGCTACAAGAAATCCGTAGTGAAGCACGTGGTCTCTATTCTCCTGGCATGCTTTGTGGCCTATGCCATCGCCCGCGTAGTGGGCATCGGCGACATCATCCCCACGGTGGCCGCTCCGGCGCTCAGCTGGAAGACGGTGGGGGAGTGCCTGGTGATCGGCGTGTTGGCAGCTGTGGTGGGGGCGCTGTTCAGCGAGGGCGTTGACGGCCTTCAGCGGCTGAGCAAGCACATCTCCCGCAACTACTATATATGGGTGATTGCCGGCGGCGTCGTCATTGCCGCGCTGACGCTTGCCTTCCATCTTTTCGAGTACGGCGGTACAGGCGGAAACATGCTTGCCATGGCGCTGGCGGGGGACCAGCCCCTGTGGGGATTCGCCTTTAAGGCCGGCTTCACGATTCTCGCGCTGGGACTGTGGTTCAAGGGCGGCGAGATTATGCCCACTTTCACCATCGGTGCTTTGCTCGGGGCCTCTTGCGTGGTGATAACCGGCGGTGATGCCGGGTATTCCGCCGCAATTGGCCTTGTAGCGTTCTTCACCGCCGAAAGCCGTTGCCCCTTGGCTGCGTTCCTCATGGGCTGCGAGATATTCGGCTGGCAGTTCGCCCCCTTCTTTGCCATAGCGGTTATTACCAGTTTCGCCTTTGGCCGCGATGTGGGCATGTATGGCAAGGGCGCCTATTCTGCCGCCCGCGTGCTGGGACGAAGGGCCTTTATGCGCAGGGCTCAGCCCGAGGTGGCGGCCAAAGTTGATGCCATTGCCACCACGGTGCAAAAGATGGCGGTTGACGGACAACGGGATGAGGCCGATGATGTCCGGCATCGGGAGGATCGCGCCCAGGTGATAGAGGACTTCGTTGCGGCAAAGCTGGCTCAGGGCCACGGCCTGGCAACGCGCCTCGAGGAAGGCCTAGAGCAGCTCCACGGCGCCCAGCCTTCTGCATCGGAATCGAAGACTGGCAAATAGCGCCGCAGGGAAAGACGGTGGGTCTTTAGTCTGCATTGATGGGCTATCATAGCGCGAGTTTACTGTTCTCAACTGAAAGGATGCCCGCGAATGCCTTATTTGCCCGTAGCCCAAAAGACCGCTTGGCAGCAAAGCACCGATATCGACCTTGGAAAGACCGTGCTTTTGGTGGTGGACGTGCTGGGGGGTTCGGGAGATGTGGTACCCGGCCTTGAGGAAATGGCCGCCAACGTGGCCCGGCTTGCCACTGCTGCTCGCGAGGCGGGAGTGCCGGTGGTGTTCAGCTGCGATGCCCATATCCCCGGGCTCGACAAAGAGCTGGACCTATGGGGAACCCACGGCATTAAGGGCACCGATGCTGCACAGCCGTTGGAAATGCTGGGGGCCTGCGAGGGCGATTACATCATTCCCAAGCGGCGCTACGACGGTTTCTTCCAAACCGATTTGGACCTCACCTTGCGTGAGCTGGGGGCCGACACCCTTATCGTGTGTGGGGCCGATACCAACATCTGCGTCTTGCAAACTCTCGCCGGGGCGTACTTCCGCACCTACAAGACGGTAGTGGCAGCCGATGCTTGCGCAACGTTTCTCATCGGCACCCAAGAGGCGGGCCTAGAGTACTTCAGCCGCTGCTACGACAGCCGCGTGGTGAGCACTGATACAGTGCTGGGCTACTTGGAGGCCTAGACCTCACTTCACCCCGGCGGGTGCCCCCTGCCAAGATGAAACGTCCCTTCTGCGGCAACCGCTGACGCACGATGCTGCCGTTCGTGGATGTTGGGTGTTTGCTTCTTGCAACTGGTAACCGGGTTTGTTAGTATATCGGTTCGTGCGTTTACAAAGCAAAACGGGCCTGCGGAGGTCCGAAGCATAGAAGGAGATTCGATCATGGCAGTACCTAAGCGCAAAATGGGTCGTGCTCGCACCCATGCCCGTCGCAGCAGCAACGATGTTATCAATGCGCCCTCTCGCAGCGTGTGCCCCCAGTGCGGTGAAGTAAAGCTGCCCCATCGCGTGTGCCCCAACTGCGGTTACTACAAGAACCGTGAGGTCATCGAAACCGAGTAACATTCGCAGGGACTCTCAAGAGGTCCTGGCACGATAACGGTAGAGCCTCCTCGCAGCCCGGCATGATGGCCGGTTTGCCAGGGGGCTTTTCGCTATGAACGGAGAAACATGGCCGAATTGGTAACTATTGCCGTCGACGTTATGGGTGGAGACAACGCTCCTGCGGCGGCTCTTGAGGGCATCGAGCGCGCCCTTGCTGAAAATCCCAACATCCGGGTGATTGCGTGCGGCCTTCCTGAAGTGGTGCAGCCCTTTGCGGCGTCTCACGAGCGTTGCGAAGCCCAGCCGGCCAGCGAAGTGATTGCCATGGATGAGCATCCTGCCAACGCAGTGCGCCGCAAGAAGGACTCGTCCATCGTGGTGGGCTGTCGTCTGGTAAAGGAGGGGCGGGCCCAAGGGTTCTTCTCTGCCGGGTCCACGGGCGCCTGCCTCTCTGCTGCCACATTGGTGGTGGGGCGCATCAAGGGCATCAAGCGCCCGGCGCTCGGGCAGATTCTGCCCGGCTACGGCAAGCCCACTTTGCTGCTGGATGTGGGGGCCAATGCCGATTGCAAGCCGGAGTACCTGGTGCAGTTCGGCCTAATGGGTGCCGTGTACATGCGTCAGCTTATGGGGGTTGCATCGCCCAAAGTGGGGCTTCTCAACATTGGCGAGGAGCCGGAGAAGGGCTCGGAGTTCGCCTTGGAGTGCCACCAGCAGCTTGCGCAGCACCTTTCTGCCTTTGGCGGCAATGCCGAAGGGCGCGATTTGCTGAATGGTAGCTTCGATGTGGTGGTTACCGATGGGTTCACCGGCAATGTTGTGCTGAAAACAGTGGAAGGTGCCTCCAAGACCCTGTTCAAGTACATAAAGGATGTGTTCATGTCTTCCCCCAAAACCAAGGTGGGGGCGCTTCTGGTAAAGGCCGATCTGGCAGAGGTGAAGGCCAAACTTTCCCCCGACACCTATGGTGGCGCTCCGCTTCTGGGCGTGAAGGGGGCGGTGCTCGTGGGCCACGGCTCATCTGGCGCAGAGGCTATCGCCAACGGCATCGCCAAGGCGGCCGAGACGGTGCAGGCCGATGTGGCCGGTGTGATTGCGGCTACGCTTGGGGAAGAGGACGCCCGGTGAAAACGACAACCGAGCAGCGTGCAAAGCTGGACCGCGCCCAAGAGCTTATAGGCTACCAATTTCATAACGACCGGCTGTTGCTGTCCGCCATCACTCATCCTTCTGCCGTGGAGGGCATGAGCGTGCGGTTCTCCTATGAGCGGCTGGAGTTCCTGGGAGACTCTATTCTCGGGGCCATCGTGGCCGCCGAGGCGTTCGAGCGCTACCACGATATCGACGAAGGGGGGCTGACCCGCATCAAGGTATCGCTGGTATCTGGTGCCAGTTTGTCTCGCGTTGCCAATGACCTGGGCTTTTCCGATGTGATCGTGTTCGGCTCTTCGGAAACCGGCACGGGGCGCCGCGGGCTGAAGACGGCGCTGGAAAACGTGTACGAGGCGGTGGTGGCGGCCCTGTTTTTGGACGGGGGCATTGAGGCGGCCACCAATTTTGTGCGGCGCACCCTTATTCCCTTCATGTCCCTCGATTTGGCGAAAGAGCCGGAGAATCCGAAGAGCTCGCTTCAGGAAATGATGCAGGAGCACGGCATTACTCCTACTTACAAGGTGCTCGAGACGCAAGGGCCGCCCCACGACCGCACCTTCGTGGCCCAGGCCTTTGCCGGTTGCACTGGCCTTGCCAAGGGCGAGGGACGCACTAAGAAGGAGGCCGAGAGCGCCGCCGCTAAAAAAACCATCGAGCATTTCGATGTCTACAGTTCCCTGTTGAAGGGGTTTTCTCATCCTCAACCTTCCGAAGTTAAGGAATAGGCGGTTTTAAGATGTACCTGAAATCGCTGGTGCTCAAGGGCTTCAAATCCTTTGCCGACAGAAGCGCTCTTTCCCTGGAGCCGGGTATCACCGCCATCGTGGGGCCCAACGGATCGGGGAAGTCCAACATATCCGATGCCGTGCTGTGGGTGCTGGGGGAACGCAATGCCAAGAATTTGCGCGGCCAGGCCATGGAGGACGTGATTTTCGCCGGATCTTCCGCCCGCAAGGGGGCGGCGCTCGCGGAAGTTGACTTGGTGCTGGACAACAGCTGCGGCACGTTGCCGGTGGACTACACCGAGGTGGTGGTCACCCGGCGCATGCACCGCAGCGGCGAGAGCGAGTACCTCATAAACGGCGCCCCTGCCCGCCGCTTGGATGTGCTGGACATCTTGCATGACTCTGGGCTGGGCAGCGGCACGCATTCCATCATCTCCCAAGGCAACCTCGACTCGGTGCTGGCCTCTAAACCGGAAGATCGCCGGGCGCTCATCGAGGAGGCGGCCGGCGTTCTGAAGCACAAGCAGCGCAAGGCGAAGAGCGAGCGCAAGTTGGCCAACATGGACCAGCACTTGGCCCGCGTGCGCGATGTGGTGGGAGAAGTGGAGCGGCAGCTGGGCCCGCTGGAGCGCAAGGCCCGCAGAGCCCGCACGTTCGAGGAGCTGTCGGGCCAACTGGCCGAGGCGCGGCTGGCCCTTTCGGTAGACGATTTGCGGCGGTTGCAGGAGCTGTGGGGCACTCAGGAGAAGCAGGAGGAGGCCCTTGGCGCCTCGGTGGAAGAAGCCCGTGCTAGCGTGGAGGCGGCCGATGCCGCCATGGAACAGCTGCAGGCTGCCATTGCAGAGGAGAGCCTTTCCACGGGCAGCCTTTCCTCTCAGTTCCGTGCCGTGTCGCTGGCTTTCGAGCGATTGGAGTCTGCCGGTCGGTCTGCTGCCGAACGGCGTCGCGCGGCGCAAGTGCGAGTGGACGAGATAGAGCTGCTCATTTCCCAGCATGCACAGCAGCAGGAGTCGCTTATTGCCGAGGTGAAGACGGCCCAGGATACGCTGGATGCGGGTCGTGTGGCCGTTGTGGAGGCCAACGAGGCGGTTGCCCGCTTGGAGGCAGAGCGCAAGGCGGCCTCTGCGAAGCGGCAGGAGAAGGAAGAGCAGCAGCGTTCGGCCACTGCCTCCATGCGCGAAACAGAGGCGCAGCTGGCTTCTGTGCGCCGCAGGCTATCCCAGACGCGAGAGGCCCTGTCGGCGGGGGTGGCCCACATCAAGGTGGTGGAGGGACGCCGCTCCGATCGCGAGCTGTCCTGCGTTACCGCCACTGCCGATGCCCAGGCGCTTTCCCAAGAGGCCGCTGCGCTGGAGCGGGCCCGCATCGACGCGGCCGCCGAGGAATCGCGCCTCCGCGAGGCTCTGGGGCTGGCGCTGCAGCAGCGGGACGCCTGCAGAACCGCCAGCGAAGAGGCTCGCGCCGCCGTGCTCGACTACGAGGCGAAGATCCGCGCGTTGGAGGAAATCGAGCGCGCCACCCAACTGGCTGCCGGGGAAGCGGCAGGGTGGGTGGCCGGAAACGCCTCTCGGCTCCCCGGCTCCCCTGAGCCGTTGTCACGAGCCGTGGCGGCGCCCCCCCACCTGGAGGGGTTGGTAGAGCAGCTTTTGGGCAGCGATGTGCAGGCGTTTCTGGTACAAGACGCCGCCTGTGCCCTGGACGTGGCGCTGCAGGCGGCTGAGCGGCAGGTGGAGGGAGAGGTTACCCTGGTGCTGCGGGACGGCCGTCCCCAGCGCGACCTGCTTCTAAACGGCCCTGGTGCCTTCTCCCTGATAGAGGAGCTTTCCTTCGAACCCTCCGCCGCCCGTGCCGCATGGGCGCTTCTAGGCGATGTGGTGGTATGCGAAAGCTTGGAGCTGGCCCTTTCCCTGCATTTGGAGGACGAGGGAGGCCATCGCTTCGTTACCGAGGACGGCGCTTGCGTATGGCCTTCTGGCAAGGTCACGTTCGGCCGTCAGGCACCGCAAGACGGCGAAGGCGCGCTTGCGCGGGTGCGCCGGCTGGAAGAGCTGGCGCTTCTGCATTCCCAGGCCAAAGACGCCTTTGAGCAGGCCAAGAAGGCCCAGGCTCAAAGCGAGGAGGCGTTCTCGGCCCTGCAGGCGGAAAGTCTTTCGGTGAGCCAGCAGCTGGCGGCCCTCATAGGAAAAGAGTCCTCGGCCAAGGGTCAGGCGGCGAAGGCGCAAGAGCGGGTGGAGCAGCTAACAGCCGAGTTGGCCTCCATCGCAAAGCAGCATGCGGAGGCGCTGGCGGCAGTGGAAAAGGCCCAGCCGGACGTGGATTCGCTCGAGGCGCGCGAGCAGGAGCTGTCTCATACGTTGGAAGAGCTGCGGGTGAAGAGTGCCCAGTTGGCAGATGAAATTGCGCCGCTGCGCCAAGCGGCTGGCAAGGCCAATGAGGCATTGAACCAGGCCAAGCTGGAAGCGGCGCGCCAAGTGGAGCGCCAAACCTATAATCGGCGCATGCTGGACACTCGTTCGCGGGCTTTGGAGGATTTGGAGTCCACTGCGCGGCAGTCAGCCCAGGCCCTTTCGGTTAAAACGGTGGCCATTCAGCGGCTGCGGCCTCTGGAGGAGCTCTTCGACCAACTGTCCCAGTCGGCCCAGCGGCGCATGGCGGTGCTGGAGGACATGGCTCGCGAGGCGCAGGACAGCTCGACCCAGCTGCAGGTGGCCT
>CANSTH010000059.1 GCA_947649875.1 uncultured Parvibacter sp. | reverse complement strand
CTTACCCCTCGCGACGAGGCGGGCAACCTGATGGTGCCCGAAGGGCAACTGGCGGGGGAGGCGCTCTCCGGCCCGGATGGGGTGTGCGCCTTGAGCGTTCCGCGTCCCGGCTGGCTGGACTTCAACAGCGGCGTGCGCGAGGCATCGGAGGATTTCGCTCCTGTTGCTACCAGCGTGCACGACCCCATGCTGATGTACTTCTCCTCTGGCACCTCCGGCAACCCCAAAATGGTGCTGCACGACGGCACCTACGCGTTGGGGCACCTCATCACCGCCAAGCATTGGCACAATGTGAATCCCGACGGCATCCACTTCACCATCGCCGACACTGGCTGGGGCAAGGCGGTGTGGGGCAAGTTCTATGGCCAGTGGCTTATGGAGGCCTGTGTGTTCACTTACGACTTCGATCGCTTCGTGCCGGCCGACATCCTTGGTATGGTGAAGGAGTACGGCATCACCACCTTGTGCTGCCCGCCCACTATGTACCGCCTCATGATGCAGGAGAACGTGGATTCCTTCGACCTTTCGTCGCTGGAGTACTGCACCACTGCCGGCGAGGCGCTGAACCCCGACCTGTTCGATTTCTGGAAAGAGCACACCGGCCTTACCATCTACGAGGGCTTCGGCCAAACCGAGACGCCGCTCACCATCGGAAACCTCACCAACACGGTGCCGCGGTCCGGTTCGATGGGACGCCCGGTGCCGCTGTACCGGGTGGAGATACAGCGTGCCGATGGCAGCCGCTGCGATCCCGGCGAGACGGGGGAGATATGCATCCACATTGACCCGCATCCCGCTGGCATCATGAAGGAGTACTACCGCGACCCCGAAAAGACCGCCGCCGCCATGCACGATGGCTGGTACCACACCGGCGACACCGCCTGGTGCGACGAGGACGGCTACTTCTGGTACGTGGGCCGCAACGACGACGTGATCAAGTCCAGCGGCTACCGCATCGGCCCCTTCGAGATAGAGTCGGTGATGCTGGAGCACGACGCAGTGCGCGAGGTGGCGGTCACCGGCGTTCCCGATCCGGTGCGCACCATGGTGGTGAAGGCCACGGTGGTGCTGGCGGACGGTTGGAAGGGCGACGAGGCCCTTACCCGCGAGCTGCAGAAATGGGTGAAGAACAAGACGGCCCCCTACAAATATCCGCGCATCGTGGAGTACGTGGACGAGCTGCCGCGCACGGTGAACGGGAAGATCCGCCGCGTGGCCATCCGGGAGGCCGACAATGGCTAGCGCCGCATGCGCCCTGCTCACCGCACCGGTCACTATCGTTGTGGGCCATTACGGTGCCGGCAAGACCAGCTTTGTGCTGAGCCTTGCGCTGGCTGCCGCCGCTGAGGGGCAGGCCGTCACGGTGGCCGACCTCGATGTGGTGAACCCCTATTTCCGCGCTGCCGAGTACCGGGAGCTTCTGGAAAGCGCAGGGGTGCGCGTGGTGGCGCCAGTGTTCTCGGAGCGGGGCACCAGCCTGGACGTGCCGTCGCTGAACGGGGCCATCGTTCCCGCCATCGAGGAAGCGCAGGCGGGCGGCCGTCGTCTCATCATCGATGCCGGCGGCGACGACGCGGGGGCCACGGCCCTGGGGCGCTTCGCCGCGCTCATTGCCAGCGGCCCCTACCAGATGCTCTACGTGGTGAACAGTCGTCGGCTGCTCACCTCCACGGCAGGTGAGGCGGTGGACATCTTGGGTCAGATCGAGGCCAAGGCCCGCCTTTCCGCTACTGCAGTGGTATCGAACGCCCATCTGAAGGCGGACACCAGCGAAGATGTGGTAAAACAAGGTTTGGAAGTGGCCCGCGAGGTGGCCCGGGCGACCGGCTTGCCACTGGCGGCCTACACGGCGCCCCCCGCCTTGGCGGCAGCGCTTCCTCCCGGAGAGCCCCCGCGCTTTCCCATGACAGAAACCGTGCGCGCCCCGTGGGAATAGCCCCGAGGGCCCGTAGAAGGAAACAGGCGAGAGAGGAATTTGCCCCATGGCACGAGTCACCATCGACGAGGTCTTCTGCAAGGGCTGCGGGCTGTGCACCGACGTGTGCCCCACCCACATCCTGATGCTGGACCCCCATCACATCACCCCCAAGGGCTACCATCCGGCCATCTGCACCGACGAGGAGAAGTGCATCGGCTGCTGCAGCTGTGCCCTCATGTGCCCCGATTGCGCCATAACCGTGGAAAGGTAAGGCAATGGAAAAAGTTCTTATGAAGGGAAACGAGGCGCTGGCGGAGAGCGCCATGCGCGCTGGCTGCCGGTTCTTCTTCGGCTATCCGATTACTCCCCAAACCGAGCTAGCGGCCTACATGTCCAAGAACATGCCGAAGGTGGGCGGCACCTATCTGCAGGCGGAGAGCGAGGTAGCGGCCATCAACATGGTGTACGGCGCCAGCGCCGCCGGCGCCCGGGTGATGACCTCGTCTTCTTCGCCGGGAATCTCGCTCAAGGGCGAGGGCATCTCCTATATGGCCGGTGCCGACCTGCCCGGCGTCATCATCAACGTGCAGCGGGGCGGGCCAGGCCTGGGCGGCATCCAGCCCTCCCAGTCCGACTACTTCCAGGCCACCAAGGCTACCGGCCACGGTGACTTCCAGGTGGTGGTGTACGCTCCTTCCACCGTGCAGGAGATGGCCGACATTGCCTACGAGGCCTTCGATGTGGCCGACAAGTACCGTACCCCCGTCATGATCCTGGCCGATGGCATGCTGGGCCAGATGATGGAGCCGGTGGCGCTGCCCCAGCCCAAAGACCCGGCCGATTTGCCCGAGAAGCCATGGGCCTGTACCGGCCATGGCGGGAAGCGCCCCCACAACGTGGCTAACTCGCTGTACCTCACTGCCGATGCGCTGGAGAAGTTGAATGTTGAGCGCTTCCAGCGCTACGAGGCCATCAAGGCCGCCGAGCAGCGGGCTGAAAGCTATCTCGCCGATGATGCCGACATCGTGCTGGTGGCTTTCGGCGCCAGCGCCCGCGTGGCCCGTTCAGCGGTGAATGCTGCCCGCGCAGAGGGCATCAAGGCGGGCCTCGTGCGCCCCATAACCCTGTGGCCCTTCCCCGAAAAGGCCCTGGAGGCCACCATCGCATCTGCTAAAGAGTATCTGGTGGTGGAGATGAACATGGGCCAGATGGTGGAGGATGTGCGGCTTTGCATCGAAGGCCGCCGGCCGGTGGAATTCTACGGCCGTTGCGGCGGGGTCATCCCCACGCCGGCGGAGGTGCTGGAGCAGATCCGCGCCATCCAGGGTCGTTTGAACGACGCGCAAGAGAAGGAAGGGGAATAAGCCATGAGCGAGAGCGAATCCAAAGTGGTGTTCCAGCGCCCCCATGCGCTGCTCCCTGTTGTGACCAACTACTGCCCCGGCTGCACCCACGGCATCGTGAACCGCCTTGTGGCCGAGACGCTCGACGAGCTGGACGTGGAGGGCAGCGCGGTGGGCGTGGCCCCGGTGGGCTGCTCGGTGATGGCCTACGACTTCTTCGGCTGCGACATGATAGAGGCGGCCCATGGCCGCGCTCCGGCCGTCGCCACCGCCGTGAAGCGGGTGCATCCGGACAACGTGGTGTTCGCCTACCAGGGCGACGGCGATCTGGCCTCCATCGGCATGGCCGAGACGGTGCACGCCGCCACTCGCGGCGAGAACATCACCGTCATCTTCATCAACAACGCCATTTACGGCATGACCGGCGGCCAGATGGCTCCCACCTCGCTGCCCAACCAGGTCACCCAAACCTCCCCCTACGGCCGCGATGTGGCCACCGCCGGCTTTCCGGTGCGAGTGTGCGAACTCTTGAGCTCGCTGGACGGCGTGGCCTATCTCGAGCGCGTCACGGTGGACAGCCCAAAGAACGTGCGCAAGGCGAAGAAGGCCATCAAGCGCGCCTTCCAGAACCAGATAGACAAGAAGGGCTACTCGCTGGTGGAGGTGGTGGCCACCTGCCCCACCAACTGGGGCATGACGCCGCAGGAAGCCTTCGAGTGGATGCGCGAGAACATGCTGCCCTATTATCCGCTGGGCGTGTACAAAGACGTGGAAGCGGATGGCTTTGCCAATGCCGCCGAGGCGGCCGCTGCTCGAGCGGCGGCGTGCCCCATCGCCCAGAAAGGACGGGAGTAACATGGAGCGCGAACTGCAAATTCTGCTGGCCGGTTTCGGCGGCCAGGGCGTCTTGTTTGCCGGAAAGTGCATCGCCTATGCGGGGCTGATGGATGGTCGCGAGGTTTCCTGGCTGCCCTCCTACGGCCCTGAGATGCGTGGTGGCACTGCCAACTGCTCGGTTACCCTCTCCGATGCTCCTATTGGAAGTCCCCTGGTCACGGCCCCAAATGTGCTGGTGGCGCTGAACCAGCCCTCCTACGACAAGTTCGTGGACGAGGTGGTGCCCGGCGGGGTGATTATCGCCGACACCTCTATGATCGCCGACCTGCGTCTGCGCGACGACGTGGAGTGCTTCGGCGTGCCTGCCACCCAAATAGCCGAGGACAACGGCCTGGGCAAGGGAGGCAACATGGTGCTTCTGGGCAAGCTGTACGAAGTCACGAAGTTCTGCGACTGGGATACCCTGGTAGAGGGGCTGCGCCATTGCATCCCCGCCTCAAAGGCGCACCTTCTGGACAACAACATCAAGGCCATCAAACTGGGGATGGAGGCGTAGCGTGGACACCGATCTGCACGAGATAGGCCTGCGCATCCGCGGCCTACGGGACGCCTGCGACGTTTCCGAGGAGGAGATGGCCGAAGAGCTGGAAGTGAGCCTGGACACCTACCGCGCCTGGGAGGAAACCGGCGCCGATGTGCCCATCTCCGCCATTTTCCATATGGCCCACAAGTTCGGGGTGGACTTCAACGAGATCCTCACCGGCACCGCCGCCAAACTGGACACCTACCACGTGGTGCGCCGCGGCCAGGGCAAAGAGGTGGAGCGCTACCCCGGCTACAGCTACGACGACCTTGCCTGGCGCTACCAGAACAAAGTGATGCAGCCGCTGCTGGTGGTGCTGGACCCCTCCGACGAACCGGCGAAGCTGGTCACCCATCAGGGGCAGGAGTTCAACTTCGTGCTGGAGGGCTCCATTGTGCTTACCTTCGGCACCCAGGAGATTGTGCTCAACCAGTGGGACAGCGTCTACTTCAACCCCCAGTACCCCCACGGTCAGCGCTGCCACGGCGATGTGCCTGCGAAATTCATCACCATAATCGCAGAATAGGGGCTCAGGTGGTTTGAAGCTCACCGCAGGAGCGAAAGTGCGAGGCAGCGCCCAGTCGCTCAAACAGTCCTGCTCGCACGGAAGTGCCACTGGCACTTCCGGCTCGTGCGGAACTTGCTTTGTGGGCACCACCCCGCGCTTTCGCTTGTCTCATGCGGCTGAAATATGCGGGAATGCTTCTGCCGGAATTACAAACTATGTTTTAGGAAGAAACACACAAGATGGATCATGTTCTGAAAAAGTACTGCCCCCGCATCGAGTTCGACTCCTACGAGGACTTCCGCGACAACTTCCGCATCGAGGTGCCGGAAGCCTTCAACTTCGGCTACGACGTAGTGGACGAGTGGGCCCGCGTGGAGCCGGACAAGCGGGCTCTTCTGTGGTGCAACGACGCCGGAGAGGAGCGCACCTTCACCTTCACCGATCTCTCACTGCTCTCCAACCAGGCGGCCAACGCCTTCAAGAAGCTGGGCATCGGCAAGGGGGACGTGGTGATGTGCATCCTGCGCCGTCGTTGGGAGTACTGGGTGGTGGCTGCCGCCCTGTGCAAGTTGGGCGCCACCATTATCCCTGCCTCGCTGCAGCTCACCAAGAAGGACATCGCCTATCGCGCCAACAGCGCAGATGTGAAGATGCTGGTGTGCGTGAACGATTCCTACGTGTGCACCCAGGCGGAAGAGGCGCTGCCGGATTCTCCTACGGTGGAGAACCTGGTCATCGTGGCGGGCCAGCGCGAGGGCTGGCTGCCTTTCGACCAGCTGATCAGCGCCGAGAGCACTGATTGGCAGCGGCCGGAAGGGGAAGAGGCGGTCACTTCCAAAGACATCATGCTCATCTACTTCACTTCCGGCACCACTGGTAACCCCAAGGCGGTGTGCCACAACTTCGCCCATCCGTTGGGGCACATCATCACCGCCAAGTACTGGCAGCAGGTGCGCGAGAACCGGTTGCACATGTCGGTCACCGACTCCGGCTGGGCCAAGTTCGGCTGGGGGAAGATCTACGGCCAGTGGATTGCCGGCGCCACCATCTTCGCCTACGACATGGACAAGTTCGTGCCCTCCAAGTTGCTGCAGAAGATCCAGGACTACCGCCTGACCACCTTCTGCGCCCCTCCCACCATGTACCGTTTCATGCTGCAGGAGGACGTGGCCGCCTATGACTTGTCCAGCGTGGAGAACTTCGCCACCGCTGGCGAACCGCTGAACGCCGAGGTCACCATCCAATGGGAGAAGCTCACCGGCAAGAAGATCCGCGAGGGCTTCGGCCAAACGGAGGGGCCGGTGTTGCTGGCCACATTCCCGTGGATAGAGCCGCGTCCCGGCTCGATGGGCAAGCCTTCGCCGCTTCTGAACGTGAAGCTTTTGGACGACAATGGCGTTGAGGTGGAGGACGGCGAAGAGGGGGCCATTTGCGTCACCGGGCTGAAGGAGGCTTATCCGCCGGGGCTGTTCGTGGGCTATTTCCACGATGAGGAGAAGACCCGCGAGAGCGTGGGGGGCGAATACTACAACCTCCACGACATGGCCTGGCGCGACTCCGATGGCTATTGCTTCTTCGTGGGGCGCAACGACGACGTGATCAAGTGCTCCGGCTACCGCATCGGGCCCTTCGAGGTGGAGAGCGCGCTGGTGGAGCACCCCGCCGTGGTGGAGTGCGCCGTCACCGCCGCCCCGGACCCTATTCGCGGGAAAGTGGTGAAGGCTACCATCGTCCTGGCCAAGGGCTACGAGCCCTCCGACGAGCTTACGCGCGAGCTGCAGAACCATGTGAAGAAGACCACCGCCCCTTACAAGTACCCCCGCATCGTGGAGTATGTGGACGAGCTGCCCAAAACCATCGGCGGCAAGATAAAGCGCAAGCTCATTCGCACTCAAGATGGGGTAGTGGATTAGTCCCGATGGCCTGACGGCCATCGGAGATCCAGTTGGATTTCGCAGGGCAGAGATTCTATCTCTGCCTAGGTTTTAATGGGAAGAGAGCTCTTCTTGGCGGCTAATCGGCAATTCTTGCGCGGATGTTTGCTTGCGCTGGTGGGGGCCTCGTTATGGGGACTCTCCGGGGCTTGTGCCCAGAAGCTGTTTGCCGACTTTGCCGCGAGCCCTGCCTTTGTGACGGGGTTTCGTACGTTGGTGTCGGGGCTCTTGTTCCTCGCGTTTATCCTTGTTGCCCGTCGTGAGGCTCTTATGCGCCTTTTGCGCTCGCCGCGGGACATGGGGCTGTTCGCCATATTCGGGCTGGGGCTGTTCGGCAGCCAGTTCTTCTTCGCCTTCTCGGTGGCCGAGACCAATGCTGGCACTGCCTGCGTTCTGCAGATGCTGAACTCGGTGTTCGTGCTGGCGTGGGTATGCGCCAGCGCCCGAAAGGCCCCTACGCTGCGGGAAGGGGGCGGCCTTGTGCTGGCGCTTGCGGCCACGGTGCTCATCGCCACTCAGGGCAGCTTGGGGATGCTGGCCATATCGCCGGCGGGCCTGGGCTGGGGCCTGGCCAACGCGCTTGCAGTGGCCGTCTACATCGTGGTGCCGCGGCAGATGGGCCTGTTCGACCGCTACGGCAGCCTGTTTTCGGTGGGAATCGCCATGCTGTTGGCGGCAGTGCCCTCTAATATCGTCATGGGCCTGCAGGCAACTGCCGACCCGTCTGTGCTTGGCTGCGTGGCCGGGTTCAGCGGAGAAGCATGGCTGGTGCTGGTGCTAGGAGTCGTGCTTTTGGGCACCTTCGCCGCATTCTCGCTGTACCTCACCGGTGTGGCGAAAGCGGGCTCGGTGATGGGCAGCCTCATCGGCGCTGCCGAGCCAGTGAGCGCCAGTGTCATCTCGGCCCTGTGGCTGGGCACCGCCTTTACCGTATGGGATTGGGGCGGCCTCATCCTCATGATAGCCATGCTGTTCTTAATGACGCTGAAGAAGCAATAGCATCATTGCGGGCAAGTCTTCCGGATTGTCCTCAACGGTGGTGTTCGATGCTGCCTGCGCGGTTTGTGCGGCGCTGCTCTCCTTTGCCCTGCTGGGGCGGCTTGGGGGCGTGCGCGAGGGCGCGGAAGTATGCGCTCTGTTTACCGATACGGATACCGGAAGAGTAGGGCCATCGCGCCGATTGCATGGCTATAATTGTTCGCCGTGTCTTTTGGTTTCAGCTAGCGGAAGGTGTGCCATGCGCGTCAACAAAGCCATCCTGCACGTGTTCGACTTCGCGTCCTGCGTGAATGTGTTTGCCCAGACTGAGATGGATTTGGGCGACAAGGTGGCGAAGCGCTATGTGGCCTCGCAGGCCCGAAAGGCGGCAAACAGCCTGGACAGTTGCCGCGGCTCGTTCACCGAGGACAGTGCGTTTGCCGAAGAGCTGCGGGCGTACTTCCATGGCCGGCGCTCGTTCGTGGGCCTCTCGCAGCAGATAGGCGAGTTCCTGGCAGGGGAGCTGTCCCATGCGGACAAGGCCCCTTCCTGCGATTTGCTGGTGGTGGATTTCGAAGGAGACGCCGATCGGGAAGTGCTCGAAACGGCTGTCGGGGCAATTCCGGGCGGCGCGCCTGTGGGGGCCAACGATGAAACGGCGCCTTGGGACGAGGGCGACGGCTTCGAGCCGAGCATGGCCGACGGCCTGGAGCTGCCAGTCGAGATGACCGATGCCGAGGCGCATGCCCTCCGGGATGCCCAGGCCGCCTACGAGGCGAAGGGCCCGCGCTACCTCGGGATCATCCTGTTGGAGAGCCGCCCCGCCTTCATGCACGAGGAGCGCATGGGGGATGCGGGCGAGACTGTTACCACTATCAGTCGTCATCAGGCCATCCTCCCCAACCCTTCCCAGAAGGTGGCATCGTTTGCCCTGGTGGAGGCCGAAACGCTGGCGGTGTGGTTCTGCGACAAAGAGCGCGAGATTGCCGGCGAGAAGCGCATGGTCATTCCCGATGGGCTTCTGCAGTGCACCAAGCAGGCCTCCAGCAAGGAGGTGCTGCGCACGGTGACCGCTGTGGTGGAGGAGGTGGCCCAAGAGTTCGGCGCCAACACGGCGAAGGCCATCGCGAAGGCGAAGTCCTACGTGGCGGAGAATGCCGATGACGCGGGCGCCATCGATGCCTCCGACCTGGGGCGGGAGGTGTTCGAGGACGAGCCGGTGTGCCAAGAGCGCTTCGCCCGCGCGGTGGAGGAGGGCGACGTGCCCCAGCAGGTGGTGGTGGAGAAGGCGGTGGCCAAGCGCGTGGCCAAGAGCCACAAGATTCGCACCGACACCGGCATCGAGCTCACCTTCCCCGCCGAGTACGGCGAGAACCCCGACTTCATCGAGTTCTTCAACACCCCCGACGGACGCATAGAGATAGCCCTCAAGAACATTGGCTCCATCGAGAATCGCTAGCAGCGAAGCGGCGCCTAGCGGTTAAAGCGCGGGAAAGGGGACGAAGGGTTCGGGCGCGGCGGGCCTATCAGCCAGCGACTTCTCCATCCACACCACGCTGTACCACCGGCCCAGCTTGTAGCCGCACTGGTTGTGCTTTCCCGTCAGGCGATAGCCCATCTTCTCGTGGAACCGCAGGCTGCCATCGGTTACATAGGGGTCGCCCTCGCACTCGGCGGCCGTGATGCAGGCGTACAGCACGAATACGTTTTGGCTGGCCAATGCGCTTTCTAGCTGCTGGTAGAGCAGCTTGCCCGTCCCGTGTCCGCGCTGGTTCTCGCTTACGTACACCGATACTTCTGCCGAGTGCTTGTAGGCTGCTCTTCCGTAGAACGGGCCGGCATAGGCGTAGCCCACCACCTCGCCGTCCTCAATGGCCACAAGGTAGGGGTATTCTCGCAGAGTGGTTGCTATTCGATGCCTGAACTCTTCGACGGAGGGCACATCATACTCGAAGGTGATTGCCGTCTTCTCCACATAGGGCGCGTATATGCCCTGGATGGTCTCTGCGTCCTGTTCTGTTGCAACCCTGATCTCCATGACGCTCCTATAGCTCGGCTATGGCTTTTACCAGCGCATCCACATCGTCGTTTGTGGTGCTCCAGCTGGTGCAGAAGCGGGCGATGCGCCCGCCTTGCTCGGTGGTGCCCTCTGGCTCGAACACGAATTGCCGTCCCAGGGCTTCGGTCTGCCGCTCGGTGAGCACGGCGAACTGCTGGTTGGTGGGACTGTCCACCAACATGGGGACACCAGCTGTCGCGAAGGCGTCCCTGATGCGCAGCGCCTGCCGGTCTGCGTCTCGTCCGATGGCGAAGTACAGGCCGTCCTCCAAGAGTGCCTTGAATTGCACTCCCAGCAGCCATCCTTTGGCCAGAAGCGCACCATTTTGTTTCATGCTGGCGCGGAAACCCTCGTCAAGGGCAGGGTTGTTGATTACCACCGCCTCGCCGAACAGTGCGCCGCATTTGGTGCCGCCGATCCAGAAGGCATCGGTAAGGGCGGCGAAATCGGCAAGTGTCACGTCAGCCGCCGGCGAGCCCAGCCCGTAGGCCATGCGGGCCCCGTCCGCCACCAGGTACAGCCCGTACTGGTCGCATGCATCCCGCAGGTCCTCCAGCTCTGCTTTCGAGTAGATGGTGCCGAACTCGCTGGGGGAGGAGATGAACACCAATCGCGGCTTGGTTATGTGTTCCTGCACGCCGCTTATCCGATACGCCTCGGCGATTTCCCGCACAGCATCCGCGGTCAGTTTGCCCGAAGCGTCCGGTGCCGTCTGTATCTTGTGACCAGTGTGCTCCACTGCGCCGGTCTCGTGCACGTTGATGTGGGCGCAATCGGCGCTCACGGTGCTTTCCCATGGGCGCAGCGCATGGGCGATGAGGGTGAAGTTAGTCTGCGAGCCGCCCACAAGGAAATGGACGGCGGCATTCGGTGCGCCCGCCAGCTCTCGAATTATCGCGGCCGCCTCCTGGCATGCCCCATCGGTGCCATAACCGGGGAAGCTCTCTGCGTTCGTGTGCGCGATGGCTTCCAGCACGGCCGGATGCGCCCCATGGTTGTAATCGTTGTTGAACCGTATCATCGTGCGCCGCCCTTTCCCTCATTCATGCGTTTATGGGCATGATAGCCGTGCTTACGGCTCCCTTGTCGGCGATTCCGTCAGATTCGCGGCGCCGCTCGCCTGTGGTCAAAACCTTTTGAGAATGGGGGTTGAAGGCTGCGGGAATGAGCGTATACTAGGCGCCGTCCTTTAAAAGCGGTACAGAGAGACCGACAAGGTAAGCGCCAATGTGGCCAGAAGTCTATTTGCCTTGTCGTTTGCGGCAGGGCTTTTTTATTGCCTGCGCGAAACGGCAGCATGGCGGAAGGGACGAGAGCCGCCAAGGCGCGGACGCGGTTTCGTCTGTACGCACTCGAATGTGAGAGGAGTGTGTATGGAAGACGGAAATGTGAAGTTCATTTGCATGGACTCCGACGAGATTGAGCGTGCGCTGACGCGCATGGCTCATCAGATTCTCGAGGCAAACCACGGCGCCGCCGACATCGCGCTGGTGGGCATCGTCACCCGCGGCGATCTTTTGGCGATGAAGCTTGCGGAGCGCATCGAGGCCATTGAGGGGGTGAGCGTGCCCCACGGCAAGCTGGACATCAGCTTCTATCGGGACGACTTCGCCACCCATTTCGCACCCGAGGTGCATTCCACCGACATCCCCTTCGACATCGACGGCATGACCATCGTGCTGGTGGACGACGTGCTGTACACCGGCCGCACCATCCGCGCGGCGCTGGACGCCCTCATGGACAACGGCCGCCCCGCCTCGGTGCAGCTGGCGGTGCTGGTGGACCGCGGCCATCGCGAGCTGCCCATTCGCGCCGACTATGTGGGCAAGAACGTGCCTTCCTCCTCTGACGAGAACGTGCGCCTGTTCCTGGAGGAAGTGGACGGCTTCTCCGCGGTGGAGATTTTGGAAATGGCGTCTGGCCAGCGGGCCGGCGCGGCGCCGATGACAAACGGAGGTGAGTAGAGGCATGACCTTCAACCACAAGCACCTGATCGATATCACCCAATACTCCGCAGACGACATCATGCTGCTGCTGGAGACTGCCAAGAAGTTCAAGCAGGTGAACGAGCGCCGCGTGAAGAAGGTACCCACGCTGAAGGGCTTCACGGTGGTGAACATGTTCAACGAGCCCTCCACCCGCACCCGCTCCTCCTTTGAGATCGCCGAGAAGCGCCTCTCTGCCGATAGCCTGAACTTCGGGGGCAGCTCCACTTCCACGGTGAAGGGGGAGAGCCTGGTGGACACGGTGGAAACCCTGTGCTCCTACAAGATCGACCTCATTGTGGTGCGCGACAAGCATGCTGGAGTGCCTCGCAAGATTGCCGATGTGTCCGGCGTGTCGGTGATCGACGCCGGCGACGGCAAACACCAGCACCCCACCCAGGCGCTGCTGGACCTGTACTCCATCTGGGAGCGCAAGGGCAGCTTCGACAACCTGAAAGTGGCGGTGGTGGGCGATATCGGCCACTCCCGCGTGTGCGGCAGCCTCATTCCCGCGCTGAAGATCATGGGCTGCGAGGTTACCGTGGTGGCGCCGCCCACCCTTCTGCCCGCCCGTCCCGACATCCTGGGGGCCGACCACGTGTCCAGCAACCTGGACGAGGTGCTGCCGGAGATGGATGTGGTGTATATGCTGCGCATCCAGCGGGAGCGCCTGGAAGGGGCCCCGTACCCGTCCTTGCGCGAGTACAACATGCTCTACGGTCTCACCAAGAAGCGCGATGCCCTGATGAAGCCGGACGCCTGCGTGTGCCATCCTGGCCCCATCAACCGCGGTGTGGAGCTGGACAGCTTCATGGCCGACCACCCGGGCCGCTCCATCATTCTCGACCAAGTTTATGCCGGCGTGCTGGTGCGCATGGCTGCCCTGTACCTGTTGCTAGGAGGTTCCAACGATGGCTTTGATGCTTAAGAACGCCCGCGTGATCGACCCCCAGGTGGGGCTGGACGAAGTGTGCGACATCCTGGTGCGCGACGGCCGCATCGTGGAGGTGGGCCACAACCTCTCCATGGAGAAGGGCGTGGAGCGCGACCTTTCCGGCAAGATAATCGTTCCGGGTTTGGTGGACGTGCACGTGCATTTGCGCGAGCCCGGCGGTGAGCAGAAGGAGGACATCGCCTCCGGCACCCGCGCCGCTGCCCACGGCGGGTTCACGGCGGTGTGCGCCATGCCCAACACCGCGCCCGTAATCGACAACGCCATGGGAGTGGAATACGTGAAGGCCGTGGCGGCCGCCAAGGGGAAGGCCCGCGTGTACGTGGCCGGCGCCTGCAGCCAGGGGCTTGCGGGCGAGACCCTCTCCGAGATGGGCGACATGGTGGCCCACGGCGCCAGCGCCTTCACCGACGACGGCAAGGGCATCCAGGACGCCGGCATGATGCGCCGCGTGATGGACTATGCCTCCCAGTTCGGCAAAGCGGTGATGGTGCACGCTCAGGACGATGGCCTGGTAGGGGACGGCCAGGTGAACGAGGGCGTGGCCTCCACCCGCTTGGGAATGCTGGGCTGGCCGGCCGAGGGCGAGGAAATCGAGATTGCCCGCGACATCGCCCTGTGCCGCCTCACCGGTTGCCCGCTGCACATCCAGCATGTGACCACCGCTCGCGGCCTCGACTTGGTGCGCGCCGCGAAGGCCGAGGGCTTGCCGGTCACCTGCGAGGTAACCCCGCACCACATGTTCCTCACCGAGGACGCCATCACCGATGAGTACCAGACCTGCTTCAAGGTGAACCCGCCGCTGCGCACCGCTGCCGATGCCCAGGCGCTCATCGCCGGCGTGGTCGATGGCACGGTGGACTGTATCGTCACCGACCATGCTCCCCATACCGATTGGGAGAAGGATCGCGAGTTCGAGCTGGCTCCCTTCGGCATGACCGGGC
>CANSTH010000058.1 GCA_947649875.1 uncultured Parvibacter sp. | reverse complement strand
ACCGCACCGCCGGGAAACTCCACGCCCTTGGAGCTGTGGACGGTCATAATGCGCACCGAGTTGTTGTCTTCGCCGCGAAGGGAGCCCAGCTTCTCTTTGCCGTCCGCCAAAGCGCTGTAACGCTCAGCCGCTTGGGCCGGCCCGCAACCAGGCTGGGCCTCGATCTCGGCCACCAACCGCACCGCCTTCAAGAAGTTGGCGGCCCTTGCCTGGCCCCCAACGCCCTCCTGCTCCAACCGCTCCATATACCCGCTATCGGCAGCCAGCTGCCGCAAGGCCGATGCCGCGCCACGCTGTCGCGCCACCTCCTGCGCTCGATGCCAGATCTTTCGGACCTGCCGCACCCGAGCCGACGGCTCAGGCAGCACGCGGGAGGGCAGCTGGCTTTCGGTTCCCTGGCCATCAAAACCGCTATCGCCGCCGTCATCAGCGTTTTCGCATTCCGAACAACCCCCGTTGCGGGCGCCAAACGATCGCCCGATAGAGCATCGGTGCACCGAGCCGGCATTCGCATCCGCCATCGGCTCCTCTTGGGTGCCCAAAGCCAGAAAGTCATCGGCAGACAAGAGGAACATCTCGCTGGACAGCGCCTCGAATAAATCCTGCGTGTTATCGGTTGTGGTCATCGCCCGCAACAGTGCGCACACCATCTTCGACTCTTGAGAGGCAAAGAATCCAGAACCGCCCTCCACTCGGCAGCTGAACCCTTCGCGTTGCAGGGCATGGGAATAGGCATCCAGGTGCGTGGTGCTGCCCAATAGAAGCACCATGTCAGAAGACCGATGGCCCGCATCCCGCAGCTGGCCGAACCACCGGGCGATGGCGCACGCCTCCTGTTGCTTGGCGAAGGCGGAAGGGGCGGCTTTACCGTAGCGCGTCGAGCCGTAGGACACCACCGACACCGCTATGCGGGGAAGCTGCGCCCGATAGCCGCCGCGACGAGCCGCCTTGCGCTCATCACGACCCGCCTTCAGATCGAGAAACTCTTCCGAGAAAAACCCATCGGTACCACACACCTTTCGCACGAAGGCCAAGATATCGCCATGGCTGCGAAAGTTTGCATCCAGATGCAGCTCGCGCGCGCCAGCGCTTCCCACCATCTCGCGCTTGTGCTTAAGGTACACGTTGACGTCGGCCCCTTGGAACCGGTAAATGGACTGCTGGGAGTCGCCCACTGTGCAGAGGTTGCTCAGGCCAGGCCGGCACAACAGCGAAACGAGATCGATCTGCAGCTGATTCGTGTCCTGGAACTCATCCACCATGATCAGTTGGAACTGCTGTTGCAACTGATCCCGCAGTTGCGGATTGCCGGAAAGGGCGCGGTAGGCGGTGCGCAGTATGTCCGCCATGTCCACCGCCCCCTCCTTGCGCTTGAGATCTGTGTAGGCCTCCTCCACCTGGCGGGCAACGGCCATGAGGCTTTCCACCAACACCGCTCCGCGCGCTAAGGCACACTCCAGGACAAGCAGGGCCCGCGTCCTCTTAAGCTCCTGTGCTGCCTCTTTGGCGCCTCCGTTTGCAATGGGCAGCTTCAACTGGCCCAGCAACACGCCCAGCTGCTCCCAGCCAATATCCTTGCCGTCCTCAAGAAGAGTGTCCATCTGGCGCAACCCCTCTTCGGCGGCCTCCACCTGCTTCGCGCTTCCCCCGGCGTCCAAAAACCCTGCAAACGCGGCGGCCATCTGCCGAGCTATGGTAGAAGGAGCAGCAGGGGCAGGCCCGAAATCGAAGGCATCCAGTCCCGCCGTTAAGGTTTCGGCGCGCTCGAGCACTGCGAATATCAGCGAACGGGCATCAGAGGCTTTGCCCGTTGCCCCGCAGGACTCTACCAGGCGCCCCAGTGGCGAATCCGGCGCATTGCGGCTGTCGCGCAGCACCTCATTGAACGCTCGCTCCAGCAGCTCGTCGGCGCGCACCTCGTCTAGTTGGGCCAGCTGAGGGGAAATGCCCAGCCCCAACCCGTGCTCCCGCAGGATGCGCAGAGCCATGCCGTGGATAGTGGTTATCCAGGCATCGTCTACCTTGAGGGCCTCTTGCGCCATGCCGTTCTCCCGCAGCGCCCCCCGCACACGACTCTTGATCTCTTCGGCGGCCTTATGGGTGAAGGTGATGGCTAAGATGCGGTCCACCCCTTGGGCCGCAGGTCCGCTCTCAGGCGAGAGGGCATAGGCTACACGCTGCTGCAGCGTGAAGGTTTTCCCCGAGCCAGCCCCTGCGCACAGCAAAAGAGGGCGATCCAGAGTCTCAATGGCTTGGCGCTGAGGCCCAGTGGCCCCCAGGTGATCCAGATTCATCTAGGAAAGCCTCCTCTCACATGAAACGGCAGGGCAATAGCGGCAGGCCTCCTTGTCCACCGGGTTCGGCCAAATCTCCCCCTCCCACAGGGGAAGCAGCCGCTGTGCCACCATCTCCTCGGTAGCCGCCAGCAACTCACCGAAGCTGCGGAAGCCAACGGCCTGAACGCTGCACTCGTCGGGCTTAATGCCGGGAATGGACTCCGGCCCAAGCACGAGCGAATCGAAGGCCCCTTCCACGGCCCCGTCTAAAGGGTTGAGGTAAAGGGTGGCCACCACTTCCAGCCCCAGCAGCCGCTGAACCACTTGGGCATACATAAGTGCCTGCACCTTGCGAGGCAGCTGGAACGTCGTTGCATCCCCGCCGCTTCCCCCCTTGCGGCCAGGGGCAAGTCGATAGCTGGTGCCCAACGATGTCTTGTAGTCGATCACCACGGCACGGCCGTTGGCATCCACATCGATGCGGTCCACGCTGCCGCATATATAGGCGCCCCCATAGGGAACCGGCTGCTCGAATCCGTACGACCATTCGTGATAGGCAGGGCGAAAGCCTTCCAACCATTGGGCCTGCAGCCCAAGCGAATCTGAGAGCTGCGGTAGCAGTCCCTCCCGAAGCTTTTCCTCCCAGGGCGTCACCGGCAAGTACCTGGCCCCTGGCTCACGAACGGCTTGCCGCGCTTCCACCAGGGAAAACACTTCCTCTAGCAGCTGTCGGCTTCGTTCCAAGTTGTCGGGGGAAACACGGGATGTGCCCTCGGCCGCCAGCTGCTCGTGGAACCGCCGCATCACCTCGTGGACGAATGTCCCCCTCTCGAGCGGGCCGAACCCCTCTTCCACATCCTTCAAGCTCAACCGGCGTTGAACGAACCACAGATACGGACACGAAAGCAGGCTCTCTATAGCCGAAGGCGACAGCCTCGGCCCCCAACCGGCATCGCCCAGCACCTTCGGCAGCGCAATGAGCGGTTGCCACTCGGGGCCCACTTGGCCAATGGGCATCTCCTCGACGCGAAGAGCGGCCGGGCCAGGGGCCCGCCCGTCCAGATTGTAGGCCAAACGGGTTTCCGGCAAGGTTTCAACGAACGGGGCAAGCACCAGCGGCAACTCCCACTCGCGCATCAGGTCATCAGTGCGGGAAGGGTCCTCCCGATAGCAATCGACCATCTCCTGCATGAGAAAGTGAGGGTACGCTACCTCTCCGGCCTCGTCCGAAAGCGACCGCTCCAGCACCACACGGGAAGTGGGCACGCACAGCGCGTCCCAGAGGTTGCGACGGGCCAGTTCCGCCCCCTCCCGCTGCGGCCGAAGCCCGAACTTTGCCATGAGCGCCTCCAAAGAGCCAGGGGCTCTTGATGGGCGTTCCTCGCGGTTCATCTTCGCCAGCACCAACGCCCTTGCACATCCGGCCGGAAGCTGCGCGGCCTCCTCCAGGGTAGTGATGAGCACATCAGCTTCCCTGGCATCGGAAGCGGGGCACCCCGCCACCCAGCGCGCCATCAGCCGGATAGAGGAGGCCAGCTGCACCACATCCCCGAAAGGCGCTTCCCGGGACAATTGGCCAGCAAGCCCGGCACAGGCCGAAAGAGCTGATACTTCGAGACTGCGCTGCCCCGGGTCAAACGGCACCGCATGCAATCGCGCCTGCAGCACACCGACCGCTGCTGTAGCGCCGCCCTGCTCAAGGGCCGCCCCGAAAGCGGCGCAAACCGCGCTCTGCTCGGCCAGCTGCTGCAAAGCGCAATGGGCGCTCATGGAACGATCAGCCGCCCATCTGCGCACAAGCGCTGCAGAGGCGCTCTCGGAAAGCCCAGACAACGGGTTGCGGGCGATATCGGCCCACACAGCGAAGCCCCCGTCCTCGGCGGCGGCCCATTGGGTTACGAAGCGGCCCGTCCAAGTGGCAGCAAAGGGCACTGCCCCCCTTACCGCCACCGATAGGTTGGACGCACCCTTGCTTTCCCGCAAACGCTCGAATAGCTGAATGGGGGCCGTATCCGCTATAACCACAGCAAAAGCAGGCGATTCCGTTGTAGGCACGCTGCTCTCCCCAAAGGGCTCTGCCGCCAATGCTTGGTCCAAAATCATCTGGGGCTCGGCCGACTTTCCGCCGGGCAAGGCCACCGTGAGGGCCCCTTGCGGCTCAATGGCACCGTCACCGCGCCCAAACAGGGAAGAGAGCAGAGTGCGCAGCTCGCTTGGCTGGCCGCCGGGGGGCAGGGTGCGCACGTTTCGCACCTCCATAGCGCCGATTTGCCCCAGCAGCCAGCGCTCGGCAATTCCCCGCTGGTCCAGCTCTTCCCCGACCAGCAGCACTACAGGCGCCGAACGCCCCACATGCAGGTCGTCACCCAAAATTCGGCAGGCCTCGCTGCGCTCCACCAGTCCTCTCCGAAAAAGCTCCTCGCCGTATCGGCACAGCGCTGCACAGCAGGCACTCTCTGCGCCCTCGAGGGGCACCGAAGGTTGGCCCGTCAGCCACGGCAGCGCCTCGCGGGCTGCTCGGGCCAGCCACTGCGCCATGGGTGCCCCCGATACCGGCAAGCCATCGGCGGCAGAGACGATTTCCCACGCTACAGCCAGCCGCTGCGCCGGGGCCACAAGGACCCGGCCGTCTCCCCACAGCTGCCACTCATCTTCCAGCCACAAATCGAACGTGGTGGCCCGCACTCCCAGTCCGCCCGAAGCCTCCGCGCCAACCAAAGCCTTCAGTTGCGCCGCTTCGTCGAACGACCCTGCGATGACAGTGCACCGCCTGCCGGACGCCGCCAAATCGCAGGCGGCTCGGGCCGCCGCCCTCAGCGTCTCTTCTCGGTTCCCGCCTTGCATGGGCGGCACTGCATCGATCTGATCCAATATCTCGCCCATCGCCTACTCGCCCAGAAGGTTTCGATTGAGAGCCAGCCCCATCTGGGCGCATATACCCTCGAGCACCGCATCGGGCACCGATGCGCGCCACTCCTCGCCGGTCATCCCGGCCCACCGGCACTGCATCCACACGTCAGCCGCCTTCGCTAGCACTTCCATCTTTTGCAAGGCCTCATCACATGTGGCGCCAGTGCACAGAAGCCCATGGGAGGCCCAGAGCATGCACGAGAAAGAGACGGCCACGCTAGCACTGGCGCGGGCAAGGTCCAGGCTGCCGGGCACGAGGGGGCCCACATACCCTACCCCCTCCGGAACCGCCATCACTGCCTCGGTCATTGCCCGCCAAAAGCCGTTGGTAACCGCCACATCGGTCTTTCCAACCAGCTTGCCCATGGCAATTGCCGCCGATGGATGGGCATGGTAAACCACCCGCGAGGCACCGTCAGTGGCCCTGCCCCGCGCCTCTAGTACCACGAGGTGGCCGTTCAGCTCGCTGGTGGGGCGGTTTCCCCCCTCGAAGCCGAACACCCTGCGCCATGCGCTCCCAGAGATGTCCAACTCGACGATGCCCAGCGTGGCCGCATTCGCACTTGCCGCAGTCAAGGCTCCGCCGCTCTTTACCTGATCCATTCGGCATCCAGCCGCAGTAGTGAGCACCAGCTCGCCCGCCATGGCGGGCACCGGCTGCTCCAGCATGACCCATTCCCCCGGCTCGGGCGCCAGAAACGGAGCGGCCTCTTGGCGCTGGGCCTCGTTAAGCCAAAGCGAAGCGTTGCCGCCATGGGCCTCGTGCCATCCCGCCTCGGCACCCCGCTGGGCCATCTCGGCGAATTCCGCCACGAAGCCCAGATGTAGCCCCCCTGCCTTTGCCACAGATTTCTGAGCACTCTCCACCGCGCCCCGCCCTGCAGCTATCGCATCGTCGAAAAATCCCACGGCACGTGCTCCTCTCCCAATGATGTTCACGTCTTAATTTCATGGTAAGCCAAAACGTCCCAAACCGAGCCGTCTCCCCTTAAAAAACGGGGCGCCCCCGCAAAGAGGACGCCCCGCAATAAGATGACAGCATGTCAGGCTAATCCAAAACCACCCGCTCAAACATCTCGGGGCCAACACCGCACACCGGGCACGTGAAATCGGCGGGAAGGCCGTCCGGATATCCCTCGAGAGTGTATCCGCACACCGTGCAGCGCCATCCCCAGCGCTGCTGCTCGGAGGCCTCCGTAGCGGCCGGGGCAACCGGCTGTGACTCATCCCCCACATAGGAAGAGGCCTTGGGCGGCGTCTTTCCCTTCTTTACCGCATGGTAGTAGGCGTAGGTGAGCGGCTCCGACGTCGAGAGGGACCTGGCGTCCTCCACCTTGCCGAACACCACCACATGAGAGCCCATGTCCACCGTATTTACCACCTCGCAGGAAAACACGGCAACGCCACACTCCAGCAGCGCGGGAAAACCGTCATTATCCACCTCGAAATGCACGCCATCGAATTTGTCGGTATCGAGGCTGCTGTGGAACCCGAACCTTCCGATGAGCTCCATAGGGGTATCTTGCTCCAGCACCGTCACGCAAAAGCGCCCGCTCTCCTGGATGGCGGCCAACGTGGCATTTTCCTTGTTCAGGGCAACGCTCACCTGAAAAGGCCGGCTTGTGACCTGCTGAAACGTGTTCACAACGCAACCGCACTTGCGCCCCGCCTTGTTCTGAGAGCTCACCACGTACAGGCCGTAGCTCAGAGAATGAAATGCCGAAGTATCCACAACTTCCCCTTTCTTGCAGTTTCCTTATGGCAAAACCCTATCACAGCACCGCAGCGCCCGCTGGTCAAACAGGGCGAAGCGGTTATGCACTATCGACAAAACCCATCCATTCGCTATTCGAACTCCGGAATGAAAGACTCATCGGCCGCCTCTCCCTCTTGCCAGAAATAGTCCTCCATTCCCAGCCCGTCAGCGTAATCCAGCAGACGCTGATAGGAATCTTCGTTCACCCGCTCCCCCAGTTCGGGATGACGGGTCAGCACGGTTGCCGCCCAACACTCGCCGGCAGCAGCGCGACTGGCCAAAACCGGCGTGTACTGATTCATCAGCGAGTACATCACATGGTTGCCGTAGCGCTCGAACAGCAGCGCCACCGCCTCCTTCGACTCTTCCTCGCGACCTGGCAGCAACAGGTGCCGCACGAGGACCCCTCCCGTCATGCGCGTTTGGCCCCGGAACTCATCGAAAGTCGGAGGACCGGCCACCTCCACCATCGCGTCTATGGCCGCCAAGGCCACCCCAGGATAGTCGGCCGCACCGGACAAATCGGCGGCAGTACGGGCACGGGCATATTTGAAATCCGTGAGGTACACATCCACTGTTCCTTTGTTGGCCGCCACCGCACTTACGGTCTCATAACCCGACGTGTTCCAAACCACTGGCAGCTCAAGGCCCATTCCCCGCGCCAACCGAACAGCTTCTCGCACCTGGGGAGCGTAGTGAGTGGCCGTCACCATGTTCACGTTGATGGCCCCTTGTCGTTGCAGGTCAAGCATAAGAGCAGCAGCCTCGTCAGCAGATACAGCCCTTCCTGCCCCTCCAGAAGCAAGCCGGTGGTTCTGACAGTAGACACAACCCAGCGAGCAGTGTCCGAAGAACATGGTGCCACTGCCATCCGTTCCGCTGATGGGCGGCTCTTCCCAAAAGTGCAGAGCGGCGCGCCCTACCTCCAAGGCAGCTCCCGCCATACAGCGGCCCCGCTCTCCCGCCAATCGGTTGACCCCGCAGCGGCGAGGGCACTCTACGCATCGGGCAAGGGCTCGCGTACCGTCAGTTGGAAGAGTAGCCGAACGTGAAGAAGTCGCCATAGTCCTCGAGATCATCGTCATCGTATTCGAACTCGTCGTCTCCTTCTTCATGATCGTGGTCATGGCCGTGCTCGCGGTACACCTGGTTTGCGCGATCCCAGTCCAGGCCGGCCCGACGCGATTCCTCATCCTCGCCGAACACCAACGACAAGGCCGCCACAGCCAAATCGGATCCCCCGATTATGGCCAGCAGCTCCAGCAAATGCATAGCCGACTCCGCTTGGGGAACTATCAGATCGGCATCATCGGCGGTCGTGAGGGCCGCCGACACCTCAGAAAGGAACAGCTCCACCGTAAAGTCGCTGGTGAAACGCCTCTCGGCAATGGCCGAGAGCAAAGCCTCGTTGCCCATGGCCCATGCAGGAGGAAGACTGTCGGGCACCCCCTCGCCGGCGGAAAAACGATGCACCGCATGATAGAGGGCGTTCGCCTCCACCGTGCCGATGACCGAGGCAGCCACCTGCATTGTGCGAGCAGCCTTGGCCAGCTGGGCGCTGCCAGACGCGCCCGTCACATTCACCTGCTTCGCAACAACATCCAAAAACGGCTTTGCTTTGGCTACCGTATCTTCTTCGCCTGCAGCGAAACAGCTCAAGTTGTCGCGGCCGAAGCAGTGCTCGAGGGTCATGTCCTCCACAACCAGAGGAGCCTCCACCAGTTCAAGTCCCGACACGAGGGCCACCGACGAGATGTCGCGCGCGAGGTTGGGAGAAGCCGGGGAGAAGTCCACCAACAAGGTGCCTTTAGCTAGATGGCTCACAAATCCATCGTCGCCAAAGTACAAGTCTTCTATCTGCTGTTGTGTTTCGCAGTAGCTCGCCACGATGTCGGCACTGGCAGCATCATCGGCGATGGCATAACCCGCCGACTGCAAGCGGCTTTGGGCCGCGGCAACAAAAGCGGCGTTTCCGAACAGCGCAACTATCTCGGCCATTATTCGCGGCCCCCCTTCACCTTGCGGGCAATCTTGTCTGCCAAAGACAGGTTCTCGCGCTTGTCTTGGCCCCAAAAGCTCAGTGCCAGCATGCCCGGACCCACATGGCTGCCAATTACCGGACCGATGTTGCAGATGATGGGAATCACCGACTCGTCCGCCTTAACCAGCATCTCCTTCAGCTTTTGCGCGTCCTTCGGACAATCGGCGTGGCCGATGAGCACCGTTGATATTTGGTTGTCCTGGTTCTTCCTCTTCTGGAAGTCCTCCACCAACGCCCGCATGGCCTTTTTCCTGCCTCGCGCAACACCCGTCACTGCCAATCGGCCGTCCTTGTCGATGGCCAGCATCGGCTTCACGTCCAGTGCGGTGCCCGCCACCGCCACCGATGAGGGAATGCGCCCGCCGCGCCGCAGCGTGTCCAAATCCTCCACCATGAACTGTTCGTTCACAAAGCAACGGGCCTCCTGCGCCCAGGCGGCAAGATCCGCAGCCGTCATGCCCCGCTTCCATTGGTGTATCGCCTCGTGTACCAGCACTCCCTCGGCAATGGACGCCAAGTGGGTGTCAACCAGATAAATCTCGGCCTCCAGCCCCTCTTCACGCAACTGCGCGAGAGCCAGCTGCGCCGTATCGAAGCTGCCGGAAAGGCCACTGGAGAACGACAGGTACACAGAAGGGCGCCCCGTAGCGGCCAATTCGCGGAACAGATCGAGAAAATGGGAGATGGGCACCTGCGATGTAGTGGGGGCAGAGCCTTTTCTCATGCCCTCGTAGAAGTCTTGGGCGTTGCGAGTTTGGAACAGATCATCGAAAAACGATCCGCCATCCATCATGTAGGGGAAATTGAGGAGGTAGACCCCTTCTGCGTCCAGCAGCTCGAAGGGCAGGTCGCAGCAGGAATCCACAACTAGGTTGCAAGTGCGCATGGCAATCCTCTCTAAAGCAGGAGAAGGGGCTATACCCCCATCGCGAAGATACTCTCGTCGTACGGCACGGTGAGCTTTCCCTCTATAGGGGTATTGCACTCATAGGCAATGCCAACAGCTGGCCCCACGTGCACGCCCAGCACCGGGCTTACCGGCAAAACGGGCACTTCGCGGCCCACCAGAGGCACAATGGTCTCCCTCGCCCACTCAAGCGCCGGAGCCTTGTCGCCAATATAGTGCACCGCCAGACGCTTCAGCCCGTGCAGCGACATGTCTTCCTTGAGCTTCTGCACAATGCGATCAAGGGCCTTTTTGCGAGTGCGCACCTTGGCAAAGGTCTCAGCCGCTCCGTCTATTACCGTAAGGATGGGTACCAACTTGATAGCGTTCCCTAGAAGCGCCGCCGCACCGCCAATGCGACCCCCTTTTCGCAGGAACGTAAGGGATTCGGGGGTGAACAGCCAGCGTGTGCAGGTGATACCACTCCACACAGCCGCAGCGCAGTCCTCCAACGTGCCGCCCGCATCCCTCTTGTCAACGGCATCGTAGACGGGCCACGCCTCATCGTAGCCATTTGAAGTCGAGTCCATGAGGATGCACTTGAAATCGATGTTGCGCGACTGCACTGCGCGGGCGGCGCGGATAGCGCCATCGAAGCAACCAGAGAACTTGGACGAGATGAACACGCCCAGCACCTCGTCCCCGGCTTTTGCGGCCTTTTCGAAAATGCTCTCGAAGACATGCTGGGAAGGCTGACTGGTGGTGGGGATGTTGTCCACCATCTCGTTGATTCCCGCATAGAACTCATCCAGGTCAAGGTCGGCATCAGCGAACTCCTGGCCGTTGTGGTTAACGTAGAGGGTGACCACCTCTAACCCCAACCGCTTCGCTTCCTCCTTCGGGATAGAAGCAACAGAATCTGTGACAATCTTGATCATGCTCCATTTTCCTTAGCTCTTCGCAATCCGCTGCACGCCGTCAGCAGCGCCGAATGGCCGAAAGGCCAAGCACACAAACCGGCACTTGGCAGCATTCGCCATGCGACCCTGACAACTTGCTTGGCATCCTACGGTACCACATTGCGTAGTTCTGACACCAAAGAACGCCGAACATCGAACAATTTGCAATCAAGCCCAACGGGGTACGTATGGGGATTCAGCATGCGAAGCTGACTCTCATCCAGCGCAGCAAGCCCCTCTTTAGCCCGTGCTTGTGCAGCCAGGGCCCCCGACTCGGAAGGATCCAACACCGAATGTCCGCCTCGCGCCAGCGGCTGCAGAAGGGTCTCATGGCGCAGACCCGAAAGCCTCTTCTGGCGAAGATCGTCGGCAGGATCGATAATCACCTCACAAGGGTCGGCCCCATCATGCACATCGAAAACCATATCGCCCGCAAGGCGTCCGTTCGCGTGGTAATAGCGCCTCACGTCAAGCACGCCCGGCGTAGTGAGCTTGGCCGCCGTCTCTGAAATCTTAAGCCGGCGCGTCCACTGGCTATCGCCTGGCTGGCGAACGGCAGACAGCTTGTACACGCCCCCCAACGTAGGCTGCTCGTAGGCAGTGGCCAACTTGGTGCCCACCCCCCACGAGGTGACGGGGGCGCCCTCGTCCAAAATGGACTTTATAGTGTGCTCGTCTAAATCGTTCGACAGCACGATGCCAGTGTCCAAAAGACCGGCATCGTCCAACATGCGCCGCGCCATTTTCGCCAACCAGGACAAGTCACCCGAGTCGATGCGAATGGCCGCCAGGTGCTCGCCACGTGCCTGCATCTCCAGTCCCACAGTGATCGCGTTGCGAATACCCTGCTCCACATCGTAGGTGTCCACCAGCAAAACGCAGTTCCGAGGGAATTCCGCGGCGTAAGCGCGAAATGCCTCGAGCTCGCTATCGAAGGCCATCACCCAGGAATGGGCATGGGTGCCAGAAACCGGAATGTCGAAAAGCTTGCCCGCCAGCACATTGCTGGTAGACGCGCAGCCGCCCACCACCGCAGCCCGCGAGGCCCATACCCCGCCCAATCCTTGGGCCCGGCGAAGACCGAACTCCGCCACCGGCGCGCCTTTTGCCGCCAGGCACACACGGGCGGCCTTCGTAGCAATGAGCGTTTGGAAGTTGACGCAGTTGAGGAGAGTGGTCTCCAGAAGCTGGCACTGGGCAATAGGGCCCATCACGCGGACGATCGGCTCATGGGGAAACACCACCGTCCCCTCCGGCACCGCATCGATGTCGAGGGACAGGCGGAAATCGCAGAGGGACTTCAGGAAGTCATCCGAAAACAGCGGACCGCCGCCCGGGGCCTCGAGAGTTGCCAGATAAGCCACGTCGTCGTCCGTAAAACGATAGCCGTCAACAATCTCGGCCAGCTGCTGCATGCCAGCGGCAATGGCAAAGCCGCCCTTAAAGGGATAGTCGCGAAAATACATGTGAAAGCATGCTTCTTCATCGCCCTTACCGCAGTCTCGATAGCCTTGGGCCATGGTCATCTGGTACAGATCGGTAAGCAACGCGTAATCAGCGTTCATCAGTCTCTCCCTCGCGTTTGGCAAAACGATTTACTGCTCTTTGGGTTCCCCAGTGCCTTTAGGGCGCCGACGCCGTTTTCGACGCGGACTTTGCGCGCCGGCAGAATCCTTGGGAGAAGCAGGAGAGGCGGACGGCGGATTGGAACGCGAAAGCCCGCTCGATCGCTGGCCGGGTCGCGCCGTCTTCTTCGGTTGCTCGCCCCCCTCGGACTGCTGCCTTAGTTGGCGCGCTTTTCCCTGAGCAGAGCGCCGCTTATCCGCCCCCTCTGGCCTCGGTTGCGCGGCATGGCCGCCGCCCTGCCGCGACCTCTTTCCCGGCGCGGCAGCAGGGCGTTTCGCGTCACCATCGCTGCGAGAACGATGGGGCGCCGCATCTCCGTGCGATGACGCGCCATCAGCGGAAAGGGTGGTGGAACGGCGGCGCGGCTTGCGCTCTGCCGGCTTCGCAGGGGCCTTTTCCTGCTTGCTGCGCCGGCTTCTCCCGCCCGCAGCCTTTCCTTGCCCATCCAGCGCATCGGGCTTTTCCGAGACTTTCTTCCGAGAGGGGGTGCGCCGAAGCGACCCTGCCTCTGCCAACTTGTCAGCACCGGTGAACTGGGACGTGGAGAACAGAACCGAATCGCCGCCTACCCTTGCCTGCGTTTCCTCGTTGGCGGCAATCCAAGCCTCTTCGGTTACCACTGACGGCCGCGACCCGTCCTCTTTCTGCTCGAAGCCGCTGATGGGGATACGCACCGGCTTCTCGCCCTCCACCCGCACCGAAACTACTTCGCGGGGAACATCCAGATCCACCACCTTCGCCGGACCCGCCGGAGTGGTTACCGTCGCCCCCATCTTAGGGCTGCGGCCCTTGAAATCCTTATATGCATCGAACTCGTGCCGCAGGCAGCACATCAAGCGCCCGCACAATCCGGATATCTTCTGAGGGTTCAACGAAAGATCCTGCTCTTTGGCCATGCGAATAGATACCGGGCAGAATTCGCCTCCCAACCGTTTGCAGCACAGCTCTTGGCCGCAATGGCCCAAGCCTCCCACCATGCGCGCCTCATCGCGCACGCCTATCTGGCGCATATCCACGCGCACGTGAAAATGGCCGGCAAGCTTGCGCACCAGATCGCGGAAATCTACCCGCTCCTCCGATTCGAAATAGAACACCGCTTTATCGCCATCGAACAGAAACTCCACGGCCACCGGATGCATTTCAACGCCTGACTCTTCCACCATCTCCCTGAACAGCGGAAGAGCCTCCCTTCCCTGCTGCTCCAAGGAAGCAGCCTTCTCGATGTCCTCGTCGGTGGCAAGCCTCTCCACCGGCTTCAGCGGAGTTTTGAGAGCTTTTATCTGGTCATCATCCACTTCCAACAAATTGCCCGATGCGCGACCGAACTCAAGCCCGCGAGCAGTGTTCACCACAACAGCATCGCCTTTGGATATGGAAAGGCCATTCGGGTCGAACCACAGGGTCTTCGGATTGTATGCAGTATGTACAGGAGCGACTTTCGTCACAAAAATACCTCTTTCACTTTGAACAGCAATGCGTCAATGCATGTTTCAGGAGATACATTATAGGCAATGGAGGCCTCGCATTCGTCCATCGCACGCAAAGCACAAAGCGCTCCCTCCAGGGTAACCCCCTGCGCCGCCTCTTCCAATGCGCCCATCACGTCGCGGTTGATCACCAGCTCCGGGCATCCGCTGCGCACCATCATCACGTCGCGCAGCCACGAACGGATGATGGCGGTCAGTTGCCGGATGCACTCTGCCGACTTGGCTGTAATTTGGCGCTTTTGCCGCGCTTCCAGCTGGCGAAGCGCCGATTTTGCGAGAAAGTCCTGGTTTTCCGCCAGCTCTTGCTCAAAGTGCTGGCGGGCCGCATCCAGGGGGAAGTTGGCCGCCTTTACCAGCTCGACGGCCATCGACACCACGTCCCAGTCA
>CANSTH010000057.1 GCA_947649875.1 uncultured Parvibacter sp. | reverse complement strand
TCCGGCCACGCGGAGCGCGGAGCAGATCCACTGGGCCGGGGGGCGGCCTTTTTCGCTCCGACAGAGCGGAGCGTCGCGCGCAGGCCTGTCGAACCGGCCTACCTCCGGGAGAGCCTGGAATCAGAAACCTATAGGTTTTGCAGCCAAGACGTAAGTGGCCCCTTCGAGAGGATGGTGAGGTGGGAGGTGGCGCGAGAGATGGTGGTGTAGAGGCGGCGGCGTGCAATGTCTTGGCCGCTGGGGAACACCGCTTCGGAGGCGTCCGGCACCACTACGCTGTCGAACTCCAGCCCTTTCGCCAGCTTCAGCGGCATCAGCACCACGCCCTCCGCCGGCAGCGAGTCGGCATCGGTGAGGGCTGCCACGTCTTCGCCTTCCAGCATAGCCGCTACGCGCTTCAGGTCGCTCTTCCAGGGCACCACTACTGCCGCGAGGCCGCCATGCTCCCGTGCCTCGTGCACCGCTTCTCGCAGTGCCCGGGCGTGACCAGCGCCGTCTTCGCACTCCACGAAATTCACCTTTTCCACCGCCGGGCGCACGGAGGATATCTCCAGTTGGGCGCGATCGGCCGCCAACTGCGCAAACAAGGCGGTAATCTCAGGGGAAGACCGGTAGCTGGTCATGAGGTCGCACTGTGCTACCTGCCCGCGTTGTCTCTCCATAAGGGCGAGCACCTGCGCAAACGAGGCGGTGTGTTCGTCGATGGCCTGGTTGGGGTCGCCCAACAGCAAGAAATGGGCGCGGCGGAAATAAGCGGCCAACACCAGCAGCTGCGCTTCAGTATAGTCCTGCACCTCGTCTACCATCACATAACGAGCCTCCGGGTTCGAGAGCCCCGTCACCAGCATCTTGGCGAACAGCCACTCCAGCGACCCGATGTTGCCCCCAGCCAAGCGCCGCCCGATGGCCTCGATGTTCAGCCATTCGTCGCGCTCTACCATTTGGAATGCGGCGGCGAAGCGGTCTTTCGCGTACACCAGCGCCTGCTCGCGCGCCTCCTGTTCGGTTGAAGGATCGTACAGCTCGCCGAACACCCGCAGCTGCTCCTCAATGGACAGGGTGGCGATTTCGTCTTGCACCCCGTCGGAGGCGGCCATCGAGCCCAGTCGCGATTCCAGCTTGCCCCACAAATCCTCACGGATGAGGGCCACCCGATGGGGGCCGGCGGGCAATTGGCGGTACTTCTCCGATGTCTTGCGTGCCTGATCAGCTGCCAAAAGTCGCGTGCCGAACAGAGTGATGTCGCAGAAGTCTCCATCCTGGAACTCCAAGTGCCGCGCCGCTTGCTCCATCTGCTGCAAGCGCTGCAGCTCCACCGCCGGCGATCCAGCGCCTCGTCCTTCCGGTAGTAGCCCTTGGGCGAACTGCTCCCAGGTAAGGGTTTCGGGGTTGGCCTCGCCCATCTCCGGCAGCACGTTCTCGATATAGCGGGCGAACAGCGGGTTGGGCGACATGAGGAACACGTCCTGCGCCCGCAAATCGCTGCGGTTTTGGAACAGCAGGTAAGCGATGCGCTGCATCATCACGGAGGTTTTGCCGCTGCCGGCGATGCCGTTCACCAGAAGCACTGGCACGTCGTCGTGACGTACCACCGTGTTCTGCTCCCGTTGGATGGTGGCGGTGATGGCGCGCATGTGGGCGCTGCGCTCGTGGGCCAGCGATGCCAGCAGCAAGGGATCCTCGATGGCCACCGTAGTGTCGAAGTAGGCGTTCAGGCGATCTTCATCGATGTCGAATTGGCGGCGCAGCTCCAGATCCACTTCGATGGTGCGGCCGTCCACCTTGTAGGAGGTGGGACCCTCCGATTGGTTGTAGTACACCTCCGCCACTGGGCTGCGCCAGTCCACCACCAATCGGCGGTAGTCCTCGCCCGCAATGCCCGCTGCCCCAATGTAGAGCTGGCGCTCTTTGCCAGTAGACTTCGGCGTTACCACAATTTTGGCGAAATACGGGCGCTTCAGCAGCAGCTCCACCGTCTTCAGCTTCTCGGCGTTGGCGGTTTGGGATAGGTTGTAGCCGTCGATGATGCGGTCCACGGCGGCGAAGTCCGCCCAGGTTTCCAGCGCGTCATCGGCGGTGGCGAAGTTTCGCGCCAGCTCGTCGGCCATCGACTCCTTGTCGGCCGCCGCGTCCAGTGCCGCCTTCTCCAGCGCCTTTGCGGTAGTGCGCCCAATTTGCTGCAGCGCGGCGTAGGTGGCAGAAAGGTGTGCCTGCTCTTCGGCGAACACAGGGTCGTTCAGCGTGCCTTCCGCCGGGGCATCCGCCGTGTCGTCTGTCCGCCCGTTCGCCGTGCCGTCTGTCTGGTTATTTGCCAAGCCGTCCATCTGGTCGTTCGCCATATCGTGCACCTGGTTGTTTTCCCTATCGTGAGAGAGCTGGGCCATACGCTGCAATGCTCCTATGCTCGAGTTCGAAAAATGCGACTAACTATTGTAGCAGTTTCCCGATGCGCACTCTTGTGGATGTGCACCGGCACGAAAACGTATTGATTGCCGTATCGGTGCCGCGTTTCTTTGTGGCGGGAACTGTTGCGCTGAGGTCTCTCGCCCGTGGACAGGATTGGCAGTTGGGTACATGGGACTAACACGATGGCGAAAAAGAGCCTGTTTTTGGACAGGATTGGCAGTTGGGTACATGCGACCAACGCGTGGTGTGGCCGCATATGTGATGGCCTGCTCAATCAGCCGATAGGGCACGCATCTGACCTGGTGTTTTGCCCGCTGTCATCTTGTGCGTCGTGCAAACGGCTTCTGTTGATGTTGCCGGGGAGCCGGATTTTCGTTAGCGCCATGTACCCAACTGCCAATCCTGTCCATTGCGGGGGCCAAAACGAAGGCCTCTGTTTGTTTCGTGTACCCAACTCCCGATTTTGTCCACTGCGCCTGGGGCGCGTGGATGCCGGATACCGAGACAAGCTGCAAGTCGCTGGCGTTTCGGGGTAAAAACGTATAGTTGGAGATGTTCGCTTTGGCGGGGCTGCAGATGGCCGTTCGCCAAATCGAAACGGCTCGGTGGGTTTGGTTGCGTAGACTGACGGGCGGTCGAAAGACGCAAGATGAAGGCAAATGCGGCTCCGGTCGGGGTGGCGGCCGAGATGACAGCCGGGCCCAAGGCGGCAACATAGGTGAAGCGATAGCGGTAGGACAGGCGAGGCGGGACATGGTGGAGCGGAAAGAGCGGGAAGCGACGGGGCGCATGGAGCGCAAGGCGGCAGAGCGGCAAGAGCTGCGACAGCCGGTGGTGGGCATTACGTGCACGCTGGATGCGGAACAGAACCACGAGCGCGTGAACTGCGAGTACATCGCACGAGTGGCTGCTGCTGGGGCTATTCCGGTACTGCTGTCGCCGGTGCCTGGCGGCCAAGGACCCAACGAGGCCATGGCCGAGCGTTACTTGGGGCTGGTGGATGGGCTGCTGCTCTCGGGTGGCGGCGATATCCATCCGCGCCACTATTCCGCTGCTGATACTACGCCCGAGGCGCTGGCGCTGGTAGACCTGGTGGATGAAAACCGCGACTGGCTTGAGCTGGCGTTGGCTCGTCGAGCTCGCCAGCTGGGGGTTCCCACACTGGGCATTTGTCGCGGATGCCAGGCAATCAACGTGGCAGCTGGCGGCACCATGCACGCCGACTTGCTAACGGAGGGGCTGGCCAGTGCCACCCATCGCCAAGAGCCCCCTTACACGGTTCCCTCCCATGAAGTGCGCTATTCCCGTCAAACGCGCATTGCGCCGCTTCTGCGGGAGATGTTGCTTGCGGCCGGCTCGTGTCATCATCCCCGTTCCCTGACATGCCCCGGAGAGATGAAATGCGCCGATGATCCCGGCGGGGCGGAAGCGTGTTTGATAGCCCGCACCAATAGCATGCACCATCAATGTGTGGCTGCCATAGGGGAGGGACTGGTGCCCATTGCGTGGTCGGAGAAGATCACGGAGGGGATATACGACCCCGATCTGCCCTTCTACCTGGGGGTACAATGGCATCCAGAGTACTTGGACGCCCAAGCGCCGCTGTTCGAAGCGTTTGTAAAGGCGTGTGAGCGCTAATCTCCCAAGGCACTCTTGGCATTGATGGCGTCTGTTGGAGGCACTTCCGTATCGGGGCGGCGGTTCTTCGGCGGCACGATGAAGATGAACGCCAGCACGCTTACCAGCAGGAAATAGGGATAGAACAGAAGCGGGATAATCTGGAACGCCGTGATGGCCTGCCCCAGCTCGGCGCAGGCGGAAATGGCCACCAGCATTTGAGCCCCATAAGGCAGCAGGCACTGCATCACGCAGGAGAAGGTGTCTAAGATAGACGCGGTTTTACGCCGGGTCACGCCATAGGTTTCCGCCATTTGGCGGGCGATGGGGTTTGCCATTACGATGGCCACGGTATTGTTGGCGGTGGCAACGTCCATGGCTGCCACCAGGATGCCCATGCCCAGCTGACCTCCTTTGCGGCTCTTGAACAGCCGTTGTATGCCGTTCAAGAGCGCGGTGAATCCGCCGTACTCGCGAATGAGGGCGCAGATGGCGCTTACCAAAATTGCGACCATGGTAGTCTCGAACATGCCGGCAGCGCCCGATCCCATGTTGGCCAGAAGGTCGGTGGCAGCAACAGAACCGGTGGCTACCACGATAATGGCGCCGGAAACAATGCCCAGCAGAAGCACGATGAACACGTTCACGCCAATGATGCCACCTGCAAGCACGATGAGGTAGGGCACCAGCTCGATGAGCTGGTAATCATTGGTCACCCCGTCGGAGATGGGCTGTCCCAGCGTCATGATCAAGATTACCGCCAGCGTTACCAGTGCGGCGGGCCGCGATATCTTGAAGTACTCGCGGAAATTGTCTTTAATCTGGCACCCCTGGCCCTGACAGGCGGCGATGGTGGTATGGGAAATGAACGACAGGTTGTCGCCGAACATGGCGCCGCCCATAACGGAGGCTACGCACAAGGGCAGGCTGAAGCCAGAGGCGGTGGAAACCGCCACGGCAATGGGGGTAATGAGGGTGATGGTGCCCACCGAGGTGCCCATGGAAAGCGATACGAAGCAACTGACCACAAATAGCACCGCCACCGCGAACTCCGGCGGAATGATGTCCAGCATGAAGAAGGCCACGCTTTCGGCGGAGTTGCGCCCCACGGTGCCTACGAACACCCCAGCGGTGATGAAGATGAGGATCATGGTGACGATGGTTTTGTCCCCAATGCCGCGGCCCATGATCACTAGTTTCTCGTCGAAGGAGAGGGTGCGGTTTTGGAAGCACGCCACCAGCAGCGCCGCCATGAACACCACTACGATAGGGATGTTGTAGAAGCCCATGGGAATGCTCATCCCGTACTCGAACAGAATGCCCAACCCCAGATAGAGCACCAGAAATACCGCGATGGGCAGCAGTGCCTTCACATTGCCTTTTTCCATGAGTCCCCTTTTCGTGGCCCCCGTTGATCCGGTTTGCAACAGCTGCCACACCCTGCTCGCGCATGTGCGTTGCAGCTGGTTGTGGCTCGCATTGCCGCAAAGGCGGTGCTTCCAAAGCAGGTAAACGGAGGCATTCGACAAAACAGCTTGGAGAAGTTTACTGCAACGGTTGCCCCTGCGGCCCATCGAACCGCTAAAATAAATGGTTCGATATCGTCTTGACACAGAAGGATGCGCCCCCATGACCCCAGAACCTGAAGCGATAGAGCTTGAAGCCGTGCCCGTGGAGGACGATGCGTTCGCGTTCGGCTCGCTGGGAAACTTGGCTCCCTCGTGGTGGGTAGAGGAGGGGCAAACCCAAGAAGGGCTGGAAGAGGCTGATCCCTTCATGGACTCCGAAGAGGCGCTGGAAACGTTTTTGGGCTGGGTGGATCGGCGTGGCATCACCCCATGGCCTCACCAAGAGGACGCGCTTTTAGACCTGGCGGCGGGCAACCATGTGGTACTTGGGACCCCCACCGGCTCGGGAAAGTCGCTGGTGGCGGAGGGAATGTGCTTCTTGGGGTTGGCCACCGGCAAGCGCTGCTACTACACCGCCCCGATAAAGGCGCTGGTCAGCGAGAAGTTCTTTCATATGGTGGACATTTTCGGCCGCGACAACGTGGGCATGATAACCGGCGACAGCTCCATCAACACCGAGGCTCCCATCATCTGCTGCACTGCCGAGATTCTGGCCAATCTCGCCCTTCGGGAAGGGGAGCAGGCGGACGTGGGCTGCGTGGCCATGGACGAGTTCCACTTCTACGGCGACCCGGATCGCGGCTGGGCCTGGCAAGTGCCGCTGATCACCATGACCAACACCCAGTTTCTGCTGATGAGCGCCACCTTGGGCGACACTTCGGACATCGCGGCGGCGCTCGAGGCGCGCACCGGTTGCCCTGTGGACGTGATAGCCGATGCCCCGCGCCCGGTGCCGCTGGCCTACGAGTACACCTTCGAGCCTTTGGAGGCCACGGTGGAGCTGGGGCTGCGCAAGGGGGAGGCGCCGCTGTACATCGTGTGCTTTTCCCAGGACGAGGCGCTGAACAACGCCCGCAACCTGGCCAGTTACGGGGTATCCACCAAAGAGCAGCGGGAAGCGCTCAAAGACGCCGTTAAGGGCACGAAGTTCACCACCCCCTTCGGCAAAATCCTCCAGCGGCTGCTGCAGGCAGGGGTGGGGGTGCATCACGCCGGTATGCTGCCCCGCTACCGGCTTCTGGTGGAGCGGCTGGCCCAACAGGGATTGCTGCCGGTAATTTGCGGCACCGACACGCTGGGGGTGGGCATCAACGTGCCCATACACACGGTGCTGCTCACCCAGCTCACCAAATTCGACGGCGTGAAGATGCGCCGGCTGCGCTCGCGGGAGTTTCATCAAATCGTGGGCCGTGCGGGGCGCGCCGGTTTCGACACCGAGGGCATGGTGATATCCCTTGCGCCCGAATTCGAGATAGAGAACCACAAGGCGCTCATCAAGGCGGGCGACGATCCTAAAAAGCTGCGCAAGGTGAAGAAAAAGAAGCCGCCGGAGGGATTTGTGAGCTGGAACAAGCAGACCTTCGAGCATCTCATCGAAAAGCCTCCCGAGAAGCTGACCCCGCGCATGCGCATAACCCACTCGATGGTGCTGTCGGTGGTGTCCCGCGGCGGTGATGCACGGGAGAACGTGCGCAGCCTCATTGAGGAATCCGCCCAAACTCCCGAGGAGAAGCTGGCGCTGAACGCTCGGGCCGATGAGATATTCGCCACCTTGATGGAAGGGGGCGTGGTGCTGCTGCAAGCCGATGATGAGGGCGCCCCCAATTACGTGCTGACGGTGGACTTGCCGCCCGACTTCGCCTTGGATCAGCCGCTTTCCCCGTTTTTGCTGGCGGCGCTGGACTTGCTGGACCCGGAGAGCCCCACCTATGCGCTGGACGTGATATCGATGGTGGAAGCCACGCTGGAAAACCCTGCCAAAGTGCTGCGGGCACAAGAGAAGAAGGCCCGCGGCGAGGCGGTGGCCCTCATGAAGGCGGACGGCGTGGACTACGAAGAGCGCATGGAACGCCTGCAGGAGATAACCTACCCGAAACCTTTGGAAGACCTGCTGGGACAGGCGTTTTCCATTTACTGCGAAACGGTGCCCTGGGCCCGTGACTACCAGCTGGAACCGAAATCGGTGCTGCGGGACATGGTGGAAACCGCCAGCGACTTCAAAACTTACATCGGCCGCTACCAAATTGCGAAGTCGGAAGGCACGCTTCTGCGCTACCTGTCGGATGCCTTCCGGGTGCTGGTGCGCACGCTGCCGCCGGATGCGCTGAACGACCAGCTGCTGGACATCATCGCCTGGCTGGGCTTCATGGTGCGCACCACCGACTCCAGCCTGGTGGAGGCGTGGGAGAATGCCGGCGATGTGCCGGAGGCGCTTATGCCTAAGCTGGATGCGGCTGCCGTGGTAGAAGATCGCCACGGCATGGAGGTGATGGTGCGCAACGCCCTGTTCGCGCGGGTGCGTCTGGCGGCGCTGGGCAACGTGGCCGAGCTGGGGCGGTTGGACGGTGACTGGGGCTGGGGCGAGCGCCGCTGGCGGGACGCCCTGGAGGACTACCATGAGCAGCATGAGGAGATCCTCATCGACGGCAACGCCCGCTCGGCCGCCTACTTCGTCACCGATCCGGCTCGCGAGCAGAGCGATCACTTGTGGCACGCCACCCAGATATTCCTGGACGAGGATGCGGATGGCGACTTTCGCATCGAGGCGGATGTTGATTTGGATGCCACCCAGGAAACCGGTGAAGTGGTGTTCCGCAACTTCCGCGTCGGCTTCGTTGAGGACTTCGAGGAGTAGAACTTTCAGTTTGGCGCTCTCCCGGAGGTGGGCCGGTTCGACAGGCCTGCGCTCGACGCTCCGCTCCGTCGGAGCCAACTCGCCCTGCGGGCGAGTGGGTCTCCTCGTCGCTCCGCTTGGCCGGACCTCGCTCCGACCTGCCGAACCGGCCCATCCACAATATGTATTCAGTTGCTAGTTGCCGTGGCGGCGAACAAAGCAACTGTTACACTGGTCGGGAACAATGCTAATGCGCTACGAGCTCAGGAGAAAACGCCATGGCCATGCTGCATGCGAGTAACCCTGAAGTGAGGGCCCTGCTGCTGAAGGGCAACTTCGGGTTGGAGAAGGAGAGCCTGCGGATTGACGGGGGAGGCTTTCTGGCCCAGACCCCGGCCCATTTCGCCGACAACGTGCACATCGTGCGCGACTTCTCCGAGAACCAGGTGGAGATAAACACGCAAATCGCCTCCACTCCCCATGAGGCGGTGGAGCTTCTGGAGGGCTACACCGCGCAGGTGCAACGCACCCTTCGCCACCTGCCAGACCGCGAGTACCTGTGGCCCTTCTCGAACCCGCCCTATATTCGCAGCGAGCGGGACATCCCGGTGGCGCAGTATTCCGGCGAAGAGGCCTCCAAAACGGTGTACCGCGAGTACCTGTCCGACCGCTATGGCCGCTACAAGATGGCCTTTTCCGGAATACATCTGAACTACTCGTTTGCCGATGAGCTGCTGCAGGCCAGCTTCCCGCTTTCCGGCTACGACGATTTCGACCGCTATCGCGATGACCTCTACGTGATGCTGGCCAAGAAGTCGGTCATCTACGGCTGGATACTCACCGCCGTGATGGCTGCCAGCCCGGTGATGGACTCTTCCTTTGTGGAGAAGGGCAAGATCGGCGGCGAGTTATTCCAGGGATTGGCCACGGTGCGCTGCTCTGAGCTGGGCTATTGGAATTTCTTCGCTCCCATTTTGGACTACAGCTCGGCGGCCGCCTACGCCGACAGCATTCAGTATTACATCGACAATGGGCTGATTCGCTATCCGTCGGAGCTGTACTACCCCATTCGCCTCAAGCCCCGCGGCGACTATGGGCTGGAGGGGCTGAAGCGCGGGGTGAGCCACATCGAGCTGCGCATGGTGGACCTGAATCCCCTGGTGCGCGCGGGCATCGACGAGCGCGATGTGCTGTTCAGCCAGCTGCTGTTGGTATGGATGGCCAGTACGCCCGATGAGGTGCTGGCAACGAAAGATCAGGTGCAGGCGGTGCAAAACTTCAAGAACGCCGCCCACTACGACCTGAAGACCGTGAAGATCGTGATGCCCAACGGCGATGCATTCTCGGTGGTGAAGAGCGCCAAGAAGGTAATCGATGCGCTCGAGCAGTTCTACGAGGGCTTTGGCAATGAGGTGCGGGAATGCCTGGAGTTCCAGCGGGCGAAGTTCGACAGCCCCGAGAACCGCTACGCCTGGAAAATTCGCCAGCAATATGGCGAGGGCTATGTGGCCCGCGGCCTGGAGCTGGCGCGAAAGCTGCAAACGGAGTACTTGGAACTGGGGGGCATAGGGCTGTGCCTGGCTTGAACATGTCTGCCCTACGAAAACGCTTCAGGGGTTGTCTTGGGGCATCGCGACGGAGCCGTTCGCGGAGGAATCGCAACGAATAGAAAACAAAACCTAGTAAAATGGTAGGAAATAAGCGAACCTGACACTACCGCCGATGGGGCGCAGTCCAGGCCGTTGAGGAAAGAGGAACCCATGACCGTATACAGCAGTGTCGAGGAATTGATTGGCAACACACCGCTTCTAGAGCTGACCAACTACGAACGCAACCATGGCTTAAAGGCGCGCCTGGTGGGGAAGGTGGAATCCTTCAATCCCGCCGGGTCGGTGAAGGATCGCGTCGCCCGCAGTATGCTGGAGACCGCCCTGCGCGAGGGTGTCATCAATCGGGACACGGTGCTCATCGAGCCCACCTCCGGCAACACTGGCATCGGACTGGCAGCGCTCGCGGCCGCCAAAGGCATGCGGTTGATCATCTGCATGCCGGAAACCATGTCCATCGAGCGGCGCAACCTCATGGCCGCCTATGGGGCCGAGCTGGTGCTCACTCCCGGCTCGGAGGGCATGAAGGGCGCCATCGCCAAGGCCGATCAGCTGGCGGCGGAAATCCCCAACTCCTTTATCCCCGGCCAGTTCGTAAACCCTGCCAACCCCCAGGCCCACTTCTCCACCACCGGCCCCGAGATTTGGGAGGCCACCGACGGCAAAGTGGGCATCCTCGTAAGCGCCTTCGGCACCGGCGGCACCATATCCGGCGCGGGCGCCTTCCTGAAAGAACAGAACCCCGCCATTCAGGTGGTGGGAGTGGAGCCGGCTGGATCGCCAGTGGTCACCAAGGGAGTTGCTGGCCCCCATAAAATTCAGGGCATCGGTGCCGGTTTCGTGCCCGACACCCTGAACCTGGACGTGGTGGACGAGGTGCTGACGGTAGAGAACGATGAGGCCTTCGCCGCCGGGCGCGAGCTGGCGGCGAAAGAGGGGCTGCTGGTAGGCATCTCCTCTGGCGCCGCCGTTGCCGCCGCTGCAAAGTTGGCACAGCGTCCGGAGAACGAGGGCAAGACCATCGTGGTCATCCTCCCCGATACCGGCGAGCGCTACCTCACCACCGAGATGTTCGCGAAATAGCCAGCGGACGACGGGACGCAGACTCGCGCCCGGGCGGCCCTCGCACCGGTGGGGCGCTTACAATCGGATTTTTCGTAGGGCCGAGATTCTATCTCGGCCTAATGTTGCAGCCATTGGGGTGTTGCAGTGTTCCGTGTTGCGGCGGATGTCGATGGCCGCTTGTTGTTGGCTCTCAAACAGACGTAGGCCGCACGCGTAGTCGCACTGCGGCATCGTGCGCTCCCGTGGCCCTGTCCCGTCTTGGCTGTTGCGCAATTTGTCGGCGTCGCGGCGGCCCCCATTCGCCATGTATCCGACGGTTTTTCGTCGCTCGTTCGCCGCGAGAACGTGCTCGCGGCGCTGTGGGGGCGGCAACTGGGGCAAGATTTACTTCCGATTTGGCGAGGCTTCCGGACTCTGTGGAGAACTGCCGTGGTGGCTGCACGGTGACGAAAAGGGCAGCCATTGCTCTGAGCTGGCATTATGCGAGCGTTCTCATTGCGTGGCGGTTCTTCTGGCTCAGTTTTCCCCAAATTGTGGAAAGGGGAGGGTCGGCCGAGGAAATGCGGGAGAAATGCATCGGAAAATCAAGGTGCGAAAACAAAAGGGGTCGACACATCGACCCCTGGGTAATGGCTATGGAGCAGTGCGGGCGGCCTAGTAGTTCTCGGCGCGAATCTCGAAGTGGCCTTGCGGGTGCTTGCACACGGGGCACTCCAGCGGAGCCTCCTTGCCGATGTGGATATGGCCGCACACGGTGCATACCCACACCTTTATCTCCTCGCGCTTGAACACCTGGTCGTTTTCCACGCGATCGAGCAGCAGATCGTAGCGATCCTGATGGCTGTGCTCGATGGCGGCCAGTCCCTCGAAGAAGCGGGCCAGATCGTGGAACCCTTCGTCTTCTGCTTCCCTGGCGAACTGCTTGTATTGCACGTCCCATTCGTAGTGCTCTGCCTCGCTGGCCAGCTTCAGGCATTCGGCGGTGGGCGGAACAGTACCGTCATGCAGGCGTTTGAACAGCAGCTTTGCGTGATGCAGCTCATTATCGGCGGTCTCTTGGAAAATGTTGGAAATTTGGGTATAGCCGTCCTTCGCCGCCTGCTGGCCGTAGAACGTGTACTCCACATAGGCCAACGCCTCGGCATTCAAGGCGGTTTCGATGTTTTTCCAGGATTGCGAGTCTTTCAATTCCATAGGTGGCCTCTTCTCTGTGTGCGGGTTCAAAAGCGCATCGGCAGGGCGCCTTGCGGCTCCTGCGCTAGACACCATGATGATGCTGCCTTTTGTCACCAGGGAATAGGCGAAGAAGCTTTTGGCGGAACGCATCCGAGCTGTTTTCGAACTGCTAACCTACAGGTTGTCGGTATCCAGGCAGATGGTGAAGGGGCCGTGGTTCACCAGGTGCACATCCATCATGGCGCCGAAGCGGCCGGTTTCCACGTGCTCCACGCTCATGCGGGCCAGACTCACGAAGTACTCGTACAGCTGGTTGGCCTTGTCGGGAGCGGCGGCGTCGGTGAATGAGGGGCGGTTCCCCTTCTTGCAATTGGCGTACAGGGTGAACTGGCTCACCACCAGGACGCTCCCCCCGATGGCGGCCAGGCTCAGGTTGGTTTTGCCGCTCTCGTCATCGAACACGCGCAGCCGCTCTATCTTTCCCCATAGCTTGCGAGCCGTCTCTTCGCTGTCGTTGTGACCCACGCCCAGCAGGATGAGAAAGCCGGGCCCGATGGCACCAACGGTTTCGCCCACAATGTCTACCCGCGCTTCGCTGACGCACTGAATAACTGCCCGCATGCTGCTACCTTTCTTTTGGACGTGCCAGGGGTTGTGTCGGGGGGCATGCCCCCGTTATCCCCGTCCCCTGACATACCCGACGCACTCCGTTGCCTTCCGCCTGTCGTTCATGTGTTTTGGGATTATACCGTTTGGGAACTGGTGGGGCGTGGACATGGAACTTGCTTAAAATGGCAGCATTAAGCATTTGTCTGCCCAGACGCTTTGTCTGGCGCTGGTTGTTGCGGGAAGAAGGCTTTTATGGAACCAAAGAGGTCGAATGAATCGGCCGAGCCGGTAGAGGCGATTGGGCTGATGGGGGCGGCTGAGATAGGCGAGTCGACCGTGGCGATCGAGTCGGCAGAGGGACGAGATGTTAGCGCAGACGGTGCCAGTGCCCAACGGCGATGCGAGATGGTGGAGGTTGTCGATGAAGTCGATGGGACTGCATCGATGAAAGAGGTGTGCGTGTGGGCCCCTAAGACGGAGGGGTTTGCTTCCCGTCTGGGCATCCAGTTCGTCTCTGCTTCTCCCACTTGCGCCGAGGCGCGCATGCCCATTACCGATGGGATATTGCAGCCCTTCGGATTCGTGCACGGCGGAGCTACTTTGGCGCTGTTGGAAACGGTAGGCAGCGAGGCTGCGGCGTGGAATCTTGATCTGCAGAAAGAGCGGGTGTTCGGCATTCGCATGGACGTGCGCCACAAGAAAAGCGGCAAGCAGGGTTGGGTTCGCGGCGTTGCCGAGCTGGAGCACGAAGAGCGCGGGCACGCATGGTGGCACGTGACGGCCTATGACGATGCTGGCGACGTGATGAGCGAGGGCACCTTCGAGACCAAGCGCGTCACGCTGGCCTACCTGGCCGAAAAGGAAGCGAAGCGCAGGGCGCAGCGGAATGCCCAGTAGCCTTCCTCCCTTATAAACGCTGTGGAAACTCTTGGGAGCTGGGGGTTTGAGGCTGTCGCGGAAGCGGTTTAATGACCATAATGGCGGAATTTCTTCCGATGGAAAGGGACGTCCATGAAGGTTCTTGTGCTGAACGCTGGCAGCTCTTCGCTGAAATACCAATTGCTCGACTTGGCCACAGGCGCGGTGCTCATCCGCGGGCTGTGCGAGAACATCGGGCTGCACGACTCCGCTCACCGCTTCGACCGCGGCTATGGCGAGCTGAAGAAGAGCGAGATCATGAACGACCACCACGACGCGCTGCAGGTGGTGGTGAAAACCCTCGTCGAGCCGGATCGCGGCCCCATCAAGAGCCTGGACGAGATTGACGCCGTGGGGCATCGGGTGGTGTCCGGCGGGGAGTATTTCACCGAATCCACCCTTATCGACGATGACGTGCTGGAGAAGATCGGCGTGTGCTCCGAGCTGGCGCCGCTGCACAACCCGCCGGCGCTCAAGGCCATGTACGCTTGCCTGGAGATGATGCCGGGCAAGCCGGAGGTAGCGGTGTTCGACACGGCCTTCTTCCAAACATTGCCGCCGCGCGCCTACGTGTATCCGCTGCCCTACGAGTACTATACAGACTACAAGATTCGCAAGTACGGGGCTCACGGCACCTCGCACCGCTTCATTGCCCGCCACGCCGCCAAGATGCTTGGGGCCGATGTACGCGATTTGCGCCTGATCACCTGCCATTTGGGCAACGGCGCCTCCATTGCAGCGGTGGATCATGGCGTAGCGGTGGACACCACCATGGGCCTCACTCCTTTGGATGGCCTCATGATGGGCACCCGGTGCGGCACTATCGATCCG
>CANSTH010000056.1 GCA_947649875.1 uncultured Parvibacter sp. | reverse complement strand
TTCGGATCGCCCCTGATGGACAACGTGCTGGTGTGGAAGAAGTCCCAGCGAGAAGTGGACGTGCTGCTGCAAATGGGGCAGCGGGCGGGCATTCCCATCCAAGACGAGTGCAACCAGCTTATCGCCTATTGCGCCTATCGCCCCGAAAACGCCGAGCGCCTCGAGCGCTTCCTAACCTATAGCGAAGAAGTGCGCCAACAGCTGGGAAACTAGGGGGCAGCGGACGGCATACTGAACACTCGTCATCATCTCAGGTCCAACGCCAGCAGCCGAGGGTTTCTGTGGTGCCCCAGATTGCCGTAAAACGGCACCCGAGCGCACTTCAGTGCGCGACGCGGTGCCGGTGAGGGGCAAGATGGGGTGCCACGGGAAGCCTCGGCGGACGAGAGGTTCCGCGGTTCGGAAAAACCGCGGAACCCAACCCTACAGCTCTACGGAATTCACCAGCTTCATGAGGTCGCTTTGGTTGTGGACATCTACCTTGCGGTAGATGTGGCGGATGTGGGTTTTCGCGGTGCCTTCTGAAATGTACAACTTCTCCTGGATATAGGGGCTTTTGTAGCCGCGGGCCAGGTAGAACAGCACTTCGGTTTCGCGACGACTTAGCATGAAGGTGTCGGCCACCGCCTCGCACTTCAGCTTGAAGCGACCGCGTTTTGCCTCCTGCTCGCCCTCCGCCTGGGCCTGCGCGCTGCGCGGCTGCTCCATGGCCAGGCGTGCCGCCGATGGCATGGCCGGACGAGATGCGTGGGCGGAAACAGGCGAGGAGGCAATCACGGGCAGAGGATCAGCCGTCGGCGCAACCTCATCCGCAGCCGGCCTGCTCGAATCGCTCGGCTTTGCCTGCTCAGCCGGTTGCTTCGCCTCATCTGGCCCCGAAACCGACATCGGAAACGCTTCGTCCGCATCCGCTCCGTCAATGCCGTGGGCAGCATCTTGTTGGGCAGCGGTCATGGCTGGTTGCGGTCCGGCGGCGAAATCGGACTCGATCTCCCGCTGGGCCGATTCCACCTCGGCGCGCATCTTGGGATTCATGCGCACCAGACGGCGAATCTCCTTCTCATCGGGCAACAGCGAGAACGCGAACATCATCATTACCACCAGCAGCAGGATTACAATGCCAGGGCCAAACGACGACTCCGCCACAAAGCGGCTGCTCAAAATGGGGAGAAGCGAGCCCGCCAGCGCCCCTAAGCCCAAAAGGCCACGGCCCAAGCCGTACACGAACACCGCCGGCAGCCGGAACCGCTCGGACAGCTGCCCGAAGAATATCCACATGGTGGCCTCGAACGTCATGTAGCCCATCAGCAGAATGCCAGTAGCCCACACCGAATCAGTCTGGGAAGCCAACGGGATGAACAAAGCCGTAATGGCAATAAAGGGAATGAGCGGCCGGAACACGCTGTGCAAAGGCGCATTGTCGCCAAAAGCCAGAAACACGGTCAAAAGCAACAAAGTGGCGAAGAAGGCCGTGACGAACATGAAGGAAAGGTCGCTTGAAGTGGCACCCGTAAGCACGGTGGCCACCGAGGATTGGCGCATGATGCCCAGCGCAAAGCCCAGCAGCAGCACCGGCAATCCAAAGCGCACCACAAAGCCGGACACGTTGATGGGCAGCACCGAATTCAGCACCCCATTGGGGCCGTCTTGCGGGCGCGTGCGTTTCAGGCGGTACAGCATGGCCGCTTCCAACAGCGGAATAGCGGCCGAGATAGTGGCCCCCACCGGGTAGGGTAGCTGATGAATAACATAGGAGTAAATCGCGAAGCCCACCATGATGGCCAGGGCGCCGTTGATGGCAATGGTGGTGCTCTCGCGATTCGAGAACGCCACGCCCCAAGCCAGCAGCAGCATGGTGGAGCCCACGCCGGTGAGCAGCCCCGACGCCACCTGAACCCATACGCTTGCGGCCCCCATCTCTGGCGGGATGAGAAACAATGTGCCCACGCAGGTCATCAGCGCGCAACCCACCAAGGTGGATGTGCGCCACATAAAATCGGCCGCCCTCTGGGCGATAGAAGCACACACCAGGAGCAACAGGCTGTACACCACAATCGAGGTGATGTAGGCCAGGCTCATGCCCTCGTTGAAAAAACCGAACCCCACCGGCGATATGCCGAACACAGAGCCATCGTCGAACATGGTGCTGTAAATCCAAGCCTGGTGCATGCCGTAGCCCACCGACATGAGCCCCAACTTGCCAATGGCCTCGTGGTTTCTCCACTCCACTTTGACCATGATGCGTGGCGAACTAACCTTCATTCACTTACCCTCCGTTTTGCCCGCCGAAGCGCAAGCGGGCCTTTCTCCCTATAGGGAGAAGCCTACCCCGAAGAGGGTTCATCCTATCATACGGCGAGGATGATTCCGCGTCTGTCCCGCCTGATGGCATGCACCGAAGCAGCTTTTGCCGCAGCGCCCAATTTGCAACAATCGCTGCCACGAAATTGCCGCTGTGGCAAAATCATTCCGCAATATGGGCGCTGCGGCAAAACAGGCAGATGGAAGCCGATGAAGAAAGCCGGCACCACTGGTGTATGGTGCCGGCCCTTCGGGTTCACAGCCTCATCCCGCGGACATGCGGGCAGAAGCTGCAACATGTGGCAGCCCTAGGCCACCGTCACCACTACGCTGTAGTAGCGATCGAGGGTGGTGGACCCATCCCCCTTCGCCGCCCCATCGTAGGCGGTGTGCGTGCCGGCAGCCTGGTCGGCGGGGTCGTACACCGCGATGGTGTAGTTCTTCCCCTGCAGGTAGTCGCCCAAGGTGGTCACGTCGTAGTTGTGGATGGCGTCCAGGCCGGTTTGGTTCTCGCTGGACTTCACGGCCTCGTCCAAAACCGCGTCCGCCGTGCTCCCCACCGGGAGGAACATCAGGTCGGTGGTAATAGCGCCACCTTGCGCGGTCTCGTCAACCGTGCACACCACTTCGATGACACCCTGGCCGTCTGCATTGCCCGCATCCTCGTTGTGCACATGGTAGAAGCCATAGGCAGTGGAGGTAAGCAGGGCAGCGCACAGGCAGGCCAGAAACGCGCTGGCAAGAAACTTCTTGCCGGGTTTTACGTTGGTCATTTGAGCACCCCTAACTTATCTAGGTAAAGGCACCCCGCTCTTCGCAACGCATGGCGGGCATTATGGGGGCCAGCGGGACGCCGCGCAAGGCGTTTTCCGGAAAATCGCCCGCAGGAAAGTCATTTTCAGGCGGAGAGGATGATATTGGGGGCGCTACCGCCCGCACACGAAGGCAATATCACCTTCGGCATCGTTCTAAATTGACCCCTCGCGTATGAGGGGTGCCCCCAAGCGCCTCCTATAATTTCGGCCCGAAGAGGAAACCAATGGCTACCAAGGAGGACGTCTTATGACGGAGCCCAATAGCGCCGACCGGCTGACAAACCAGCCAAACGGCACAGCTCAAGCTCAGGACGAATTGACAGACGCGCTTGAGCTTGACCTGTACGGCGATGACGACGAGTTCGACCCACTGGAGATCGACTACAACGACATCGACCAAGAAGAGATGGACGACGACAACCCCTACGACACCATCGACTACCCCACCATCCGCAATATGCCGGAGGAAAGCCGCCACCACGACCCGGTGTACAGCCCCGCTGCGCAAGGCAGTGCACAGGCAGCGGTGCAGCTAATGCTGAAGCGCAACCCAGCCCGGCGCCCGGTGCTGCTTTCCATCATGGGGCTGTGCGAGGAGGGGTGCGCCTCCAGCGTGGTGACCGAGCGAGTGACCGAATGGCAGAAGGACAACCTGTCGGTGTACTCCCCCATGACCTTGTGCCGCATGCTGGAACGGGCGGGTGCACTGGAGCTGGAGATGCCGGAGGTTTCCGAAGAGCACGAAGTGGTGGAAGACGGCGTGGTGTATCTGGAAATCACCGACTCAGTGGACCCAGTGTGGCGCACCACCGAAGCCGGTCGCGAGGTGTACGAACAGTGCACCCAAGGGGCGGAGTTCCGCGAGATGGTGCTGGTGCGCGATGCCCGCTACCTGGAGGTTTACCAGGCTGTGATGGAGCGCATCGCCGATGAGCCCCGCACCAAGCAGGACATCGAGGATTTCGTGGCCACCTTCCCCATCTGCCAAAAGCCGCTGCGCTTCGGCAATCACTTCCTGGATATATTGGAGGCCACCGACGCCATCATCTGGAGCGACCACGCCTGGCGCATCACCGATTTGGGCCGCACGCTGCTGGAAGAAGTGCGCGCCGCCGCCAAGGATGCGCCGGCCGACCCGTCCGCCAGCGTCCCTTCCCCATCCGCCCCTTCCCCTGCAAAGGAGGCTTAAGCCATGAGTACTGAAGAAATCATCGAGATCAGCGAAAATGCCCCCGAGGAAATGGACCTGGTGGAGCTGATGAGCGCCCGCGCCCAGGGCTATGGCATGCTTGCACGGCTTTTGCGGGTGGAGATTGACGCTCCCACCCTGAAAGAGCTGCAGGGGATGCGCTTCCCCACCGCCACCGGCAACGCCAAGGCAGACGAGGGCTACCGGCAGATGTTCGAGTACCTGCGCCGCGCGTGGGACGACTCCATCACCGAGCTGGCCATCGACTTCGTGCGCACGTTCATCGGCCACGGCGTGAACGGCTACTCGGCCGCCTACCCCTTCGAGAGCGTGTACACCTCTGAGCGGCGGCTGCTGATGCAGGAGGCGCGCGCCGAGGTGCTGGCGGCTTTCCGCGAGAACAACCTGAAGAAAGATCGCTGGACCGAGGGCGAGGACCATATTGCGCTGGAACTGGAGTTCATGCAACGGCTAAGCTTGCGCACCGCCGAGGCCATCGCCGCCGAGAACGACGACGAAGCGATAGAGCTGGTGCGGCGCCAGTACGCCTTCCTGCAAGACCACCTGCTGAACTGGGTGCCCATGTTCGTGAGCGACATGCGCATGTTCGCTAAAACCGTGTTCTATAAAGGGGTAGCCCAGATGCTAATGGGCTTTTTGGAAGAAGACGAAGCGGTGCTGACGGCGCTGCTAGAAAGCGTCACCGAAGACGAGTAGCTAAATCTGGTCACAAAATGCGACCAACCCTCAAGGCCCCTTCTGCTTCCCTCTCCTCCTCCGGCAGAAGGCCGCGCCTTTCTCTTTCTCCTCGGGCTGCCTACCCTCCAACGCGTGGCAGTCCAACCAAACCGCCGCCCGGGCCCCATCCCGGGCGGTTCTTTTTTCGGCCACTCAGCAACCGACCGATTTCGTGCAGGTCGATGGTCACAACGCCGTTCACGGCGCCTTCCTGGATGTTGGAGATGGTACCCTTGAGTTGGTTACGTGCGGAAAGCTTCATGGTTGGTTCCTTTCGGGATGTTTTTGGCTTGCGGCCGCCGCGTTGTGGGGCCGCTTCGTTTGCGAGGCCCATATTGACAGCTTTGACAAGTGGCCGCGCCCAAACAGCCCCTTCTCCACAACTCTCGTCCCGCTTCGTCCCGTTTCGTCCCTCGGCACGCGCGCACGCCGATGCCACCCCACGATGTTAGAATAGCCCTCACTACTGCAATGAGGTTTGTATAGTGCAGCCTAAACGGATGGCGATGGGAGAATCAATGGGCCTGTTCAGGAAACAAGTTGAGGACGATGACGGAAAGAGCCTGGAGCTTTACGTCAAAGACCGCCTGGATAGCATTCAAACGCTTGGCGATGGCCTGAAGCTTTTCAAGAAAATGTGCCGCCTCGACACCAGCTCGGAAGTGGACATGAAGCTCTTCCAATACGGAATCTGGTCTTGGACAAAACACCGCTACTTCGAGGTGAGCTTCGTTCGGCAGCTGCAGTTTCCGTCCTCGGGAGACGAGTACTGGCAAATCGACCTTGTGCTTTCTTATCCCGTCAATGACAAACTAAGGGGGCTGGGCAAAGAAGCCTTTTGGGACGAGGAGGTTGAAGGCGACTTCTTCGCGGCGATAACGCACGACCCCGCCTTCGTCCTCCTAAAAGACGCAAAGCCCGAGAAAGCGGCAGTCACGCGGTCGACAACGTAACATAAGAACGCCCCTTCCGCCACGCGAACAGGCGACATCCGAGGAGAAGACCAAGCCGAGCAACTCGCGATACGCCCGCACCGCCCCGGGGATGGGCTAGGGCCTCGATGGACTCGACAAACTCGACGGCAATTTCATCGAGTACTCGATAGAATTTTATCGAGTACTCGACAAGCCCCTTGTCGAGCCCGTCGAGTCGTGCCATACTGCCAAAAGGAAGCAGAAGGAGGCGCACATGGGCATCCCCGCGAACATCGAAGACCTCATCGGCCAACGGGTGGTGGAATCGAACCGCATCGAGTTCAAGGCCGGGTTCAACCCGAACAGCGTCATCCACACGATATGCGCCTTCGCCAACGACATCGACAACATCGGCGGCGGCTACATCGTCCTCGGCGTAGAGGAGGAAAACGGCTCACCCGTCCTGCCCCCGAAGGGCATCCCCCAGCAAGAGATCGACGGGCTGATGAAGAGCCTTATCGGATACTGCCATCGCATCGAGCCGCTGTACTACCCCATTGCCGAACCAGTGCTGTTCGAAGGGGTTCACCTGGTGGTAATTTGGGTGCCCGGCGGCCACGGACGCCCCTACAAAGCCTGCAAGGACGTCTTTTCCGCATCCTCTCCCAAGCACTACTACATCCGCAAGTTCAGCAGCACCATCGTGGCCTCCCCCCAGGAGGAGAAGGAACTCTTCTACATTTCCACCATTATCCCCTTCGATGATCGGCCAAACTTGCTGGCCAGCCCAAGCGACCTGGACCTTGGGCTGATGCGCGAACACCTGAAGGAGATAAGCAGCGCCCTCTACGCACAATCAGAGGGGGCGGACGCGCTTTCGGTGGCGAAGGACATGCAGCTGGTGTCGGGGCCCCCAGAGGACGTGCGACCCCTCAACGTCGGCATCCTCATGTTCTCAGAGCACCCCGAGCGCTTCTTCCGCTATGCGCACATCGAGGTAGTTGACATCCCCAACCCCACCGGCGAGGGCATGACCGAGAAGGTGTTCACGGGGCCCATTCAGCGGCAGCTGCGAGATGCCCTGGCCTACATCAAGAACTACATCATACAGGAGCGTGTGGAGAAAGCCCCCGACGAAGCCGAGGCGCGGCGGACGTTCAACTACCCCTTTGCAGCAGTGGAAGAACTGCTGGCCAACGCCGTCTACCACCGTTCTTACCAGATAAGCGAGCCCATTACCGTGCGCATCACGCCACAGGGCATGGAGATAACCAGCTTCCCCGGCTTCGACCGCAGCATTTCCGATGACGCCATCGCAGAGGGCAACATCCGCGCCCGCAGCTATCGCAACCGGCGCATCGGTGACTTCCTGAAGGAGCTACGGCTCATCGAGGGACGCAACACCGGCTTCCCCAACGCTTACAGGGCCCTCGAGCAAAACGGCTCCGGCCCCCTGGAGTTCCAGTCCGATGCGCAGCGGGGTTTCTTGTCGGTGACCATCCCTGTTCATCCGGCCTTTTTGCCCGATAGCGGATCGAGCGACAAGAGGGAGGCCTACGAGCAGCAGATTCTCGAGGCGCTTGGCGAAGGCGAGATGACCCTAACCGAGCTTGCCCGCGCGATGGGCTATAAGGGCATCAGCAAGAAGCTCGCCCAGACAGTAGGGCAGTTGGAGATGCGAGGCGCGTTGGAGCGGGCGCTGGCGGAGAAGGGCTCGCGCACGGTACTGCGACGGACAGGAATCCGCTAGCGGGGGCGGTTGACCAGGGCGATGATGGAGCCGGCCAGCAGCAGGCCGATGGCGGCGCCGGTGGCGTCTATCAGCACATCGGTGAAGAGGCCGGCGCGCCCAGGCACGAACAGCTGGTGGACCTCGTCGGTGGCGGCATAGAGGGCGGCGCAACCCCAGGCCACGAGGGCTGCCTTGCGCAAGGTGCGCAGGTACAGGTCCCATGGGCTTGCCGGGGTGGAGGGCGCTGCGTCTTTTTCTTCAGCCAACACATTCTCTTTTGCCGAAGAGCCCATCGTCATCGCTTGCACCCTCCGCACAGGCAGACCGGTGCCGCTGAAAGCGGGCCAGAGGCGTAGTTGCGCGAATACCAGCAGCGCCAGCACGGCGTATTCGCTCATGTGGGCTGCCTTGCGGATGGGGAACTGCAGCGCCTCGATGGCGGCGGCACGGGCCTCCCCCATCGTGACAGCGCCGGTAAGCCAATCGCCCACCGACACCAGCACGTCCGCCACCCGGGCGCTGAGGCCCCCGGACTCCCCGCCGGTTTGGCCGGAAAAGCCGAAGATGAACGCGGCCCATGCAACGATGGCCACCGCGCTCACCATGCGCAGCACTATGAGCTTGCGATGGGTCATTTACGGGCGACGATCGAGGATTTTGCCGTCGCGGCCGATGGTGATCACCGACCAGGGGATGAACTTGCCGCTGTTCTGGAGCGCCTTGATGGTGGCATTCTCGATGCCGCTGCAGCAGGGCACGTCCATACGCAGCACTTCCACGCTCTCGATGTTGTTGTTGGCGATGATGTCGGTCAGCTTCTCGCTGTAGTCCACCGCGTCCAACTTGGGGCAGCCGATGAGGGTGACGCGGCCGGCCATGAACTCCTGATGGAAGTTGGCGTAGGCGTAGGCGGTGCAGTCGGCGGCGATGAGCAGCTTCGCCCCTTGGAAGAACGGCGCGTTCACCGGTACCAGCTTGATCTGGCAGGGCCATTGGGCCAGCTGGGACACGGGGGCAGCGGGTACAGCCGCGGAACCGTTCGCCGCGGCATTGGCAGCCGCCGCTTCTTGTCCGCGGAGGCTGGCGGCTTGCGAACCGGGACAGCCGGAAGCCGGGGCAGATGCCTCCGATTGGCTCGGCGCCGGCGAGTCGGCGGCGCGCAAATCCATCGCAGCCGAGCCAGGGCAACCGCCCGTGGGACACCCCGCACTCTTCGCCTCTCCCATCGCCTTCGCCACCTGAGCGGCCATCACCGCCGCCTCGTTGTAGGCGGGCGCTTCCCGCTCCACGAACGAAATGGCGTCCATCGGGCACGACGGCAGGCAATCGCCCAGACCATCGCAGAAGTCCTCCCGCATCAGGCGGGCCTTCCCGTCCACAATGCCGATAGCGCCCTCATGGCAAGCGGTAGCGCACAGACCGCAACCGTTGCATTTTTCCTCATCGATATGAATGATACGTCGCAGCATTCTTTTGCCTTTCATGCCAATGCAGCCGCCTGAATCGGCCGCACCCGTTAGTGATACGGAAACCTAGTACATTTTCCGGCGCATTGTATCCAACCCATCGGCCGCAAGTGCGCTCAACCCCAAGCCGCAACCGCACATCCACGTTTTCTCCAATTGAGCCGCACCGGTGAGGGGCAAGATGGGGTGCCACGGGAAACCTCGGCGGGCGAGCAGTTCCGCAGTTCGCCAGAACCGCGGAACAAGAGGGGGCCGGATTGAATCCGACCCCCTCGGTTGAGCAAGCTTATTCCCGTCGGAACGTCCTATGCGTAAAACAAGACCTCGTTCAGGGCGGGGACGGGCCACCATTGGCGCTCGACGATGATCTCCATAGCATCCACGGCGGCGCGCAGCTTCTCCATCACGGGAATTATCACGTGGGCGTTCATGTTGGCGCGCTCTTGCTGGTCGGCAATTTCCAGCGACTGGTAGTGCAGTCGATGCAGCTCTTCCAGTTGGGTGTTTATCTCGGCGATGCCCTCGGTCAGCTGGCGCAGGCGCCCCTCTTGGGTGGCCACGTTGGCATCCGGCACCGCCGAGCGAATCTCGGAGATGCTGCGGGCCACTTCGGCAGCGTAGTTGTTGATGGCCGGCAAGTAATCGCGACGCACCAGGCGCTTCATTGTGCGGATCTCGATGTTCATCAGCTTGTTGTACTTCTCCAGCTTAACCTCGTAGCGGCTGCGCACCTCGCTCTCCGACAGCACGCCGAACTCGCCGAACAGCTGGATGCTCTTCGGGCTCACAAAACAGGGCAGCGCATCGGCCGTGGTTTTGTTGTTGGCCAGGCCGCGGCGTGCCGCCTCTTCCGGCCATTCCTCGGAGTAGCCATCGCCGTTGAAGATGATGCGCTGATGATCGCGCAGGGTGTCGCGCACATAGTTCAGCGCCGCCATCTCGAACTCTGCCTCCGGCACGTCTTCCATGGCGTCGGCGAATTCTTTGAGGCTCTTGGCCATGGCGGTGTTCAGCACCATGTTGCAGTCGGACAGGTTCACCGAGCTGCCGGGCATGCGGAACTCGAACTTGTTGCCGGTGAAAGCGAAGGGGCTGGTGCGGTTGCGGTCGGTGGTGTCCTTCAGGAAGTTGGGCAGCACGTCCACGCCCAAGTCCATCTCCTGGCCATTGGGAGCCACGTACTCGTCGTTGGCCACCAGCGCGTCCACCACGCCCCCCAGCTCATCGCCCAAAAACATGGAGATGATAGCGGGCGGCGCCTCATTGGCACCCAGGCGATGGTCATTGCCGCAGCTGGCCACCGACATGCGCAGCAGCTCCTGGTAGTCGTCCACCGCTTGGATGACGCCGGCCAAAAACACCAGGAAGCGCACGTTCTCCATGGGGCTGTCGCCGGGATCCAGCAGGTTCTTGCTGTCGGCCGAAATGGACCAGTTGTTGTGCTTGCCCGAGCCGTTGATGGACTCGAAGGGCTTCTCGTGCTGCAGGCACACCAGGCCGTAATGGCTGGCCAGCAGCTTCATCTTCTCCATGGTCAGCAGGTTCTCGTCAATGGCGCGGTTGGCGTTGGCGAAGATGGGCGCCAGCTCGTGCTGGCAGGGGGCCACCTCGTTGTGCTTGGTCTTGGCGGGTACGCCCAGCTTCCACAGCTCATCGTCCAGCTCTTTCATGAACTCGTTCACGGTGGGGCGGATGGCGCCGAAGTAGTGCTCCTCAAGCTCTTGGCCCTTGCAAGGCGGATAGCCGAACAGGGTGCGACCGGTGAGGATGATGTCGGGGCGCTTCTCGTAGTCTTTCTCGGAGATGAGGAAGTACTCCTGCTCGGCGCCCACGGTGGTCACCACGCGGTGCGGCTCTTCGCCGAACAGCGCCAGCACGCGCTTAGCTTGGTCCTCGATGGCCTTCATGGAGCGCAGCAGCGGGGTTTTCTTGTCCAGCGCCTCACCGGTGTAGCTGCAGAACGCGGTGGGGATGCACAGCACTTCGTCTTTGATGAAGGCGTAGGAGGTGGGGTCCCAAGCGGTGTAGCCGCGCGCCTCGAAAGTGGCGCGCAGGCCGCCGGAGGGGAAGCTGGAGGCGTCCGGCTCGCCTTGGATGAGCTCTTTGCCCGAGAAGCTCATGATGGCGCGACCGTCGGCGATAGGGTCGATGAAGCTGTCGTGTTTCTCGGAGGTGATGCCGGTCAGCGGTTGGAACCAATGGGTGTAGTGGGTGGCGCCCTTCTCGATGGCCCACTCTTTCATGGCATGGGCCACAACGTTGGCCACCTCCAGGTCAAGCGGCTGACCATCCTTGATAGTCTTCATGAGCTTCTTGTAGGTGGCGGAAGGCAGCCGCTCCTGCATGGTGTGCTCGTTGAAAACCATAGATCCGTAGATGTCGGAAACTAGCGCCATGGTGTGCTCCTCACTTAGACGGGCCCTCCCCGCATGCGGCCGAGACGGCAAGAAAGTTAGCGAATCAAAAGTACGCCGCTTTTGTTTCAAGGTGTTTTCAAGGCAGGAAACACTCTATGTCATGAGGGAAGCCGCGTGAGTGGTCTTTCGGGAGGGGGCGCCCAATTGCGGCTGTGCGATGGTGGTGACAATGAAAACGCCCCGTTGCTGGGGCGTTGAGTTGCTAGTGGCGGAGGAGTAGGGATTCGAACCCTAGATGCCCTTGTGGGGCATACTCACTTAGCAGGCGAGCACCTTCGGCCTCTCGGTCACTCCTCCAAACTGCAGTCGTTAATAGTACCTTACCTTGTCCACCGGGTCAAATGGCTTTTTGGGCCGCGTCGGCATTGCCCCATAACGCGAAAAGCTTTTATGTTGCAAAGTCCCCACCCCACGGCAAGGGGCGGGTTTGGCTGTTTCTAGAAGCGCAGCGCACACGGGCCATAAAGCCCTTTGGCAAATTTTGCTCAGTGCATTGAGTAAATTGCATAATAAGATCTTTCGGCCATTGCAAAAGCCGTCCTTCTTGCCGTCCACCATCGGATGTTTCGCTGTGCTATAATGACAAACTCCCAGTTGGAGGTGTGTCCGAGTGGCTTAAGGAAGCAGTCTTGAAAACTGTCGTACCGAAAGGTACCGTGGGTTCAAATCCTACCACCTCCGCCAGCAAACCAAGCGCCCCTTCCGGGGCGCTTTTCAGTTGCCCGGGGCTGCAAGTAAGAACAACTCCAGACGATGAATGCATGTCCAATCAGGCTATTCGCTGCGAGCTGCGCGCAAGGCAGCCAGCGCCCTCTATCGGCGGCCTTGGAAGAAGCTTTGCAAGAGGGCCTGGCACTCCTGCTCCAAGATGCCGGCAGTCACTTCGAAGCGGTGGTTCAGACGCTGATCCTCGTGGACGGCATACAGGCTGCCCAGCGCGCCTCCTTTGGGGTCGGCCGCACCGTATACGCAGCGGCCCAACCGTGCTTGGTGCATGAGACCGGCGCACATAACGCAGGGCTCCAACGTCACGTACACAGTGCAGTCGGACAGGCGCCAGTTGCCCAGCGCTTGCTCGGCTTGGCGCATGGCGGCAAATTCCGCATGAGCCGAGGCGTCGTTCAGAGTTTCGCACAGGTTGTGGGCCTGTGATATCACCTGCGGCTCGGCAGTGGGCCGCCCCGTAGCGCGGTCGATGGGCTGATGCACTACCACAGCCCCGATAGGCACCTCCCCTGCCGCAGCGGCAGCCTGGGCCTCTTCCAGCGCCAACCGCATGAAGGCCTCGTCCTGCACACGGCGTGCAGCAGCGGCGGCCTCCTTGCGGGCCAGCCGCGCCAGCCGCCGTGCTTCCGCTTTCGGCGTACGGGCCAGCGGCTTTGGCTCGGCTTCTGGGGCACAATCCAGCAGCGGATCCTCCCCATGGGTATGTGCGGTACGCGTTTTCATGAAAGGAATTATAGGCGAATACCCTGTGCTACAATCGGCAAGCCCCTCAAGGGCAGTTACGAAACAGACAGGAGCCTTATGAGCCAAGAGCCTATGAACGTGAACATGATGGAAGCGGCCCGCAATGCCCAGTGGGATCCGGCGCGATTCTTGGGGCCTAACCACCTGCGGCTTTTAGCGCCAGCGAAGGTGAACCTGTTCCTGGGAATTGGCGATGTGCGCCCCGACGGCCGCCATAGCGCCACCACCGTAATGCAGGCACTGGGGCTGCACGACACGCTGTATCTAAACACCCGCGCCGAGGCCTGGCAATGGCCCGACGGCGGTCAACTGCCCTCCTGGCAGGCAGTGGGTGGCCCGGATGAAAACGTGCTGGTGACCTTGGACGTAACCAGTAAGGGCACTCCATTGCCGCTGGAGGCAAACACTGCCGATAACCTGGTGTTTCGCGCCGTGGATACCCTGTGTCGTATCGCCGAATGGGACGCGCCGCTAACGGTGAGCATTCGCCTGGAGAAGAGCATTCCCCATCAGGCGGGTCTGGGCGGCGGCTCCTCCGATGCCGCCGCAACACTGGTGGGATTGGCGCAGAAGCTGGGCCTCGCAGCGGATGACCCGCGCATCGCAGAGGCGGCTCGCGCCCTGGGTACCGACGTGGCCTTCTTCTTGCAGGGTGGCGCCACGTTGTTGGACGGCGCCGGCGAGAGCTTCGTCCGCAGCCTTACCCCTTTGAAGGCCCCAATTGTGCTGGTGAAGCCGGAGGGGGGCGTTTCCACCGCTGCTGCCTATCAGGCCTTCGACCAGCAACCGGAAGCCGTGCCGCCCGCGCTGCTTGCCCAGGTGGAAGCGGCCGAGGCCGCCGCACAAGTGCCGCTGTTCAACAACCTCACCAGCCCTGCTGAACGTCTGCTGCCCGAGATTGCCGATGTGACCGCCACGCTCTCAGCCGACCCCGCCGTTGAAGGCTGCCTGCTATCTGGCAGCGGAGCCTGCGTGTTCGCCATCGCTAAAACCTCCGCAGACGCAACGCGGCTGGCTGTGGAGGCCGCCAACCGCGGCTGGTGGGCCCGCGCCACCAGCGGCTCCCCCTTGCGCGCCTGCGCCCTGGGGTAGCTGGACATGAAAAGATGACAAATAGCTCGACCTTTGTCGCTCCGGCACTTCTTTAAGGTAGAATTCTGCGAAGTTAACTGGCTTGGCGAAATTGCCCGAAAGAGAGCCCATGAACCTGCTGCTGCGCATCCTTGTCCTTGGCCCCGCCCGCATCATTCCGGTGGTGCTGGTAATTGCGCTTATCGCCGGCATCATCTACGTGGTGATGACCTACCGCACCTCTCCCGAGCGGGCGAAAGAAGTGGTCATCGCGTTCTTCACCTGGGTGTTTGGGGCCTTGGCTGTATTTTTCGCCCTGGCAAGCCTGTATGCACTGGCCGAGCACAACGATGCGGTGCTGGACTTGGCAGTAAGTTTCGTCATCGTAGCGCTGGTGGGCCTAGGCATCACCCGGTTGTGCAACCGCCGATTCTTGAAGAACCATCCCCACTACATCCCCAAGCGCACCACCCGCGCCAAAACCAAGCACCGTTTCCCTTGGGGGAAGTAGGGCTTTCGGAGGGTGAGCGGGCGCGAAGGGGTTACGCTCGACGCGTCGTCGGTCGGAACTAACTCGGGCTTCGCCCGAGTGGATTTCCTCCCTCCTTTGGCTTAGACCTCGCTACACCCCTCCGCGCCCGCTCCTCCAGGATGTCTTGCCAGCTGGTTTTTCAACCCGTAAACACATTGTGGATGGGCCGGTTCGGCAGGTCGGAGCGAGGTCCGGCCAAGCGGAGCGAC
>CANSTH010000055.1 GCA_947649875.1 uncultured Parvibacter sp. | reverse complement strand
CCCAGATTGGCTTCGGTCCCCAAACAGAGGACGGCTTCTTCTATGACTTCGCTCTGGATGCCCCTCTTTCCACTGACGACTTTCCTGCCATCGAGCAGAAGATGACCGAGATCATCAAGCAGGACCAGCCCTTCGTTCGCGAGGTGGTAACTCGCGACCAGGCAAAGGAGATCTTCGCCGAACAGCGTTTGAAGCTTGAGCATATCGATGACATTCCCGAGGGTGAAGAAATCTCCGTCTATCGCCACGGAAACTTCGTTGATCTTTGTAGCGGTCCCCACGTGGCACGTGCCGGCATGATAGGCCCCTTCAAATTGATGAAGACGGCTGGCGCCTACTGGAAGGGCGACTCAAACCGCGAGATGCTCACCCGCATCTATGGTACCGCTTTCTTCGACAAAAAAGCCCTGGCGGAGCACCTGCACAACATCGAAGAAGCCGAGAAGCGCGACCATCGCAAGCTGGGCCGCGAGTTGGGCATCTATATGATGGACCCGATGGCGGGCGTGGGGCTTCCCATGTACCTGCCCAAAGGGGCCCGTATCATTCGCACCTTGCAGGAATGGCTGCGCCGCGACCTGTACGAGCGCGGTTACGAAGAGGTAATCACCCCGCACATCTACAACGCAGATGTTTGGAAGACCTCCGGCCATTATGGCTTCTACCATGACAACATGTACTTCTTCCAGATCAACGAGGGCACCGAAGAGGAACCCCGCTACTCCGAGTACGGCGTGAAACCCATGAATTGCCCGGGGCACGTGATGCTGTACAAGAACGAGCTGCATTCCTATCGAGATTTGCCCCTGCGCTATTTCGAGTTCGGTACGGTGTATCGCCATGAGATGTCCGGCGTGGTGCACGGCCTTCTGCGCGCCCGCGGCTTCACCCAAGACGATGCCCATGTGTTCTGCACTAAAGACCAGGTTGTTGACGAAGTGGTTGCAATTCTGGAGTTGGTAGACTACATCATGTCCACCTTCGGCTTCACCTATGAGGCCGAGATTTCCACCCGTCCCGAGAAATCCATCGGAACCGATGACATGTGGGAGCACGCCACGGACAGCCTGAAGAAAGCCTGCGAGATTCGCGGCCTTGCCTACGACATCAACGAGGGCGATGGAGCCTTCTATGGCCCCAAGATCGACATCAAGGTGAAGGATGCCATTGGCCGTACCTGGCAGTGTTCCACTGTGCAGATCGACTTCAATATGCCCATGCGCTTCGGTCTTACCTATCGCACTGCCGAGAACACCGAGGAAACTCCTTGGATGCTGCATCGCGCCATATTCGGGTCTATCGAGCGCTTCCTTGGCATCCTTATAGAGCACTATGCCGGAGCGCTGCCGCTTTGGTTGGCGCCGGTCCAGGTGGCGGTTATTCCCATTGCCGATCGTCACAAGGAGGCTGCTGCCGAGTTTGCCGGCGAGTTGAAGGCTGTTGGTGGTCGTGTGGAGGTGTACGACCAAAACGAGCCGATGAAGGTGAAGATAGCCAAGGCCCAGCACGACAAGATTCCCTACATGATTGTCATCGGTGACAACGAAGTTGAGGAGAAGACGGTCTCTGTGCGCGAGCGCTCCGAAGGCGACTTGGGCCAGTGGGATCGCATGAAGTTCATCGACGTCATCCGCGATGCCGCACTGTAGCCGGAAGTAATACCCGCAAGTCCCATCGCTTTACATTGGCTGAATAAGTCGACGCATGGGAAGGCCGGGGCAAGGGCCACGTGCTCAAACAGTCCTGCTTTGGAAAAGGCGCCACTGGCGCCTTTTCGTCGTGCGGAACTGCGCGCGAGGCCCCCGCCTCGGCCTTCGATTCGTTTTTGGCTGGCTTGAATCAACTGCGTGAGGGCAAAGCGAAGGGGGCGAGGGGGTCCCGCGCGCAGGTCCCCACCAGCCGAAAATGCCCTTTTGCACATTAGTGCGAGCCCAGGACAGTTTGAGCACGGGCGCCCCCTCGCCCCCTTCGCCACCCGAGTGGCTGCAATCGCAAAGTTAAGCTACTCCGATTCGATGTCGGCCAGTTCGTCGAGGTATTCGGCGGCAGCTTGGGCGGCCAGGGCGCCGTCGGCCACAGCGGTTACCACTTGCCGCAGGGGAGTGGTGCGCACATCGCCGGCGGCAAATATGCCCGGCACCGGCGTTTTCGCAGTGCCCTCGGTCAGCACGTAACCCTCGGGGCTCAAGGGCAGGACGGAGGAGAACGCCTCGCTGTTGGGGGCCATGCCGACGGCAATGAACACGGCGCTTGCATTGATCTGGCGCTGAGCCTTTGTTTTCACGTCCGCCAGCTGTATGCCGGAGAGGCGGCCGTTCTCTTCCAAGAGGGAGGTGGCCACGCTGTTCCAGCAAAACTCCAAGTTGGGAACTTCTTTCAGACGATCGTGGTAGATGGGGGTGGCGCGCAGCTTGTCACGACGATGCACCAGATACACCTTGTTGCAGATGCGCGAGAGGTAAATGGCGTCTGCGGCGGCGGTGTCCCCGCCTCCTATTACCACCACGTCTTTACCACGGAAGAAGTTGCCGTCGCATGTGGCGCAATAGGATATGCCCTTGCCGGTGAGCTCGTCCTCGAGGGGAAGTCCCAGTTTCTTGGGCCGTGCGCCAGTGGCCACAATCACCGCTTTGGTCCAGTAGGTGCCGAATGCGGTCCGTACAACCTTCATATTCCCCATGTCTTCCAACGATGCCACTTCCTCGGACACCAACTTGGCTCCAAAGGAGAAGGCTTGATCGGCCATGATCATAGCCAAATCGAAACCGCTTGTGTTGACGTTGTAGCCAGGGTAGTTCTCTACATGCTCGGTTTGGGCCAGCTGTCCGCCGGGCGATATGCGCTCGAATACAACCGGCTTGAGCCCCGCTCGTGCCGCATAGAGCGCTGCAGTGAGGCCGGCCGGCCCTGCGCCGATCACGGCCACGTCGAATAGCTTGATATCTTCCATGGCCAGTGCCCGTTAGGCGATAAAGGCAAGGAGGTTCTGCTTGGGCTGCGCGCCAACGGTTTGCTTTACTGCTTCTCCGTCTTTGAACAGTATGAGGGTGGGAACGCTGGTCACGTTGAAATGGGCGGCAATTTCGGGACTTGCATCGATGGCTTTTTCGGTTGCAAGCTCATCCAATACCGGCGCTAGCATGCGGCAGGGGCCGCACCAAGTGGCGAAGAAGTCTACAAGTACCTTGCCCTTCGCATTCAGCACTTTTTCCTGAAACTGATCACCGGCAATTATCTGACTCATGGTTGCTACCTCCTGTAGGTTTCTCTTTGGGACATCTTGTCCGTGTTCTAGTTTGTTCTTGTGAGGCGATATTTGCATCAAGTATAGAAGGTTTGTAGCTTTATCGCCCGATTCGTTTGCCTACCGTAAGACGCGTTTATCGCAATGGTGCAAGGTGGACGCAGTGCATGCAAAACAGGGTGCACTGCTAAAGCACCGCTAGCGCGGGTTCTTGGGTCAGGCGGTCTTCTTCGTGGGATGGGCCTTCTGTGTCTGCTTTGGTTGCGGCCATATGCGGGTTGTTTTTGTTGCGGGCTGTTCTTGCCGCGACTGCCCATGACACCGCCGAGAGCTTGACATTTCTGATAGTATAAAAAAGTTGCACTATGAACACGTATTTTGAATGCGCCCAAGGAGGAAGTACCCGTGGCGGACAACGATATGCGCGATAAACTTGAGAAGATAATTGCGGCCTACGCTGACCTGCAGGCTAAGATGGGCGATCCGGACGTTCTGGCCGACCAGAAGGAGTACAACCGACTTGCCAAGGAGTATGCCAACCAGGGGCCTTTGGCTAAAAAGGCGGCCGAATATGTGCAGGCCTACGATGATCTTTCCGAGGCCAAGGAGCTGCTATCCGATTCGGAGATGCACGACTTCGCCCAAGAGGAAGTGTCTCGCATCGAAGCGCTGTTGCCGGGGCTTGAAGAGGACATCAAGTTCATGTTGATTCCTGCCGATCCGGCTGATGACAAAGACATCATCGTGGAAATTCGCGCTGCCGCCGGCGGTGACGAGGCGGCCATCTTTGCTGGCGATTTGTACAAGATGTACGAGCGTTTTGCATCGACGCAAGGCTGGAAGACCGAGACTATGGACGTTTCTCCGTCCGATGCCGGGGGCTACAAGGAGATCCAATTCAAGGTAAAGGGCGACAAGGTGTACTCGGTGATGAAGTTCGAGTCGGGCGTACACCGGGTTCAGCGCGTGCCCAAGACCGAGAGCCAGGGACGCATCCACACTTCTACCGCTACTGTTGCCGTGCTTCCCGAGGCGGACGAAGTGGAGGTTGAGATCAATGAGAGCGATCTCCGCATCGATGTGTACCGAGCTGGTGGCCCCGGCGGTCAATGCGTGAACACCACTGACTCTGCGGTGCGCATCACTCACCTGCCTTCCGGCCTGGTGGTACAGTCGCAAGATCAGAAATCGCAACTGCAAAACAAGATAGCCGCAATGGCGGTGCTGCGCGCTCGCCTGTATGAGAAAATGCTGGCCGAGCAGCAGGCCGCCGAGGGAGCTAAGCGCTTGGCGCAAATTGGGTCGGGCGACCGCGCGGAGAAGGTGCGCACCTATAACGGTCCCCAAGACCGCGTGACCGACCACCGTATCGGCTACAACGGCACGTATAACGGCATTCTTCTGGGGGATGGCCTGGGTGATTTGATCACCGCCCTGCAAGCGGCCGATCGCGCGCAGAAGCTGGAAGAAGCAGTTTAGGAGTTTCCTTGCCGTTCCAATACGGTAAGGGACATGCGGCATCGCAGCCCCTTCGGAAGGACGAACATGGACGAGTGGACAATCAAGGCCGCGCTCGACTGGACAGTGGGCTATCTGGGGCGTAAAGGCGATGAAAACCCCCGGTTGATGGCCGAGCGGTTGTTGTCGGCGGCTTGCGATATGCCCCGCATACAGCTTTATGTGAACTTCGATCGGGTGCTGACCCCCCAAGAGCGTGAGCTTTTGAGGGGCTATGTAACTCGCAGGGGCGCAGGAGAGCCATTGCAGTACATCACCGGCGAGGCACCATTTCGCCATATAACCGTTAAGGTGGCCCCTGGCGTGCTTATTCCGCGGCCCGAAACCGAGGTGCTGGTAAGCGAGGCGCTTGCCATGCTGCCGCCCGCACCAAAACGCATCGCCTTCGACTCCACCATCGATGCTTGGGAGGGCGATCTTCTAAAAGCGGTGCAGGAAGAGACCAGTGCTGCTGAATCATTGGCTAACCAGGCGGAGGATGCCGCCCATTGGGGCACGGGTCGAAGACGACGGGCCGCAAGCCTCTCCGCAACTCGGAGATCCATCAATGCCCAGTGATGAACCTTCCAAAGAAGAAGCACCTAAGATGCCCTTGTTGGTAGTGGACTTGTGCACTGGCAGCGGCTGTATTGCTGCCGCGATGGCATACGAGCGCCCTGATATTCGGGTGTTTGCCACCGATGTGAGCCCTTGCGCGGTGGCGTTGGCCAAAGACAACATAGAGCGCTGCGGTGTTGCCGATCGAGTGAGAATTGCCCAGTGCCATCTTGGCGATGGGGTGCCTCCTGCCGCCATGGGGCGGCTCGACCTCGTGGTATCGAATCCCCCTTATGTTCCCTCCAGCGTAGTGCAGGGGCTGTCTGAGGAAGTGCGCAGCTTCGAACCGCGGCTGGCGTTGGATGGGGGAGCGGACGGGCTGGATTTGTTTCGCCAGATTGCCCCGTGGGCGGCTGCAGCTTTAAAGCCGGGTGGAGGGCTTGCCTGCGAGCTGTTTGAGGGTCATATGGAACAAGCGAGCGATATAGCCCGGAAGGCCGGCTTGGAGGAAGTGCGCATTGTCGAAGACCTTGCGGGACGCCCCCGTGTGCTTACTGCCCGCAAGCATGCACTCCAGGACGAGGAGGTTGCCCTGTGATCAACGACAACGCCCTTATTGAATCCCTTGAAGAGGCGCGGACGTTCCTGGGGGAGCGCCTGGAGGGGTTTCAGCCAGAAGTTGGCCTCATTCTTGGATCGGGGCTCGGCCCCTTCGCTGATTGCATTGAATGCGCAGTTCGCGTGCCGTTTGCAGCGGTGCCCCACATGGGCACCGCCTCTGCCGCTGGGCACGTGGGCCAGTTCGTAGCAGGATATGTGGCGGGAAGGCGTGTGCTGGCCATGCAGGGACGCCTCCATGGCTACGAGGGGTTTTCTGCGCAAGAGGTGGCCTTTCCGGTTTGGCTGATGGGCGCGCTGGGCGTTCATACGCTTATTACCACAAATGCCGCTGGCGCCATCAATTGCGATTATGGCGTGGGAGACTTCTGCGCGATGCGCGACCACATCAACCTTACTGGCAGAAACCCCCTGTGCGGGAAAGCGCCTGATGAAATGGCCCCTCGTTTCCTGCCCATGCTCGATGCCTACGATTCCGCGCTGCGTGAACGTATCCTGTCTATTGCTGCCGACCTGGGGATTACCGTTAGGGAGGGAGTGTATCTGGGGCTTCTGGGCCCCAGCTTTGAAACGCCGGCCGAGATACGGGCGTTTCGCGCCTTGGGGGCCGACACGGTTGCCATGTCGGTTTGCGAGGAAGTCATTGCCGCCCGGCACTGCGGCATGCGGGTGGCGGGATTGTCACTTGTGTCCAATATGGCCTGCGGTATAGAGGGGGCTAATCCCAGCGATGACGAGGTGCATGAGGTGGCGGCCACCCGACTGGAAGATTTCTCCACTCTCATCACACGCCTGCTGGCGGATGAGGCGCTCAACGACGCTTACCCTGCAAGCGCGTAGACATACAGCTCTGTAGCTCCGTCCAGCACGTCCTCAAAGCTCCAAGAGCGCGCAGTATTATCCGCTGAGGTGGGATCATTTACCACAAGACGGCTGTCGCGGTCTATCCCGCAGATAACCACAGCTGTTTCCACTGGGCCGTTCGCGCCCTGCGCGAGTAGCGCTACAACCGGTTTGCCACTGGCAACGGCCTGGCGAATTGCTATATTGCTGTGCTCTATGGGAGTTGCTTTCAGCCCGAAGGCTTCAGCTCCCTGGGTAAGCACAGCGGCCACGGATTCCGGCGACGTGGAGGCAGCGTTGTTCTCGTTGGCCCATTTTGCAACTTCAGCTGGAGTCACGTCCGTCGATCCAGTTTCGTATACGTGCATCATGGCTACAACGGTGGATGCCGCCCCCGAAAGCCCTAAAGTGGATGCCCCGTAGGGAATTGCAGCCCAATGCTGGTCATTGCTGTACAGGTGAGGCACGGTCCCTTTCTTCCAAAGGGCTTCAGGCGTAGAGGCAGGACCGCTTGCCTCGCTGTCGGTTTGGGTGTAGGCATGGCTGACCGCAGGCAGTGCAAAGGGGCTGAGGGCGGTAAGGGTAAGCACCACCACAACCCCAAGGATCGCTGCCACCAGCAGCGCCCACCACGGGGATATTTACGGCTTGACAGGTGAGGCGGCACGGGAAGGACGAGGTGTACGGGTGGACGAGGGCAGCGCCGGAAGCACGCCGCAGGCCGTTGGCCCAAGCACCGGCAGCCCGGGCAGGCTTGTGCTCTGTGCGTAAGTTGTGAGCACTGTCGGCGGTATGCGGTGGGCCCGCAGCCGAACCGATGATTTCTTCGAGAGCTTTGATATCTTGCGGCGATGAGGCATGGCGTTCCTCTTTTCTGTCCCATCTAATACCGCAATGAACGTATCATCTGCTGTCTTGAACTGAACTTTGGGGAGAGCACTGTTTCGGCGCTTTTCTCGTTCGGTCACCGAACGGTGAGATACGTATTCGAGCCGTTAAATTCTTAGGGCTGTCGCGTTGGCGCCTTAAGATGGGTGCAACGGGTGTGGATTTTGCCTTCATGTGGAGCAGCTATGCTAGAATTAAGCACTAATTGTGAGTACGAGGATAAAATCCGTAAACCAATAGAGCAAAAAGGTAATCGCCCAATGTCCTTTCTTGACTTCTTTTCCAGCCTGACCGGGCAGATGTCTGCCGACATGGCCATCGACCTTGGCACTGCCAACACGTTGGTAGCCATCACCGGTGAGGGCATCGTAATCAATGAGCCCTCCGTGGTTGCCATCGAGAAGAGCACCCACCGTGTTCTGGCGGTAGGCCACGAGGCAAAGAACATGATCAACCATACCCCTGATGCCTTTACCGCCGAGCACCCTTTGAAAGACGGAGTCATTGCCGACTACGACGTAACGGAAGCCATGCTGTCTGCGTTCATCAACAAAGCTTCTCAGCGAAAGTACCCTTGGCAGCCCAAGCCCCGCATTGTCATCTGCATCCCTTGCGGTGCAACCTCCGTCGAGAAGCGGGCCGTGTTCGAGGCTACTATTCAAGCAGGTGCCCGCCAGGCCTATCTCATCGAAGAGCCTATGGCGGCGGCTATGGGAGCTGACTTGCCGGTTACCGAACCCACCGGATCGATGGTTGTGGACATCGGCGGCGGTACCACCGAGGTGGCTGTCATTTCTTTGGGCGGTATCGTTACTTCTTCCAGCCTGCGTTTGGCCGGCAATCGCCTTGACGAGGCTATCGCCGTGCATTTGCGCGATTTGCTTGGCATCAAGATAGGCGAGCGCACCGCCGAGGTTATTAAGATCAAAATCGGGTCCATTCTCCCCTTTGAGGATGGACGCGAGCGCGATATGATCATTTCCGGCCAAGATGTGTACACCGAGCAACCGAAGGAAGTCACCATCCAATCCGAGGATGTGCGCGAAGCGCTGCAGGCACCCATTGAGGAGATGGTGCTGCACATCAAGGAAACGTTCAAAACTACCAATCCCGACCTTGCCTCCGATATCATCCAGAACGGTATTCTGCTCACGGGCGGCGGTGGTCTGCTGTCTGGGCTAGACCGCTACCTCACCGATAAGCTGGAAATACCCGTTTGGGTTTCCGAGACGGCGCTTACTAATGTGGTCTCGGGGTGCCTCAAGGTGCTGGAAACCCCCACCGCCCTTCGCCAGACCCTTATGCGGTCGAAATAGGGTAGTCGCCTCTATGCAAGAACGTCGCCCTATCAAGATCGGGCCGATCCTCAGCGCGCTGCAGGTAGTTGCGTGTGTGCTTATGGTGGTGGTGTACCAGCGGGAGGGGGCAACGGGTCCCATCCATTCTGTCCAAGCCGCCATAGCGGGCATTGTGGCTCCTTTGCAGGGACCGGGGGAGGCGGTTTCGTCGGCTGTGGACGACCTCGGGCAAGCCCAGTCGGATGGATCTGCGGATGCGGAAACTTTGAGTGCGCTCAAAGAACAGAACGCCCAGTTGCGCAACTTGTTGGCTCAGGCCGAAGAGTACCGGCTCAAAGCGCAGGACCTGGAAAACCTCCTGAACCTCAAGGACGTTTACGATATAGACGGCATGGGTGCTCACGTGATCGGTCGCTCCACTGATTCATGGAACCAAACCATCACCTTGGACATTGGGGAGACCAGCGGGGTGAAGCCCGGACTTACCGTTATGGGGGCGTATGGCGTTATCGGCCAGGTTGCCTCTGTGTCCGACAAGAGCTGTATCGTGCGCCTGCTCACCGATCCCCAGTCTGGCGTGGCTGCCCTCATCCAGTCCAACCGTGCAGAGGGCATCGTGCGCGGATCGCTCGACGGTTTGCTGTATCTGGAGAACGTTGCTGCGGATGTGTCGGTTGAGCCGGGCGATGTGGTGCTGACCAGCGGTTTGGGGGGTTCATATCAGCGGGGGCTGCTCATCGGGTCGGTGGTCAAGGTGGAAGGACGTGCCGGTGATGCCACCCGTACCATTGTTGTTTCCCCCAACGATATTACCCATGGCTACGAAGATGTAATCGTCGTGTTCGAAGCATCGGGCGACACGGGGAATTCCGGTTCTTCCGACGAGGGCTCCAACAAGGATGAAGGCGCCAGTAGCTGATGGATTCAAAGCTTGTTTGGATGGTGCGTATCGCGGGCGGGCTTGTTTCCGTGCTGCTGCAGGTGGCAGTTGCCCCTTTCATATCACTGGGGCAGTTCACCCCGAACTTTATCGCCGCCTGGTGCATTGCGTGCACGATGACCGATCCGGCTAATCCGCCCTATTTCTCCGCATTCGCTCTTGGGCTAGCGTTCGACGCGGTGGGAGGGGGCCCTGTTGGTGCTATGGCTTTTTGCCTCCTGGTGGTGACATTTGCCTCGTCTCGTGTTTTCATGGTATTGAGCAACGACACGGTTTTCATGACGGTTGCCCTGATCTTTGCCGCCTCGCTTGCGGTGGAGGTGCTGTATGGGGCTGTGCTGTGCGCGGTTCAGCCGGCCTTTTCGTGGGGGACGGCGCTTCTGTATCGCAGCTTGCCGCTTAGCCTGTACAACTTCGTCGTTGCGGTAGTGGTGTATCCCATTGTGGCGTTTCTTCGGTTGAAGCTTGCGGCTTCAAGTGTCGAGATGCCCATTATCTAGCATATTTGAAGGAGGGTGCCCTCAGTGGTCTCCGCTGTTTTGGCTGGCATCGTAGTTGCGCTGGTACTTGTGGTCATAACCGCTCTTGCGCTTGCGGCCCGCGCGCGACGACAGTCAGAGAAGGCCCCCCAACGCAGTGACGTCACCGAACTCTCCAACATGTCATTGGGGTCAACGCATGGGGAGGCCTCCGACATAGAAGTCAAGCAGGGGCCGGCTTCTTCCAATAAATTGCCCTCCGAGGGGCTGAAGGGACGCTTTGCCGCCTTGGGGGTATTGGGCCTTGGCATCTTTGGGGCGCTGTCGGCAAAAGTGTTCTCGCTTCAAGTGGTACAAGGGGAAAAATATTCTAATCAATCGGAGCAAAATCTCTACACCTCGGTATCCACGCCCGCCCCTCGGGGCTACATCTATGATTGCAAGGGCAATGTGCTTGCGGGCAATAAGAGCCTGCAGACCGTATTGGCCGACCCGGAGGTGGCGGACGACCCGGTAGTGTTAAGGCGCCTGTCCGGCGTGCTTGGCATCCCGGTGAACGTTGTGCGGCAACGCATACAGGACGCCTCCCTTGGGGCCCAAAGCCAACGGATAGTTGCCAGCGATGTGAGGCTTCGGGATGTTGCCTTTATATCGGAGCATTCGGTGGCATTTCCTGGCATAACTGCCCAGACGCGTACTACTCGGGAGTACCCTTACGGGGCACTTGCCGCCCATGTGCTTGGCTATACTTCCTCGGTAACCGAGGCTGAGCTGGAGAACAGTCGCGAGGGAAGAGAGATCAAGTCAAACGACATCATCGGCAAGAGCGGCATAGAATACTTTTACGATGATCTTATTGCGGGAGACCATGGGCAACGACGGGTTATGAAGGATGCCGGCGGCAACGTGGTAGACGTGGTAAGCGAGACAAAGCCCACTAAGGGCTGCGACATAACCCTTACCCTAGACGGGCGGGTGCAGTACGTGGCCGATACCGTGCTCGCCGACCTCATCGCCCCGGGTGGGATTATCGGGAAGGGCCGCGGGGTTGCGGGGGCTGCTGTAGTGATGGACGTGCGCGATGGATCGATTGTGGCCATGTCCAGTTATCCCACCTTCGAGCCGTCTCACTTTACTGGTGCCATTTCGTCTGACGTGTGGACCGTGTACAACGAGGAAAAGGACGAAGAGGACGGGTACAGTTACGCTGCGCTCAACAATCGCGTCATAAACGGCCTTTACGCTGCGGCTTCAACCTATAAATCGTTCACCTCTCTTGCGGGCATGCACTACGGCTTCGCCAGCGGCGATAACTCTTGGGAGTGCACCGGTTCATGGGACGGATTCAATTCGGGTGCGCCCCAGATGTGCTGGAAGCATGAAGGCCACGGCTACCTTGGGTTGCGAGAGGGCATCGTGCAATCGTGCGACGTGGTGTTTTACGAAATTGGTAAGGCCTTCTACACTCATGGGCCCGAAGGGACCGGCGAGTTGTCTGCCACCGCCCTACAAGAGTTTTTGGAGAAGTTTCGGTTGAACCAGGTAACTGGTGTCGACTTGGGCGGCGAATCTGCCGGTCGCATTCCCACGCCCCAATGGAAGCAGGAGATGTTTGCCAACCGCCCTGCCGATGCCGTATGGCGCGGAGGCGATTACACCAACATGATCATCGGCCAAGGTGACGTGCTGGTTACCCCGTTGGAGATAGCGGTGGCCTATGGAGCGCTTGCCACGGGCAACTTCATGAAGCCCCATTTGCTGAAAGAGGTCATCAACGCCAATGGCGATACGGTGGTTACATTTCAGCCGGAGGTGGTGCAACAGCTGGATGTGAACGAAAGTCATTTGGCGCTGGTGCGCGATGCGCTGCGCGGCGTGGTGACTGAGAATAATTTTGCCCGAGAAGTGTTCGAGGAGTATGGGTTGGCGGCTGCGGGCAAGTCCGGCACTGCAGAGCATACGAACCGCGAAGACGATGCGTGGTTTGTGGCTTACGCCCCCTATGACGACCCGAAATACGTGGCGGCCTGCGTCATAGAGCGGGGCGGCGGCGGAACCGCGGGAGCATCGCCGGTGGTAGCGCGTCTTCTGCGCGAGGCGCTGGATGCCGCCGAGGACAAGAGCGCGGTCAACATGGCCGCTGTGTCCGGGTGGAATGGCAGTCACGTGCATTATGACGGCGAAGGAGAGGGGCGCACCGACTAGGTTTCGGCCGCTGGCGCGAAACCATGATGGCGGGCAGAAAGGATGCGACAAGAGCAGTGACGGGATTGCCTCACATATCGCCCATGCAGGGCATGCGCTTCGAATCGCCGGAGAGGAAGGCGTCTCCCGGTTTGCTCGGCAACGGGCTTATGGCCTTTTTCCTTGTGGCCTTCGTGCTGATATGCTATGGGCTTGTGGTGTGCTGGTCGGCCTGCCAAGTGGATCGCGATTTCAATTTCTCACGTCAGTATCTAGGCGTGTTGCTGGGACTTATCTGCATGGTGGCGGTTTGGCGCTTCGACTACCGCAAGCTGGGAAACATGGTAGTGCCCCTGTACGTGCTCACCATCGCTCTTATCCTCTCGCCTTTTTTGCCCGGCATTGGAGTGGAGGAAAACGGTGCCCGCAGCTGGATAAAAATCGGGATGCAGTTTCAACCAGGCGAGTTTGCCAAGGTGACTATGGTACTGCTGTCGGCAAGCCTTGTGTCCCGTTACGGCGGACAGCTTGACGACCTGCGTCAATATGTGAAGGTGCTGTTCATTCTTCTTACTCCTACCGTGGCTATCATGCTGCAGCCCGATCTTGGCACGGGTTTGGTGTACTTCTTCATTGCGGGCGTCACTTTGGTGATGGGGGGCGCAAAGCCCTCGTATTTGCTGGCGACTGCGATAGCGGGAATTGCCGCCATCGCGCTTTTGCTAGGTATAGACGAAGTGGTGTTCAAGCACGAGGACCCCACAACGTCCACTGGATACGAGTACAAGATACTGAAGCAGTACCAGCGCTCGCGGCTTACGGTGTTTTTGAATCCGGAGGGGGATACTTCGGCCACCGGTTACAACCTTGCGCAAGCCCTCATCGCCGTGGGCTCCGGTGGCTTGTTCGGCAAAGGCCTGGGCAACACTACGCAGGCTGCCAACGGTTTTTTGCCCGAAGCTCCTACCGACTTCATCTTCTGCGTGCTGGCCGAGCAGCTCGGCTTCGTGGGCGCCTTGGCCCTCATTCTGCTCTACGCAGCCTTCATCTTCTGCGCAGTGCGCATTGCCTTGCGCTCGGACGATTTGTTCGGGATGCTTGTGGTGTGCGGCGTTGTGGGCATGTGGCTGTTCCAGATACTCGAGAACATCGGCATGACCATCGGTCTCATGCCCATCACGGGCATTCCTTTGCCATTCTTTAGTTACGGTTCGTCGTTTATGGTCACCAATATGATTATGATAGGACTCATTGCTTCTGTAGCCTCGCACCACGCCTCGCTAGGAGGGAAACGCCTATGAAACTCCCTGTCGATTTGTCGGCAGTGAAATCTGCCCTTGACTCTACCCAGCAATCCGCCGAAGAGCCTTTGTCGGTAAGCCTCTACATTGACGAGGACTCGCCCGACGACGTTATTGGCTTCGTGCGCAAGGCCTTTCTCGGCACTGATTCCAAAGTTCGCATCTCCCTGGAGTATATAGGGAAGGAAAGCGCCGCGCGTGCCGGGGACGATATGGCCTGCATTGTTGCAGGCACGAATCCTGAGGTGGGCGCGCTGGCGGAGGATATCAGAACTGCCGGGGTGCCAACGATGGTTGTTACCTCTCTGCCTTCCCTTGTGCACGATTTAGCGCAAATGAGTGGATGCCCTATTCCGGTGGGGGACATCGTTGCGCCGCTCACCAAGGCGCCAAACGCCAAAGGCCAGGTGCCTGAGCAGATTGCCGAAGCCACCCGACAAGAGCCCATTCCCATGGACAAGGAGGCTGCGGAAAGCCTCGCTGAGCGCATGGGCAAATGGGTGATCGCCGCCTGCGGAGGCAAGAAGCTGGCCTTCGCGCGAGCTTTTTCCTTTGTGCGGCGCCCTTTGGCCACCGAGGCGGTTACCGCCACATCTGTGCAGAACGCGGGCATAGGGGCCTTCATGTTCATCCCCGGCGCCGATATGCCCATCATAACGTTGAACCAAGTGAAAATGGTGCTGCAGATAGCCGCCGCCTACGGGCAGCCCATGACGGCCGATCGTCTAAAGGAAATCGCCTTCGTTGTTGCCGGTGCTTTCGCCTGCCGCTCCATTGCCCGCCAAGGAGCCGGGCTTGTTCCCGCCTTGGGCTGGGCCGTGAAAGGGGCTGTGGGCTTTGCCGGCACCGAGGCCATGGGGCGCGCTGTCATCGAGTATTTCGAGGGCGGTGGGAACATTTCGGGCCTGGCGAACCTTGTCAAACGGGCGGGGGGCGCCGCCGTGCAAGGAGCGGGAAGGGCGGCAGGCTCCCCGCTGGGTCAAACGATTATCGACAAGGGCGCCAAGGCGGCTGCGAGAAAGCTCAAACTGTAGGCAGAACCCCGAGATTGTAAGGAACATATGCAACACACCAACTTATGGCCCTCCATTGAGCCGTTGCTGGCTCATGTGGAACGGCCGGCCCGATACCTGAACCATGAGTGGGGTGCGGCACCGAAGCACGATGCCGATTTCTCCTTTTGCATGGTGTACCCCGACACCTACGAGCTAGGGCAGGCAAACCAAGCGGTACGCATCTTGGTCAACTGCGTGAACCACACGCCGCATCTGGCCGCTGAGCGCGCTTTTTTGCCGGCACCGGATATGATAGGGCTGATGCGGGAGGCTGACCTTCCGCTGTTCTCCCTCGAGAGCATGGCCCCTTTGGCGGAGTTCGACGCGGTTGGCATAACCCTTCCCCACGAGCTTGCGGCTACTAATGTGCTGGAAACGCTTGATCTGGCGGGCATTCCGTTGCGCTCGCAAGACCGCGGTGAAGAGCATCCGTTCGTGCTTGGCGGGGGTCCTTGTGCCTACAACCC
>CANSTH010000054.1 GCA_947649875.1 uncultured Parvibacter sp. | reverse complement strand
CTCCGCTTGGCCGGACCTCGCTCCGACCTGCCGAACCGGCCCATCCAGGATGTTCTTGCAGGTCGAATTCGTAGGGTAGAGATTCTATCTCTGCCTAACCGACAGCCCGCGTGTGCCCGCATCCCAGGCCGAGATAGAATCTCGGCCCTACAAAATCAAGCCGCAGCTAAAGCCTGCCTGAGTCCGCCCTACTCCCTAGATGCCTCTTTCAAGGCGCGGGCGGCTTCCTCGCGCTGACGGCAGAGGTCGGCCCACTTCGGCATCTTCTCCAAAGTGGCCGCCAGCTCGGCCAGCACCTCGGGGATATCGATTTGCTGGGGGCACATCTGGCTGCAGCAGCCGCAAGCGATGCAATCAACCGCGCGCTGGCCCTCCGGCACCGCGTCCATCTGCATCGGCACCGTAAAGCTGGTGGCGAATTTCAAGTCGTTGTAGCTGACCATCATCATGGGAATATCTATCTGCTGCGGACAGCTGTCCACGCAGTAGCGACAGGCGGTACAGGGCACGCCACCTTTCATGGTTTCCGCCACGTCCATGAGCAGCGCATTTTCTGCAGCCGACAGCGGGCTGCGTTCGGCGAAGATGCGACAGTTCTCCTCAACCTGCTCCACCGAGCCCATGCCGCTCAAAATGACCTTCACGCTAGGAATGCCCTGCAGCCAGCGGAACGACCACTCCAGCGGGGAGGCCTCGGGTGCCACGGCGGCCAGCGCGGCCGTCTGCTGCTCGTCCAGCTGCGCCAAGCGTCCGCCGCGCAGCGGCTCCATCACCACCACCGGCACGGCGGCGCTTTCCAGAATCGCGCACTTCTCGGCGGCACGTTGCAGGGTCCAGTCCAGGTAGTTCAGCTGAATCTGGCAGAACTCGAAGATGTTCTCACCGGCGAACAGGGCCGCCGTGGCAGGGTCATCCTCTTTGAGGGCAGCATAGCTGCGGGCGCCGTAGTCGAGGAACTCCGCCAAGTTCTCGGGGCGGCCATGGCTGGAAAACCCCAGGTGGTGGATGCGTCCCAAGCGCTTCTGCTCTATGAAGTAGTCGGCAATACCCCAGCGCTCATCGGTGTAGACGCCAATAGAGTTCTCGTACACATTGTGCAGCAGATAGAAGTCGAAGTAGTCCACGCCGCACTTGCGCAGCTGCTCTTCGAAAATCTTAGCCGGGTTGTAACTGTTAGAAATCTGGTGGCCCGGGTACTTGGTGGCCAGGCAGAAGCTGTCCCGCGGAAACCGCGCCAGCGACTTTCCCAGCGCTATCTCGGAGGCACCCCCATGGTAGGGCCACGCAGTATCGAAGTAAGTCACCCCGCCGGCCCGCGCCGCATCCACCATCGCATCCAGCGCCTCTTGGTCGATGGCCGCCTGATCGTCCCCTATCACCGGCAGCCGCATGGCCCCAAACCCCAAAAGGCCCGTCTTCTCTCCCAGAAAGTCATCGCAGATCATGGCAACCCTTTCCCTGCACCCTGCCAACATGCTCCGGCGATTATACGCCACCACAAACAGTCAAAATCACAGATGGCGAAGGAGGTCTCCAGCCATCCGCGAGGGGAACGAAGGCGCTTTCGCTTCCGTTAATTTGTTTTTGCGGAAGCGAAATGAGAACTTCCGTAGCCATCGAGCCCAGAACAAGCGCTTGTTCTGGGCTCGGTAGGAGCGGGAGAAGCCGTTTTGGGGCAAGGTGGCCAGAATAGGCGCTTGTTCTGGGCTCGGGCACGCCGACAAGGACGTTTTTCGCAGGAGTGGCCAGAATAGGCGCTTGTTCTGGCCATGGGCGCCCAGCGAGGGTCGACGCTTACGCAGGTGCCCAGAATAAGAGCCTATTCTGGGCACCTGTGCAGCAAGACACGCAGCCAGACGCGGGCTTCGGCCGTTCCTGCAAAGGCAATCAGCCGAAAGGTCCACTGAGCGCGGCAATGCTACTCCCCTGGGGCGAAATCTTTGCGGCAGACCACCAGGAACACCACGAGGCCCAGGAGCGCCACCACGGCCATCAGTTCGTACATGGTTCGGTAGCCGATAACCGGCACCAGCATCCCTAAGAAGATGGGGCCCAGCCCCACGCCGGCATCCAGCATCACATAGAAGGTGGAGTTGGCCTTCGACAGCCGCGTATCGGGCACGCGGCGCACCGCCATGGCCAGGCCGCTGGACTGGATGGTGCCCACGCCATAACCCAAAAACATCGAGGACAGCAGCAAAATCCAATCGTTTTGGGCCACCCCCAACATGGCCATCCCCGCCGCCAGGGCAAAAAACGCCGGCACCATCACAAACCGCGGCCCTTTGCGGTCGAATGCGGTACCAGTAAAGGGACGGGTGACGAACGTGACTATGGCGTAGCTGACGAAGAACACGCTGGCGGCGCGAGAAAGGCCGATCTCCTGGGAGTAAGGCGTCAGGAACGTCATGAGGCTGGAATAGGTGAAGAACACGATGAAGGCCACCAGCGAGATGGGCAGCACCTGCGGTTCGAACACGCGGGAAAGCCACGAGCCCTTCTGGGCGGAACCTCGTCCAGCGCTGCCCTTGCCGCCACCTTCGTCCGCAGCCTTGCGGCGGCTTCCCTTGACCGCGTCTTTCGCAGCAACGCTTTCGGCAGTCGTCCCCTCACTCGCCTCATCACAAAGACGCGCGTGCACACTGGTTTCCGAGGTCGGCTTGGCGGCCTCGCACGATACCGCTGCCCTCTCGCCCTCGGCTTCCTTCGCCTCGCGCTCAAGGCGCAGCGGATCCTCGGGGGCGTCCACCGCCGAGGCTAACGCCGCCTCTTCCACCAAGTCGTCCTGCTCTTCCTGCTGAATAGCTGCCGCTGGCGCAGAGGGCACCTTCAGCAGCAGCGCCCCCACCAGGGTAAGCAGCGCCGAGACAAATGCGATGACGAACAGTACGTCGTAGCCGAAATTGTTGCTGACGAAGATGCCGATGAACGGGCCGATGGCAGCCCCCAAGGTAACCGAGAGCATGAAGTAGCCGATGCCCTCCCCTTTGCGCGACGCGGGCACGATGGCCGCCACGATGGTGGCAAGAGCGGTGGAGCACATGCCGAAGGCGAACCCGTGCACAAACCGCAGCACCAGCATCTCCGGCAGCAAGCCCATCACCACGTACAGGGCCGAGAACACAATCTCCCCCACCGCGCCTATCACCAGCAGCCGCTTGCGGCCGATGCGCTCCATGGCCATGCCGCTCCAGATGCGGGAGAACAGGGCACCCACCACGAACACGCTGGCGCAAAAGGCGGCCACCGGCTCGGGGGCGGAGAATTTCATAAGGGCGTAACCGGTCATCACCACCATAAGCAGGTAGTGGTTCACCAGCACCGTGAAATTCGCCAAAGTACCGGTTATAAACCGGCCGCTCCAAAGCTTCTCTTTGGCGACAGCGCTCATCGCAAATCGCCGTCTTCCTTCACAATGAGCGCCGGCACCTTCGCGCTTTTCGTGACGGCATAGCTGACGCTGCCCAGGTAGCCGCCCACTCCGCCCTTGCCGCGGCTGCCCATGATGATGAGGTCGCATTCCTCTTCGCGGGCGCAGCGCAACAGCAACTCGGCCGGTGCGGTGCCGGAGAGCACCTTTACCGTGGTGGGGTTCACCGAACCGTCCGCCACCGCCTGAAGCTTTTTGCGCATGGCCTCGGCATCATCCACCAGTACGGCATCAATGCCCGCACCGCTCATGCCGCCGCCCATCAGGCGCATCACGTTCACTAATACCAGCTCAATCTCGGGAGCATCGCCGGCTATGGCCTGGGCAAGGACGACGGCTTTCTCAGCGGCAGGGCTTCCGTCATAGGCAACCAATATCTTGTGACACCACATGGGCGTTCCTTTCGTTGGAATTGTTGGGGTACGGTACAACAATAATCCCCTGCCCCAAGAATGGGCACAGGGGATTTCCTCAGTTGCAGAGTTGTTTTTTAAACGGCGCTTGGCACAAGCCTCGCGATGCGACAAGCCCAGTTTTCGTAGGGCAGAGATTCTATCTCTGCCTAAACGGACAGCCCACATGCGATTGTAGCCCAGGCAGACATAGAATGTCTGCCCTACGAAAGGCCATCTGTCGCAGCGGCACTGGCTGGCGCGCCTAACCCTCCACCGGCACGAAGGTGTCGCGGTCGGGGGCGAAGGACTGCATGGCCTCGATGGTACGGGCGAACAACTCGTCCAGCTCCCAGCCCAGCATCTCGGCACCGCTAGTGATGACGTTGCGGTCCACACCGGCGGCGAAGCGCTTGTCCTTGAACTTCTTCTTAAGCGATTTCACGTTGAAGTCCATCACGCTCTTCGAGGGGCGCATAACGATGGCCGCCCCGATAAGCCCGGTAAGCTCTTCGGTGGCGAAGAGAATCTTCTCCATTTGCAGCTCCGGCTTGGGCAGCTCGGGGTTGAAATCGGAGGTATGGCTTTGGATGGCACGGATGAGCTCCGGGGTGCCGCCCGCCTCTTCGATGAGCGGCGTAGCATAGATGGTATGCATTTCCGGCTCGTCGTCGTGCTCTTCCCAGTCAAGATCGTGCAGCAGCCCCACGATGCCCCAGAACTCCTCATTCTCCGGGTCGTATTCGCGGGCGAAGTAGCGCATTGTTTGCTCGACGGTTTCGCCGTGCTCGATATGGAACGGATCTTTGTTGTGGGCGCTCAGCAAGTCGAATGCCTGATCGCGCGTCATGCCGGCAGAGAGTGCGGTCATGGGATGTCCTTTCCTGGTTGGAGACAGAGGCAGTTGCATGGGGAAACTATACTCTACGGCACGCAGTTTCGATAGAGAGCATCCGCCAAATCTGCTCCACTGCTTTTAGGCGCACCGCCAAACCCCAGCGCGGCATCCACCGTTAGGCCGCAACATGCTTCTTGACCGAATAGCACCTGAAGCAGTAGAATACCGGTTTGCGTGAAACGGGCCGTTAGCTCAGTTGGTAGAGCAGGGGACTTTTAATCCCAAGGTCGCGGGTTCGAACCCCTCACGGCCCACCACGCGCTATTTTAGGTTGGGGTATCGTCCAACGGCAGGACTCTGGTTTTTGGTGCCAGCTATCTAGGTTCGAATCCTGGTACCCCAGCCAACAACCTCTAAGGCTCCCGCACGGGAGCCTTTTTGTTTTCTATCGCTTGCAGCCTTTAGGAAACAGAAGGGATGCCGTAGGCGGAGGTGGCAAAGGTGACGGCGTTGGCAATGGCCTGCTGCATGGCCTCGCAGGCCATCATGGCCACCAGGTCGGGCTGGGCGGCCACGTCTCCTGAGGCCATGGCGAAGATGCAGTCGCCATCGTTAGAGGTGTGCACCGGCTTGATGGAACGGGCGTAGGCATCGTGAGTGGCGGTGGCCAAGCGGTTGGCCTGCGCTTTCGTCAGCCGGGCGTTGGTGAGCACTACGCCAAGGGTGGTATTGACGCAGGGGCCGGCCGCCTGGGCTGCAGCCGCTTCGGCCACGCTTGCAGCCCCTGTCCCCTGCGCGGCCGCCTGCATCATGAGAGGAAGGGCCCCCTGGGCATCCAGCATCGAGCCGTCCGCCATGCGCATGCCCGCCAACAGGTTGCCCGCTGGGTCGTACACGCAGCCGGCGGCGTTCACCGCCACCAGGGCGCCCACCACCACAGGTCCCAGTGCCACAGCGTGCCAGCCCAGTCCCGCCTTCACAGCGCAGTTGGGGCCCAGCATCTTGGCAACCGTCGCCCCGGTGCCGGCACCGATATTGCCTTGCTGCGGGTCTTCCCCGCTTTCCAAATTGGCAAGGGCATTCACACAGGCCTCGGCCCCCTGCTCTTTGCGCGGGTAGGCGAACTGCCCCACCGGCAAATCGAACAGGCAAGCGCCGGGGATGATGGGCACGCAGGCATCCATCAGGTGAAACCCAATGCCGCGGGCCGCCAGCTCGTCCATGGCGCCGCACGCCGCCTCCAGCCCAAAAGCAGAGCCGCCGGAAATCATCACCCCGTGCACTTTCTCCACCGTGTTAGTGGGGCGAAGTAGGTCGGTCTCGCGAGTGGCAGGGGCGGCACCCCGCACGTCCACGCCGCACACTGCCCCTTGCGGGGCCGCCACAAACGTGCACCCGGTGCCACGGGAAGCCAACTCGGCAGACCCAATGCCGAACGCCGGCAAATCGGCCTTGGAAGCGAGAGTGAAAGCTGACGGGTTGCTGCTCATGGGAGTCCTCCTTGCGGCCCAGACAATACAACTATATATATGTTACGGAGCCATTATGCCCCTCCGGCCTCAACGCACGGGCCGGAGGGAAAAACGCGCACAAAATGCGCTATCATTCGCAAGCGAACTAAAGACCCTCACCCGCGACGAAAAGAGACACCATGGCCATTTCCGCCCCCAAAGGAACTCACGACTTCTTGCCTGACGAGGCACTGTTCTGGCAGCAGTTCAAGGCCACAGCGGCCGATGTGTTCGGCGCCTACGGGTACCTGCCCATCGAGACGCCCATCATGGAGCTGACCGAGCTGTTCGTGCGCGGCATCGGCGAGGCCACCGACGTGGTGTCAAAAGAGATGTTCACCGCCATTTCCGGTGAGAACCTGAAGAACTGGGTGGAGAACGGCCGCGCGCCCGAACGCAAGAGCCGCCTGTCGCTTCGACCGGAAGGCACCGCCGGCGTGGTGCGGGCCGTGGTGCAGCACGACCTGGTGCCCCAAGGGGCGGCACCAGCAAAGCTGATGTATGCCGGTCCCATGTTTCGCGCCGAGAACGTGCAGAAAGGGCGTCAGCGCCAGTTCAACCAGATAGGCGTCGAGTGTCTGGGGGCCGAAGACCCCACGGTAGACGCCGAGGCCATCATCATGCTGATGCGCTTCTTCGAGCGGGTGGGCATCCCCTCCGCCAGCATGACGCTGCTGCTCAACTCCATGGGCTGCGAGAAGTGTCGCCCCGCTTACCGCGCCCTGGTGAAAGCCCACCTGGATGCCCACGCAGATGAGCTGTGCGACACCTGCCGCACCCGCGCCGAGCTGAACCCGCTGCGAGCCTTCGACTGCAAAAACGAAAGCTGCCAGCAGGTTATGGCCGATGCCCCCAAGATCACCGACCACCTGTGCGACGAGTGCCGGGCCCACTACCTTACCGTAAAGGAACTGCTGGACGGTGCCGGCGTGGCCTACACGGAGGACCCAACGCTGGTGCGCGGGCTGGACTACTACACCCGCACTGTGTTCGAGGTGCAGACAGAAGCCGGATTGGGCTCCCAGAACGCCATCGGCGGCGGCGGGCGCTATGACAAGTTGGCGGAAGAAGTGGGCGGACGCCCCACGCCGGGTCTCGGGTTTGCGCTGGGTTTCGAGCGCTGCGCCCTTGCGCTGGAGGCGTTGGGGGTAGAGATGCCGAAGGCCCAACGGCTGGACCTGTTCGTGGCCTGTGTGAGCGACGATATGCGCGCGCCCGCCTTCGGGCTGGTGCAAGCGGCCCGCGACCGCGGCTACAAGGCGGACATGGATCACCAGCACCGCAGCCTGAAGAGCCAATTCAAGCTGGCAGACAAGCTGAACGCCGCCAAAGTGGCGGTGCTGGGCCCCGACGAGATGGCCGAGGGCAAATGCCAGCTGCGCGACATGGCCACCCACGAGCAGCTCATCGTCAGCTTCGATGAAGTGGTAGACACCCTGGGCCGAACCTTGATGTAACGTTTTACGCTTCCAATAGTTCGTCGATGCGGGGATCGCCCAGGGATTGCAGGAGATCGGTTAGTTCGTCATCGGGGAAATAATGGAGATAGAGGCCCAAAAGCGGGCGGGCCATGGTGAACACGTTGGCATCTACCGCCGCCTGTGCCGCCGCCCGCAGCTGAGCCAAGCGGCCAGGGGCCGGCGCTTCGGGAATGTCGGCAGCGGCCAAAATGGGGCCTTCCTGGCCACGAGGCACCAGTTTGCCGTCTGCGTCCGCCAAAAGCGAATGCACCTCAGCCGAAATATGCACGGCATAAACAGGCGCCGCCTCCAAGCTCTTGTTGTAGCAAGCCAGCCCCACCTGCGGCCGTCCCAGCTTCCCTTCCACATAGCCCAACTGATAGTAGGCCAGCGCAATTTCCTCCGGCACAAAGGCGCAGTCCAGCGCTTTTTTCAGCAACTGCTCGGCTGCATCAAAGCCGCCACTAAGCGCATAGGCACGAGCGCAGCGACAATAGGCGTAAGGCGATGTGGGGGCCATCTGCACCACTCTCTCGGCAAAGCTCACCGCCTCCTCGAAGCGTTGGAACGATTCGTCCAGCAGATTCACCACTTCCAGAAGCGCCATGAGAAGCGTGGGAGGCACCAGCTCCACCGGGCGGCCATCGGCATACTCGCGGTTGTAGAGCACACGGGCCGTATAAGAGTCGAACAGCCGATACACCACTTCGGCACTATCGTGCCAGCGATGGTGACCCTCCTCCGAGCGCACGGCCGAGATCAACAGGTCGGCCGCACCATCTGCATCCTGCGGGGCCAGGGCCCGCGCCTGCTCCAATGCCCGTGCCAGCTCGCTCTCTCCCAAAAAGGCGCAGCGCACCCCATGGGCATCGCCTGGGTCTAAGTCGCCTGCGGTAAGGGCGGTCATCAGCCGCGTACAGCCCTTGTACACCAGAGGACTACCGGTGTCCCACTGCCGCTGGCGCACCACCGCCACTGCCTGTGCCGCCGATGAAACGTCCTGCAGCTGGGACGCCAGCGCCTCGGCCACCTGCATCATTTCGGCATCGTAGCTGATGCGCAGCTGAGAGGTATTGGCTGCCCCCAACGCCTCCTGGCAACCTTCCGGCAACGGCACGCTTGCCAGCTCGGGAGCCTCTAACCGCAAGCCGTAAGAAGGTCGCTCGATCAAGCTGGCGAAAGGACCCTCGGTGGGAACGCCATTCAAGATGCGCTCGCCACACTGGAGCAGGAATTCGGTCGGATCGCCCGCCGCCGCTACCCGATAGGCGCGCTTCTCCACGAACTGCGCACGGCCGAACGTCACCTGACAGGTAAGCGGAGAGGTCATGTCAGAGGCCTCGGTAAAGGGGCGCACGCTCACGGTTACCCGCTCGATGGCGCGAGTGGCGTTGAAAGACACCGCCGCAAGCGCAAGCGCCAGATGGCGCCCGTAGGCAAGGGCCATCGCCTCCCGTTCTTCGCGAGAGAGCAGCACCCACTCCCCCGTCTCTTCATCAAAGGATTCCAGCGGCATCAACTGGGCATCGGGCGCCATCACCATCCAGGCAGCCACTCCCGGTTGTGCCACATCCGTATGGAAGGCAGCCTCGAAGCGAAACGGCATCCGCAGCATCTCCATCCCGTGAGCATGGTTGCGGCGCGCCTCCCATTCGCCAAAGGGCAGCTCTAGCCCCTCGTCTAGGGGATGCGAGGCATGGGGCGCCTGCAAAGCTACGTGCTCTCGCAGATAGTCGTCCCAATGGGCCACCTCTGCCATGGATGCGCTGGAAGCCTTCTCCCCCAGCTTCTGCTTCAACAGCAAATAACGGTTTAGGGCCGATTCCATTGCCCATACCGTGCGAGCATCGATGGGAGAGTTCTCCCGCCTGCGGCTCAGGAAGAACAAGTTGCTGGTTTGGGCCAGCCGCACCAGCCGAAGCGGGCCCGCGCCGCTCGCATCGTTGTCGGCATTCAGCCATTCGTAGCTGGCACGCTCGGTGAACCCCGCCTGGGCAAGCCACTTTTCCAGGCGCTCCGCCAAAGCAGGCGGCCGCAGCGCGCCATCGCGACCGATACGGTCTAGCAGCACCATGAACGCTCGAAGCCCCTGCACCAGATTGGGGGCTGCAAGCAGATCATCCACCGCCGCCAGCCCCGTGTCGGGAACCGGGATGCCGGTAAGGGCCGGACGAAAGACACAAGCCAGATACACCCGCGCCATGCAATCGGCATAGGTGAGCCCCGAGGAACAGACGCCGAAGTCGAACCAGCTATCGTAGATTTCATAGCGGTCGGCCACCTTGCGATAGCGGGCCACCATTCGCGCATCGCCTACTTCCCGCTCCACCATGAAGCAGCCATGCTCTTCGAAGGGAGAAGGCGAATCGGGGAAGCGCACCATAGTCATGTCCGGCGTGCGCGCCGGGGGTGCCACTGTGGGTTCGATGCAAGAGAAAGCGCGACCGAAGCGGTCAATGTAGGCCAGCGGGGCAACCTCCCCCTCACCAGCGAACTCGACCACATACACATCGTCTTTGAAGGGCGAGGGCAGCCCTCCGGAAACCCAACCGAAGCTGCGATCGGCAGAGATACGCACGCTGTGGACATCCGCCGACACGGGCACGTAGGGAGGCACGGCACCTGGCAGCTGCCGCGCCATAGGCCGCAGCAGCACGCCTCCCTGCTTCAGGGGGTAGGTGGAACGATGCTCGCCGCAAGTGATGCGCCCTTCGGCCATGACCTCCTCGCCTCCCTTCGCGTCCCGTTTGCAATGCAAGTCCCATCCATGACGAAAGTCCCGCTTCCGCAAGCCTCGCTTCCGGACATGACGCTTCCCTTCGCACTCGGCCATTGTCGCAAAGCCCCGTATACGGAAAAGCCGCGCAACCCAGCGATTGAGTCGCGCGGCTAATGCCATTTTCGCCAGATACTGGCATTTGCGCCCCCAGAATGGGGCAATGATAACCGCTCTGTTTACTTGCGGCCTTGCAGGTGCCTAGTGATGGCAGGCCTGATCGGCGGTCATGGTGGGGCACTCGCCGGCCGCCACCTTCTTGGCGGCATCGCCCACACCGGGGGTTTGGTTCTCGAAGTACACGGTAATGCCCGCCTGCTGGAAGCCCATCATCGGGCGCATGCCCATGCCAGCCGCAACGATGGCATCGGCGCCGGCATCCTGCAGCAGCTTCACCGGGCGAAGGCAGCCACCTTCCTCGTGGGGCGGGTTGTCGATAGCCGCCACCTCGGTGATCTGGCCATCTTCGATGGTGATCAGGGTGAAGCAGTCGCAATGGCCGAAGTGGCCGCTGCGCTCGCTGTCCAGGCCGGGGGTCCCCATGGTGGGAACGGCAAGTTTCATGGTTGCCATGAAAGCTCCTTTCGGTTCGGCGCGCCTCGCGCGCTCGTCAGTGTGTCATCGACCATAGTAGCGCATTTCGCCAAAGAAGCCCACCAGAGTTGTCCCGCCACAAAACGAATGCCCGCAGCACACGAAAACTTATAGGTTCCTACTCGAGACTTTTCCGGAGGTGGGCCGATTCGACAGGCCTGCGCTCGACGCTGCGCTCTGTCGGAGCCAACTCGCGCTGTCGCGCGAGTGGGTCTCCTCGTCGCTCCGCTTGGCCGGACCTCGCTCCGACCTGTCGAATCGGCCCATCCAGAATTTCAAATTGTCCTACTTGATCACTTTCTTCAGGAAGTTCCGCCGTTGGAATACAGCCAGAAGCGCTATCGTGGAAACCGCGAATAGCACGATGAGGAGCATCCACATGGGCTTCCACTCGGTGCCGGGGATAACGTTCAAGTTCATGCCGAACCATCCCGTGATCAGCGTTAGCGGCGCAAACAGCACAGTGACAACGGTGAGGATTTGCATGATGGCGTTCTGACGCAGGTCGATGCGGGTCTGGTACAGCTCTCGCAGCTGCCCGCTGTATTCGTTGACTGTTTCGGCGCGGTCTACCAGGCGGTCCGCCAACGATGACACGTGGTCGAACGCGTCTGCCTCCTCTTTTGGCAGAATCTTGTTCTCGTTGTCGGCCAGCATCGATGCCATTGAGGCCAGTTGCTGATAATAGGTGAGCAGCCGCATGGACAGCCGGCGATAGCCCATGATCTCGGCGGTGGAGCCTTTGCCCTGATTGTCCAGCATCTCCTCTTCCATCGACTCCATCGAATCCTCTAGCCGTCCCAGCCAAATGAGGTCTGCCACCATGAGGTTCTTGAAGAACATGTACAGGCAGTGGCCGGTGGTCATGCGCCGCATGATGCCCGACTTCCCGATTTCGGTTAGTATGCTGGCGGCGAAGTTGCCATCGTCCACAAATTCCAGGCGCTCGCGGTCCATGTAGAAGGCGAAGAGGTCGGGGTCGGAGGGCACGGTGAAGTTGCCGTTCAGGGACACGTCTGGCTTGGCGGGCACCGCAAATGAGCCCAGAGTGAAATCGGAGAACACCTCGATAAAGCTGCTCTCGGCCTTTTCGATGCCCCGCAGCGTATCTTTCGCCTCCTCCGGTATGTCTTTCAGGGCATCGAATTCGCTGGAGGTGAGCACCTCCACGATGGGGGCAAGTCCCGTGTAGGGAGTGCTTCCATCTATGAGGGAAAGGTGCCCCTTAAGCTCGTAGCGCACGGCCATGGCTGCCTCCCTTCATCTGGCGCAACGGGTATTTCCCAAGGGTACACAAAACCACTGCAGGTGCGCAGAAGAAGGGCATTTTCTGTTGACCGCGTGTAAACAGCTTTTTGGGTTTGCCTGGGCTTGCGGGGTGGTTATACTACGCTGAATTTGCGTAGACAAGGCCGCCAGAGGTGGAAAAACCAGGGGGATGTTGTTTTCCGGGACGGCGGCACAAGGGCATCTCGCCCGATTGATATGTTAGAGGAAGAGGCAGCACATGTACGAGATAGTGAGCGTCGAGCAGCTTAATTCCGAAGTGACCCGTATGGTGGTGCGCGCACCGGAGGTGGCTCGCAAAATTCTGCCCGGGCAGTTCATCATGCTGCGCATCGACGAGTACGGGGAGCGCATCCCCCTAACTATGAACTACGCCGACCCCGAAGAGGGCACCGTGACCATCGTGTTTCAGGCAGTAGGTGCCACCACTATGGAGCTGGCCACCATGCGTCCTGGGGAAGCGCTGCTGGATTTCGTGGGGCCGCTGGGCAATCCCACCGAGTTGGAAGGCTCGAAGCGCGCTTGCGTCATCGGGGGCGGCCTGGGCACCGCCATCGCCTATCCGCAAGCCCGTTGGCTGTCCGAACACGGCTGCGAAGTGGATGTGATCACCGGCTTCCGCAACAAGGACCTGGTGCTTTTGCAAGACGAGATTGAGGCGGTGGCGGCCCGCAGCATCGTGATGACCGACGACGGCTCCAACGGCCACAAGGGCGTGGTCACCGAGCCGCTGAAACAATGGATAGAAGAAGGCGCCGACTACGACCTGGTGCTGGCGGTGGGCCCCATCATCATGATGAAGTTCGTGGCCAAGACCACCGCCGAGTACGGCATAAAAACGCTGGTGTCGCTGAACCCCATCATGATCGACGGCACCGGCATGTGCGGCGGCTGCCGGGTGAAGGTGGGGGACCAGTATCTGCACGCCTGCGTGGACGGCCCCGACTTCGATGGCCATCTGGTGGACTACGACGACGCCATCCGCCGCGGCGTGATGTACCAGAGCTACGAGAGCACGGCGAAGAAGGCCGCTGCCCGCCAGATAAGCGAGGCGCGCGACTGCGATGTGGTGGCGGCCCGCGCCGCCCGCGCCGCCCGGGAGGAAGCACGCCGCATCTCCCGCGCATCGCGACCCGCCCATATCGAGTTCGACAGCGATACCGAGGACAAGCTGGCGGCCATGGACCCCGCTTCTGCCGCGAAAGTAAGGGCGGCGCTGGTGGCATCGCTTGCCCGCGAGGAGGCGGCGAAGGCGGCGGCGTTTGCCGAGAACGCCGGTGCCAGCTTGGAAGTGTACGGAGAGGAAGAGTAACGCCATGGCAAAGTTGGTCAATTACAATCGCCAGAACTTCAAGACCCCCATGCCGGTGCTCGACCCCATTGAGCGCGCCCACACCTTCTCGGAAGTAACGCTGGGCTACAGTGCCGACCAAGCGGTGAACGAGGCGCGCCGCTGCATCCAATGCGAATCGCGCCCCTGCGTGGCCGGGTGCCCCGTGGGCGTGCCGGTGCGCGAGTTCGTGGCCCACATCGCCCGCCGCGACTTCGCCGCTGCTTATGCTGCCGTGAAGGACGCCAACGCCCTGCCGGCTATCTGCGGGCGGGTGTGCCCTCAGGAAACCCAGTGCGAAGGCGTGTGCATGCGCGGCCGCAAGGGCGAGCCGGTGGGCATCGGGCGCCTTGAGCGCTTCATTGCCGACTGGGCCGCCGAGCATCCGCAGGAAGCAGCACGCGCCCTGGCGGATCGCCGCTTGGAGCGCGCTCGCATCCAGGCGGATCCCGCCCGCGTGGAGGAGCTGGAGCGCGAGGGCAAGGCGCTTGGCGGCAAGGCGGTGCCCGTCATTCCCGTCGGCACCGACCTCACTGGCCGCAAGGTGGCGGTGGTGGGCTCTGGCCCTGCATCTCTTACCTGTGCCGGCGAGCTGGCGAAAGTGCATGCCGATGTTACCGTGTTCGAGGCGCTGCACGCTGTGGGCGGAGTGCTCACCTACGGCATCCCCGAGTTCCGCCTGCCCAAGCAGCTGGTGGCGCGCGAGGTGGCCGCCATTGAGGACATGGGAGTGAAGTTCGAGCTCAACCAGGTGGTGGGCAAGATCTGCGACATCGGCGAGCTGATGGACCAGGGCTTCGAGGCAGTGTTCGTAGCTACCGGCGCTGGGTTGCCCAGCTATTTGGGCATCGAAGGCGAAGGGCTCAACGGCGTGTGCGTGGCCAATGAATTGCTCACCCGCGTGAACCTCATGAAGGCCTACCGCTTCCCCGAATACGAGACTCCCGTTTACGCCGGCCAGAAATGCGTGGTAGTGGGAGGCGGCAACGTGGCCATGGACGCGGCCCGCACCGCCAAGCGCCTGGGCGCCGATGTGACGGTGGTGTACCGCCGCGGCCGCGACGAGATGCCCGCTCGCGCCGAGGAGATCCGCCATGCGGAAGAAGAGGGCATCGAGTTTTGCAACCTCACCAACCCGGTGCGCCTCATTGGCGACGAGAAGGGCTGGCTGTCGGGCGTGGAAGTGGTTTCCATGGAGCTAGGCGAGCCGGACGAGTCCGGCCGGCGCCGCCCCCAGGAAGTGCCGGGCTCGAACCACGTCATCGACTGCGACATGTTCGTCATCTCCATCGGCAACCGCACCAATCCGCTCATCGGCCAAACCACCCCCGGCCTTGAGACCACTTCCCGCAACCTCATCGTAGTGGACGAGGAAACCGGCGCCACATCTGTGCCCGGCGTGTTTGCCGGCGGCGATGCGGTGAGCGGGGCTGCCACGGTCATCCTGGCCATGGGTGCTGGTAAACGAGCCGCCGCCGGCATTGCCGCCTATCTGTCGCCCGAGCCGGCCGGAGTGTCGCTGGAAGAAGCAGAAGAGGCCACCCGCCAGTTCGATGCCGTGGGCCAGGCGCTGGCCCAGGAGGCGGTGGACTCGGTGCAGCTGCGCGGCGTGACGCCGGCCGCTCGCGCCGCCGCCGAGGCAGAAGCGGCGCTGGCCAGTGCGCTCATGGATGTAGGGGTAGACCCCGAAACCGCCGCCAAAGCCGCCGCCTACGTAGTGCGCAACTCATAGCCTGACTGGAGACCTATACCTTTACGTGCCGCCCGACACCTCACCGCGGTGGAGTCGGGCGGGCACACCCTCAGTCGCTCAGACAGTCCTGCT
>CANSTH010000053.1 GCA_947649875.1 uncultured Parvibacter sp. | reverse complement strand
GACCAGCCAGTAGATTACGTTGCCGCTGAGAATGGCCTCTATTGCTGTCGACCCGCTTATTGATCAGATTGCGGAATGCCCCAATCTGCGAGGGCTTTTATCCTGTCTGTCATCCCTGAATGGCGGGATCCTCGAACTCGTTGTGGGCGGAGCTGGCATTGATGCTCTTTTGCTCCCCGGCACCCTTCGCCACACGGCGCTTTGCCGTAAAGTCGCGCAGGTTGCGCGCCACCATGAACACCAGCAGTACGGCGCCGATGTATCCGTTGATGACGTACACCACGTTCACCAGCGTGCGATAGGGCACGAACAGGCCAATCACCAGCCCCGCTACCCCCAGCCCCACGGCCAGCAGGCGGAAGCGCGGCGTTCCCTCTTTGGCGAAACGGGCGGTTGGGTTGTACAGCAGTGGCACGGCGGTGGCGCAGATGCCGATGAACACCACTACCGAGTAAATGATCGAAAGCGGCGCCCATACCTTCTGGGCCAGAATAAGGTTGGGGATGGGGGCGTTCCACACGAACACGCCGTTCTCGCCGCTGTTGATATTGGCCAGCTGGGCGAAGAATATGACCACGATGGCCAGGCAGATAACCGCCGTGGCAATAACGATGCCGGCGTTCAGGCTGCGAGAATCATTCTTCGCTCCCAGCAGCGTCATGAAGCTGGCGAACCACAGCAGCACGAAGCCAGCATAGGACAAGCCGCTGATCAACCAGTTGTCGCCCGCTTTCACCATGCCGTCGGTGGCGGTGGCTCCTACCAGGTTGCCGGTCTCCACGGCCGCGAGACCGGTTGGCACCTGCTGCCAGTCCATGCACAGCACCACCAGGCCCACACCTAAGAAAAACGCTATCTTGATGGGCCCGATGACGCCGATGATATCCACCAGTTTGGACAGTCCCAGGCACACGATGGCCACCACAATGACGCACACCAGTGCACCCCCTACCCAGCTGGGCAGCCCGAAGCCCTGCTGCAGTGTGGAGGCGGCGCCCCCTATCATCACGAAGAACGACATGTAGCAGAACGCAGTGGAATAGTAGTCGAAGAACGTGCCCAGCTTCTTACCGCAGAAATGTTGGAACACCTTGTTGCCCACGTCGTATTTCTCCTGCGCCCCCACCCGGGCGAAGTTCAGGTTGTAGTAAATGAACACGATGGCGAAGATGGCCACCACGGCAAGGCCCCCCAGGCCGTAGGCGGTGAAGTACTGCACCAGCTCTTGGCCGGTGGCGAATCCCGATCCGATTACCAGGGCAATGCAAGCGCCTGCCAAAATGAGTGCACGCTTCCAGCTGAACCCCTCGGCTCCCATTGCCGTCCTTTCACACCACGGCAGTTTTACGTTCTGCCAGACAAAATTACCGGAGCGCATTTTATATGCTTCTATCGGGGAAGTGAATAGAAAACGCCCAACGATTCTGGCCGTGCAGCTAGCGGCTGCATTGGGTTGCAGCGGTTATGGGCGCAAGGCTTTTGGCCCGGGCTGCGGCGGAGACGACGAGGGGTGTGGGCTCTGGGGCGATGGCGGAAGGAGCCAGCGCGAATCCGTGCAAATCCTTAAATCCTCTTCAGATATCGGGTGTCGTGCCGACACAGCCGCGAAAGCTGCACGACAGTTATTCGCAGGTGTTGAAAAATGCTCAAGAGTTCCCAGGTAAACAGCGGTAAACGAATATTCCGGAAATCCAACGCGCCGATGGCGTTTTAGGCAGTTTGGCGGCGCCGTGCCAACGAAGTACGCCATTTTTTCGTGAGGGCTTCAAGATTGGCTTGTGGGTAGAAACCACCCGCTGCGCGCACGAGCCGCGCACCCTCCCACTGAAGTTAGGAATTTGGTGATCAGAATGAAAATTCGCAACCTGACCATCGCTGCTGTGTGCGCCGTCTTGGCGCTGGGTGTTGCCGGATGCGCGCCCACCCCAACCGTCAATGACGAGGCGGCCAATGGGCAGCAAACCCACTCCGCCGAAACGCAGCAGGCGGCCGATGCCTCTACGGACCAAACTGCGGCTCCTGCCCGCACGCCCGAGGAAGAGCTGGCCGATCCGGCCGACTTGGCCATTGTCGACTACGGCTGGTTCCCGTCCGAAAACGGCATGGTGGACTTCGCAGTTGAGGTGCAGAACACCAACGCCACCATGGAAGCTGTGGCGCCGGTCATCCATGCCAAGGCCCTTGATGCCGACGGCAACGTGCTGTTCGAGAAGGACGTGGATGTGCCCAGCGTACTGCCCGATTCAACTTATTACTTCTCCATGGTGGCTGGCGATAACACTGGTTTGAAGCTGGCGGGTCAACAGGCGCCGAAGCCCGAGACCATGGAGTTCACCATCGAGACCCCTGATGACGCTTGGCAGCAAACCGACGTTACCGTGGGCGACATCTACCAGATCAGCGATAGTGGCGTTTCCGACACCGACTTCGGTGCCAAGGAGTTCACCGGCACCGTGACCGCATCCGAGGAAGTGGAAGGCTCCGATTCCTCTCGCGTTGACGTGATTCTGTTCGACGGCGACGGCAACATCCAGGGTGGCTTCTTCAAGATTGTGGAAACCACGCCCGGCCAAGCAGTGGACTACGACGTGTACGCCATGGGCGCCCCCACCTTCGCCAGCTACCAGGTGTACGCCTCCCCGTGGATGGACGAAGAGTAACAGGCAAGGCGAGCTTGCCTAACTGCACCCACGTCATCTGATTGAACTATCAGGGCCCGGAACGGATATCCGTTCCGGGCCCTTTGGCGTTCTAGGCGTTCTCGACCAGGATGGCTGCGAGGGGCTTTTTGTCGGAGGGCCGAGGGGAAAACCGAGGCAACTTCTCCGGTTAGTTTCTCTCGTAGCGAACGGAGCGGCCTTCGCCAACTTTGACTAGGAGCTTTTTCTCGACCAGTGCATTCAGGGTTCTAATAGCCTTGCTTTTAGACAGCTGCGTCTTTTCTGCTATCTCGGATCTCGTAAGGGTAGAGCCCTTGGCGAACACGCCAAGTATGGCTCTCTCGTCGGGCGTTACATTTTCAAGCAATGTTACTGGAAGCGTAACGGTAATCGAGTTGTCGTGTATGGCGAAAGAGGGCGATACTGCCTCATGGGCATATTCGTCCAGAATGCGCGGGATGCCCGTGCCGAACCGTTCTATATGTCCCAGTCGAAAGAAAACGTTCGCAAGGATTGGATTGCGAGCCACCGAAGGGCCTCCTGCGAGGTAGAGCTCTTCTGTGATTCCGTCGGGCAGGCCTCCTGGTGAGGTTATTTCAATGCGGTCGGCAAACATGCTCACCTTTATGTTGGCGCGTATGTCCCAGCAGCGGTGGACGAGCGCGTTGGCGATAGCCTCTCGGAAAGCCTCACGTGGTACGAGTGTCCTCGTTATGCGCTCGAACCCGACTATTTCTTCGTAGGCGTAGTAGGTGTCGAACACCTCTAGCGTGCGTTGCATCTGTTCAAGGACCGATGTACGTTCGAAGGCGTGCCGGGAATGGATGATGTTGATGCTCTCGCCGAAGCGCGCAACATCTACGCCGGGGAATTGATTGCTGTCGGCAAGAAGGGCGGCCGCATTGCAGTATTCACCGGAAGGACTCATAAGCTCGAGCGAAATAAGAGAGTTCTGGTCGAGCGGCTTGAGCCCCAGCTTCGATGCAAGCTCCTTCTCGAGATGGCCAAATGCAAGGTCCTGCTCTTTTGCGACAAGGGAGTCGAAGCTGACGTGTTCACCCGCCAAAACAAGCCTCCCGTACTCAAGGCGGCTCACCTCGACAGTCGAGGTGTCGGCTCTACGATAGGCATGCCCCGAGAAAAGGTAGGGTTTGTCGGGGCCTTCATGCACCGTCAGTGTGACTGTCCTTGCGTCCTCCTCGATGGTCAGCTCGAAACGAGGCACTGGATCGAGCGAGTCGTTAATCGCATGTTCGATGCGAAGACAAGTGTCTTGTGGATCGGTCAGTCCGACGGGCGTGCCATCGTCAGCGATGCCGAAAATGATTTTTCCCGTACCGTAGTTGGCATAGGCGCTGACTGTCTTCAGATAGCTTTTCGATAGCTGTTGTTTAATCTCGAGAGTGGTTGTTTCGCGCATTGTGGCCGCCCTTTCGTCGCATCGTTGCAAGCATTATGCAACGAAAACTCTTTTCGTTTCAAGCATTATGCAACGAAAAGAGAAAAATGTCGTCTTTCGTTGCAAATGGGCTCTAAGCCTCGGCTCCCTTGGCCCCCGCTTGCGGCTCTTGATATGGACTCTGAGAATACGGTTTCAAGGTGCACCGGCCAATTGCCGCTGCGCAACGTTTTAAGCATGGTTTCAGGCTATTGCGTACAATGGGGCAATCAAACTTGCGAAGGAGAAAGCCGCCCATGCCCTTGTTGATTGTGGAAGACGATGTGAACCTGGCCAGCGCCTTGCAGAAGATACTGCAGGACAACGGCTACGAGGTTGACGTCGTGCACAACGGCACCGAAGGGTTGGCTTGGGCGGAATCCGGTTACTACGATGTGATTGTGCTGGATGTGATGCTGCCGGGCATGGATGGCTTCGAAGTGGCGCGCCAACTGCGCCGCCGCGGCGTGTCCACTCCCGTGCTGCTGCTGACCGCTCGCGATGCGGTGCCGGACAAGATAACCGGCCTCGACTCAGGTGCCGACGATTACATGACCAAGCCCTTCTCGCCGGCCGAGCTGATGGCCCACCTGCGCGCCCTTACCCGTCGGCAAGGGGAAGTGGTGTTCGAACGGCTGCAGCTGGGCGACCTCATGCTTGACCTGGACAGTCGCGAGCTGCGCTGTGGCGCCAAGGCCATCACCCTTTCCGCCAAGGAGTTCGCCATCGCACGGCTGCTGATGGAAAACCCCCGCCAAATTATCTCAAAAGAGCAGCTGCTCACCCGTGCCTGGGGACTGGATTCGGACGTGGGGGAGAACAACGTGGAAGCGTTCGTGTCGTTTCTGCGCAAGAAGATGGCCCACGTGGGCTCGAAGGTGAAGCTGGAGAACATTCGCAAGGCGGGATATCGGATGGTGCCCGGCGATGAGTGAGCAGGGTGAAAAGCGAGATGACCTCCCGGGCGTGGTGGTCAGTGATGGGACGGTGTCAAGAGGGCGCGGCTCTTCCGAAGGGAAGGCTTTGCGGTCGGACAGGCTTGGGGTGAAGCCAGGCGATTGGCGCCGGAGAAGCAAGAATCGACGCGCTCGCGGCCGTAATGCGCTGGCGGCAGCAACCCCAGCCAGCATGATTCGCTCGCTGCGGCTGAAGTTCGTGGTGGCCAGCATGATGGCCGTAACTTTGGTGGTGACGGCCACCTTCGCCACCATCTGCTACCTGGACTATCGCCAAAGCGTGAACGAAGTGTACGACCAGCTGCAACTGGCGGTGGATTCCGCCTTCGGCCCCGGCCGCGGCCACGGATGGGACCGCTGGAATACTGGAGAAGCGCCCGACATGGTTTTGCCCGAAGGAGAAAACCCAATCAGTCCCAATTTCGACGATTCGAATGATTCAGGTGATGCCGAGGACAACGAGGACGATCGTCTGCTGCCCCCGCAGATTGGCGGGGGTCGGCACGAGGGGCCGTCCATTCCGGTGGCGGTGTTCTTCGTGGACGGCAGCGGGCAGACTGCCGTGGCCCTGTCGCAGTCAACTGCTTCCCTTTCGTCTACAGTGCTCAAGGATGCGCTGGGGCAGTTGGCGGAAGCTGGGGAATTTTCTTCCGTCGGAACGGCGGCTGCGGCGCCCGGCGGCAATCCCGATGCCGATGTCCAACGGGGGCTCCTGTCGTCCCAGGGGATCTTCTACCTGGTGCATCCGCTGGAAGACGGCTTTCTGGTGGCGTTCGCCGACGAGGGCAACGCAAGCTCATGGGAGACCTTGGCCATAATGCTTGCAGGCATTGGTCTTCTGGTGCTGGCGGTGTTCCTGGTGGCTAGTATCTTTTTCGCCCGCTGGGCCCTGCGGCCGGTGGAACGGGCTTGGAACCAGCAGCAACAGTTCATCGCCGATGCATCCCATGAGCTGAAAACCCCGCTCACGGTCATCTTGGCCAATACCTCCATCCTGAAGTCGCGCCCCCAGGAAACCATGGCTAACCAGGCCCAATGGGTGGAGAGCACCCAGGTGGAGGCGGAGCGCATGCAGGGGCTGGTAAACGACATGCTAGATTTGGCGCGGCCCCAACAGGCGCCGGGGCTGGGCGGACCTGGCGGCGCTGCGCAGGCAGGAGAGGCATCGGCTCCGGTGGATTTTTCCGACTTGGTGGAAGGCGAGGTATTGCAGTTCGAGGCGGTGGCCTTCGAGCGGGGCATCCAGTTGGACTCGCGCGCGGAAGAGGGGCTGGAGGTGCGGGGGAGCGCCGATCGCCTCAAGCGGCTGACGGCCATCCTGCTGGACAATGCCTGCAAGTACGCCGAGCCTGCGCCGGATGGTGCATTGCAAGCGCTGCCGGGTGCGTCTTTGCCGGGGGCCATGAGCGCAGACGAGCCTTCGGACGAAAACGGATTCTCGGGAGAAGACGGGTTCACGGAGAAGGAAGGGCGTCCCAGTGAAGATGACGCGCGCATCCCGGGCACCGCTGCGGGTTCTCCGGCTTGCATCCAGGTAACTCTGGAGAAGGAAGGCCGCGATGCCCGTTTGACGGTGGCCAACACCGGCCCCGCTATTCCCGAAGGGGACCTGGCGCACCTGTTCGACCGCTTCTACCGAGTGGACAAGTCGCGCACCAAGCAGGCTCCTGCCGACACGTTGCCCCCCGGCTCTCAGCGTCCCGGCGGTTTCGGCCTGGGGCTGGCCATCGCCCGTGAGATCGTGCAGGCACACGGCGGCACGATAGCAGTCAAGAGTACCGCCGAAGCCGGCACCGTCTTCACCGTGGAGCTTCCGCTGGCCTAAGAGCGGTTCTGCCGTTCCCGGCAAACAAGAGCCGTGTGTGTCAATCGCGACTTTGGCCGCACACGGATTTTTGAGTGCCTTAAGGGAATCGCGCAATTATCATGTACACACTTATATTTTCAACAGAAAGGACGCTCATGGGAATCGTTGACGGAAAAGTTGTCATTGTAACGGGCGGAACCCGCGGCATCGGCTATTCGATTGTGAAGGAGTTTCTGAAGAATGGCGCGAAGGTGGCCCTGGCAGGCTCGCGCAAGGAGACGGTAGACGAGGCCATTGCCAAGCTGGCGGAAGAGGGGCTTACCGACAATGTGATGGGTATCAGCCCCAACCTCACCGATCCCGATTCGGTAAAGGAGGCTTTCGACGCGGTGGTGCAGCGCTTCGGTCGGCTAGATGTGCTGTGCAACAATGCCGGCATCAGCTCGCGCACGCCGCTGGTGGACTACACGCTGGAGGAGTTCCAGAAGGTGATGGACCTGAATGTGACGGCGGTGTTCGTGTGCAGCCAGGCGGCCGCCCGCATCATGATCGAGCAAGGCGAGGGCGGCGCTATCGTGAACACCTCCTCGATGGTGGGCAAGCACGCCCAGCCTTCTGGGTGCGCCTATCCCACCTCCAAGTTCGCCGTGAATGGTCTCACCCTCTCGCTGGCGCGCGAGTTGGCGAAGTACCGCATTCGCGTGAACGCGGTGGCGCCGGGCGTGACCCATACCGACATGGTGGATGCGCTGCCCGAGTCCATGATCAAGCCGCTGATCGCCTCCATTCCGCTGGGGCGCATGGGCGAGCCGGAAGACATTGCCAACGCCTATCTGTTCCTGGCCTCCGACATGGCCGATTACATCTCCGGTGCGGTGCTGCCAGTAGACGGCCTCTCCCGTCCGTAACCTTTAGCAACCGGTGAGCGCCGAGACGGCTTCGCCCGATGCTTCGGCGGGGGAGTAGGCAGTGCGATTGAGCTGCGAATTCTTGCTATTGGCCTTCGTTCGGATTTTCGTAGGGCAGAGATTCTATCTCTGCCTAAAGCCTCAACTGGTTCGCCGCCACGCGACAGAAAACCAGCGCCTCGGCTTTTCCGCCGGGGCGCTTCCCTTTTTCACGGCAAAGATTTTCCGTCGGCGCAAACAAGCAGCTGTCCCGAAGAGAGGACAGCCAACAAAGCGCCTGCCGCTATAATGTGCGGATAATCATCAAACCTCTATCGCGTGAGCATTTGTATCCGCGAAAAGGAGCATTCCTATGAACGAAATCAAGTGCCCCCATTGTGGGCAGGTGTTTACTATCGACGAGTCCGGCTATGCGGCGTTGCTGCAGCAGGTGAGGGATGCGGAGTTCCAGAAGGAGGTTTCGGCCCGCGAACAGCTGTTGGCCGCTCAGCAGGAGCAGGCGGTACAGCTGGCGAAAACCGAGGCTCAGCGGCAGATGGCCGATGCCCAAGCGGCCGACAAGGCCCGCATCGCCCAGTTGGAGCAGGCGGCGGCCGCCCGCGAGCAGCAGGTGACGGCCGAGAAAGACCTGGCGGTGCGCGAGGCGCAAGATGCGGCGGCGAAGCAGCTGGAAGAGCTGCGCCTGCAGCTGGCGCAGGCAGAGGCGGCTAACAAGATGGCCGCTCAGCGGGCACAAGCCGCCCAAGAGCTAGCCGTGCAGGAGGCTCGCATCCAGGCGGAGAAGGAGCGAGACGCCCTGGCGGGACAGCTGCGTCAGGCGCAAGAGCAGCAGCAATTGCAGCTACGGCAGGTCCAATCCCAGCAGCAGCTAGAGCTAGCCCAGGTGCGCGCAACGCTCGAGAAAGAGCGGGATGCCCTTGCCGCCCAGGTGAAGCTGGCGCAAGCGGAAAAGGAGCAAGTGCAGGCAGCGGCCCAGGCGCAAATGGTGGCCGAGCTGAAAACCCGTGACGAGATGATTCGCCTGAAGGACGAGGAAATCGCCCGCGTGAAGGACATGAAGGCGCGCCTCTCCACCAAGATGGTGGGGGAGAGCCTGGAGCAGCATTGCGAAACGGAGTTCAACCGCCTGCGGGCCGCTGCCTTCCCCAAGGCCTACTTCGAGAAGGACAACGCGGTGGCCGAGGGCACGAAGGGCGACTACGTCTTCCGCGAAACCGATGACGAGGGCATCGAGGTGGTGTCCATCATGTTCGAGATGAAGAACGAGTCGGACGACAGCGTAAACCGCCACAAGAACGAGGATTTCCTGAAGAAGTTGGACTCCGACCGCGCGAAGAAGGGCTGCGAGTACGCGGTGCTGGTGTCGATGCTCGAGCCGGAGAGCGAGCTGTACAACGAGGGGATTGTGGACATGAGCTATCGCTACCCTAAGATGTACGTCATTCGGCCGCAGTTTTTCATTCCCATCATCTCCATCCTGCGCAATGCGGCGCTGAACGCTCAGTCCTACAAGGCCGAGCTGGCGCAGGTGAGGGCCCAGAACATCGACATCACCCATTTCGAGGAGCAGATGGAGGCGTTCAAGGGGGCATTCGGCCGAAATTACGAGCTGGCTAGCCGCAAGTTCAAAACGGCTGTCGACGAGATTGACAAGACCATCCAGCATTTGCAGAAGACAAAAGAGGCGCTGCTGTCCAGCGAAAACAACTTGCGCCTGGCCAACAACAAGGCGCAGGACCTCACCATCAAGCGTCTTACCAAAAACAACCCCACCATGGCCGCCAAATTCGCCGCCCTTGAGCGCGGCGATGAGGATGAAGGGTAATAAACCGCTAGATTGCGTGTGAGCGGGGTCAACTAGACAAGTCGATGGTTGTGTTGGGGTTGGTTCTTGGGATGGCTAGCCCCGAAGCTCCTTTTCAATCCAGGCCTCCAGTTCTTTGCAGGATAGGGAGCCATCCGCAATACCCATCATGGCGTTTAGGAGATCAGCGTGGCGGGGTTTGAACTGCGCTCTGTTGAGCCTGAGGAAAGCGCCCAAAACAGCGGCAGCGGTGCGCTTATTTCCGTCGATGAATGGATGGTTTGCCGATATGCCGAAAGCATACCGAGCCCCCTTTCCGGCAATCGTCGGGTAGAGCTCATCCCCGTCGAAGGTTTGAAATGGCTGCGCTAGGGCAGAGTTGAGAAGCTGCTCGTCCCGAATACCGTTGATGCCCCCAAACCGCTGGATTGTAATCGTGTGGATAGCGATGACTGCGTCCTTCGACAGCGGGGTGTGGATTTGGTTCATTTTGCGAGTTCCTCAAAAACATCGCTGTATTCGTCCATGAAGTCGATGGCTAGATCGACAGCATCTTGCGCAGGGGTTTCCTTGGCAGCAGCGGGGGTTATAACCACCCAAGGACGATTGTTCTTGAGAACTGTAACTGGCTTTCCGGTGCGATGAACTTCAGACGTGACCCTAGAGAAGTTGTTCTTTGCCTCCGCGAGTCCAATAGTGAGCGCCATTACCATCTCCATTCTATCCAAAAATCTAGCTCTTATTATAGCCATTTTTTAAGTTGAGCGAATCATCATGGAGTAATCGTAGGATGCAGGCAGGGGAATGTGTGCAAAGATACGATATCTGGCTCATGCCATGTCCCTTTTCTGGCGTCTGCTCGATGGCCTGTGCATGAAGAGGACACCTGCCTCTTCGCCATATTGTGGCAAATAGTGCGTCGGGTTGCTAACGTTCCGTGCTTAGCTTGTGCGGAATAGAAGTGAGACACAAAGAGGCCGCGGGCAAAGAAGGAGCGGCATGCCCGCGGCCTATGTTGGGGGTGGACGCTGTTGGCTAACTAACGGTTAAATCGAAGCTGGCTACATACCAGCGATCGCCAAGATATGCGGTGATGGTGGCAGTTCCCGGACCGACTGCTTTGACCAAGCCAGGGCTATCGCCGGTGTAGCTGTCAACAATGGCAACGCTTTTATTGCTGCTTTCCCAATGGACAGCCTGGCCGGAAGGTTCGCCTAGAATCGACTCGAAGTCATCCTCTGTGGCGAGCTGGAAAGTTTCCCCAGTTGAAAGACTTTCGGTTTTTTGGACGATGCGGAACGGCTCGCTTATTGGCTCGCAAGTGCCGGCAGTGCATGGAGGCGCGGAATAGGCCTGCAACGATGTTACGGTGACTCGGCCTGAATACACTTCGATTTTCAAGGGCTCTCCTGCGCACCTATTGTTTGTCGCTCCGAAGCTGGTAAAGGCGCTCACGTTCTCGGAGGCAATTGAGCCATCGTCGTTTATGTAGGTCAGCTTGAAGATGGTACCTGGCGCACAGTCGTAGTTTATGAACCACCATGAAGATCCGATAGTGGTGCTTGCGCCTACTGCTCCGATTTGCATTGACTTTCCGGCGTTGATATTGAAAGGTTCGGCTAGGCGTTCACCGTAGCCCCCTGTTGTAAATATTGGAGTTTCGCCGTACTTGTCGTTCTCGGACCCGGGAGTGCCAGGGTTGGGCTCTTCGGTATCGGGCTCTTTGACCCAAGTGCATTTTTCGACAGGAGCGCCATTTTCGAAGTGCAATCCATCCAGTTTGATGTCTGCGATATCGTGGCTAAAGCCGAGGGAGCCATTCAGATAGTCACCATCTATCACGCCATACGCGGAAGTTTCCATATCCAAGCAAACCATGCCGTTGTCGCGCAACTCCGGAGAATTCGAGACGAACTTTATTCCCGCTTCCAGCGTGGTCTTTACCAGGTCTAGATGCCCCAGAATTGTTAGACCTCCTGATACTCCTAAACTTGTTCTTACTTCGGCCTCTAGGGCGATATCTGCAGAGGGCTTGTTTCGAAAACAAACGAAGTTTCCTTTGTTCGCTCTACTCCTATTGATGTTACATTGGAGACTGAGAGGCTCACTGATCCCGATGCGGAGACCTTGATGCTGCAATCAGCCTTGACCCATAAACCGGGAACCTCGGTCGGAAAATACAAAGCGCAGAGCTCATGCTCCAGTTCCTCTTTAGCCTGAAATTTAGCTTTTGCTTTTTCTTCAAATTCAAAGACAAGCTTTAGCTCTTTTAGATTTCCTGCGTTGTAATCGATGGAATAGTTAACTGCGTGCTTGAAAGAGAGAGTCAGCCCGTATTTCTTAACCTTAAGGCTCACGGTGTCGCCTTCTACGCGGTCTGAGGCTGATATCCTTCTTGCCTTGCTAGCGGAAGATTCAATTTCTACGCCATCAGCGGGTTTTATGATGATGCCTTCTTGAGAAGTGCCGCTAGCGCAGATAGATTTCACTATGTCATCTAATTCGGGTGCGGTTCCCTTGAGCACAACCCCTTGCTCTGTTTGCTCTATGGAGGTTAGGATGAGACATGTTCCTTCGTAGTCCTCGTCATTGGGTTTCGCTACAACCTTATCGCCAATTTTTAGCGAATCTGCGTATTTGGAAGGAACGATTATCGAAATCTCTTGTTCGTTATGAGCGCCGTCCCATGATACGGGCTCTACAAACTTAACGTCGTCCTGGTAGACGATTCCCGGAGGGGTGGATTCGTTGGGCTCTTCTTGGGACGGCGGCGCAGCTTCTCCCTTTCCCGCGTTGGTTGCAGGGCTCGATTTAACTACAGAAGAGATCTCGTATTTTTTACCGTCGATAAGTATTGCGTGGGACGCAGTGGCGCGTGCTCTGGCTTCGTCGGTTGCCCCAAAGGCCGAAGTGGTGAAAGTGCTCGGAATGACAAGAAGTGAGAGGAGAAGAAGGGAAACGACCATTGTGGAAGTGAGCCGACGATCCCTCTTTCGGGCTTTGGCGGCAACTAGGCAAATAGCTGCTGCAACGACCACAATCGCAGCTAGGCCAAACACCAATGGGCTGTCCCCTGTTTTGGGGAGGGCTGCCGAGGGCTTGCTTGCCGAATCAGGGGAAAGGGCAATCTCGACTTCAATGACCTCTTCCGATCCTGCAGGAATTGAGGCGATGGACCCTTTCAAGTCGGCTTCGTTTTTTGCAGACAATCCTGCTGGGAGGGCTATCTCGTAAGATATGTCATTGTGAGTGTTTTCAGTCGGATTGGTGATAGAAAGGCTTAGCTTGGCTGACTCGTTCTTGTCATATGCATTTTTGTTTGAGGTAAGACTGACGGCAAGGGTGCTATTGCTGTCAGGCTCTGATGCAGCGGCGTTTTCCGGGCTAATCGCATAGAGAAGCTGTGTAGCGCCAATGGCAAAAGAAATTAGGAGAACCAAGAAAAGTTTCCAAAGATTTGGGCGAACGCATCGCGCCATTTTCGTGCTTGATTTCGCTTGCATGCAGACACCTTTCGTTGTGCTGAGGCGTCCCATGCATAAAGATAGGAAACGCCCGACGATGGTGTCTAGTCATCAGGAATGCCGAAAGCAGCAATGCCCTAAGGCCGGACGTTTCCACGTCCGAGCATTAGCTGCTCAAGGCTATGAAGATGACTAGACCCGGCTATTATTGCATCAAGCCCAAGGTCGTGCAAGGGATGGATTCAATAAGCCGGTTCTACGGCGCTCTTAACGTTGCCCCTGGTAAGATGCGTGTTGGTGCAAAATGTCTTTATGGTGTTGACTGCATGGTGGCCGGCGTACGGCCAATCCCTAATCCAGGTATTCCGGCAGGAACTCGCGCAGGTAGGGGAGGTCGAAGTCTACTTTGCCTCGGCCGCGGGGGCGTTTAAGGTTGTTTTCAGGGTGGGGTTTTATCCTCTCTTCGCGGTGGGCCGTTGGGCCCTCTTGTGCCCTGGGGCGTTTCGTCCCTTTCCATCCGCTCGGCATCGGCTGATTGCGATGCGCCCCGGGGAACTGCACTGCGAAGAGAGGAATGTCGTGGCAGCTTACAACGAGGTGTTCGTTACCACGGCGGAGGGCACCCGGAACAACCTCTCCAGCGGCGCTGACTTCGCGCTGGAAGAGGGCGAGGACGAGCCCGATGCCACCATCTTCTCGAAGGAAGACCTCACGCTGAACGGCAACGGCAGCTTGGAGATTCGGGGCGACTACAAAAACGGCGTCACCTCCAAGGACGACCTGGTGATTGGCGGCGGAACCTTGGTGGTGACCGCGGCCGACAACGGCCTGAAGGGCAAGGACTGCGTGAAGATGGCCGACGGCACCGTGACGGTGACTGCCGGCGGCGACGGCGTGAAGTCCACCAACGACGAGGACACCGCTCGCGGCTTCGTGTCCATCGACGGCGGCACGCTCACGGTGGATGCCGGCGACGACGGCGTCGATGCCCAGTGGTACTTCCGCGTGATGGACGGCACGGTGAACGTCACCTCGGCCGACGACGCTTTCCATAGCGAGAGTGACGGGCTTATCGGCGGCGGCACAATCACGGTGGATGCCGGGGACGATGCCTTCCATTGCGAATACGAGCTGGTGGTGGACAACGGCATCATCGATGTGCAGTCCTGCGTGGAAGGCTACGAGGCTCAGCAGGTTATCGTGAACGGCGGCACCAGCAACCTGGTGGCCAGCGACGATGCCATCAACGCCGCAGTGGCCGAGGCCTACACCGGCGATGCGGAAACTGCTACAGCTAGCGCCTCTGCTGTTGACGCGCAGGGGGCTGCCCCGCAAGAGGGTGAGGAGAACGGCCAGAATGTCGACAGAGCCCAGGGGGGCAAAGGCAATCGCGGCCAGCGTCCGCAAGATGGCCAGATGCCCGAAGGCGGATTCCAGGGCGAAGAGGGCCAGCCTCCCGAGATGCCGGAAGGCGGCTTTGGCGGTGACGACGGCCAGATGCCCCCTGAGATGCCCCAAGACGGCCAGATGCCCGAAGGCGGCCAAGCTCCCCAGGGCGGCGACTTCGGTGGTCGTGGTGACATGGGCGGCGGCATGGCCGATGTGAGCGAAGACTGCCTCATTCAAATCAACGGCGGCACCATCTACATCGAAGCTGGCGGCGACGGGCTGGATTCCAACGGCAACATCGAGCTGAACGGCGGCGTGGTGTACGTGTCCGGCCCCACCAACAGCGGCAACGGCGCCATCGACTATGAGCTGAACGCCACCTCCAACGGCGGCACCATCATCGCTGCAGGTCCCGCCGGCATGGCGGCCGGTTTCACTGGCGGCAGCACCCCCTTCGCCATGGTGAACGCCAGTGGCAACGGCGGCCAGACCATTGCCGTAGTGGGGGCGAACGGCCAGGTGCTGGCATCTATGGAAGCCCAAAATCCCTTCCAGAATGTGGTCATCGCCAGCCCTGATTTCACCGAGGGCGAAACGGTGTCCATCGTGGTGGGCGGCAGCGTGAGCGGGACCGATGCCCAGGGCATCGGCGGTAACGTGAGCGGCGGCAGCTCGGTGGAGGCCACCGTTTCTACCACCGCCGCCCAAGGCGGCATGGGTGGCCCCGGCGGCATGGGCGGCGGCCGCGGCATACGCGGCTAGCCCAACGGCCTACAACAACCCTTGCCGTTCAAAGGCGGCAAGAAAAGCATCAAGCGTCATCTTCCGCGCCATCAGCTGCTGGAAGGTGGCGCTTTTTATGCGTCCCTTCGCCTTCAGCTCTTCCAGCTGGTTCACCACCAGCGCTCGCTCCTGCTGGGTGTCCGCCACTACCGCCTCGAACCGCGCCAGCCGTTCCTTATCGTCCACGTTCCCTCCGTTCCGCATATTGCCCGAAATGGGGAATGGCAAACGCCGCACTGTCCCAGTTTGCAGGAATCGAAATACAAGTGCAGGCACATTTTGCCACTGCGCCATTTGTACACCATTTGCACCGCTCTTACACTGT
>CANSTH010000052.1 GCA_947649875.1 uncultured Parvibacter sp. | reverse complement strand
CGGTGCATCTCCTCGGTGCGGATCTGCACCTCCAAAGGACGCCCGGCCGGCCCCATCACCGTGGTGTGCAGACTTTGGTACATGTTGAATTTCGGCATGGCGATGTAGTCTTTGAACCGCCCCGGCATGGGGTGCCATAGGGTGTGCACCGCCCCCAGCGCCGAGTAGCAGTCCTTCACCGTCTTCACGATGATGCGCACCGCAATCAGGTCGTATATCTCCGAGAAGCCCTTGCCCTTCTTCGACATCTTCTGGTAGATGGAGTACAGGTGCTTTGGCCGCCCCATGATCTGCGCCTGGATGCCCACCTTCTCCATCTCGCCCTTAAGCACGTCTATCACGTTGCCCAAGTACTCTTCGCGCTTGGCCCGCGACTCGGTTACCATGCGCGACACCTGCTTGTACTTGTTGGGCTCCAGGTAAAAGAAGGCGAGGTCCTCCAGCTCCCACTTCACCGAGTTGATGCCGAGGCGATGGGCGATGGGGGCATATATCTCCAGCGTCTCGCGCGCTTTGAAGATGCGGCGGTCCTCGCGCAGGGCCGAGAGGGTGCGCATGTTGTGCAGGCGGTCGGCCAATTTGATGACGATGACGCGGATATCCTTGCTCATGGCCACGAACATCTTGCGGATAGTGGCCGCCTGCTCGTCGGAGAGGCTTTCCACCTCGATACGGGTGATTTTGGTGACGCCCTCCACCAGTTGACGCACCTGAGGGTTGAACAGGCGCTCTACTTGTTCGGGAGTGGCGTCGGTATCTTCCACGGTGTCGTGCAGGAGAGCGGCACATATGGTTTCGGCATCCATGCGCAAATCCGCCAGGATGAGCGCCACCTCCACCGGGTGCAACACGAACGGCTCGCCGGACTTGCGCTTTTGCCCGGCATGCTTCTCGCTAGCAAAGGCAAAGGCGCGTGCCAACATGTCCTCTTCCTCAGGGGACATGTAGTCCGACGTGAGCAGCTGCAGCTCCTCGAAGCGCTGCTCGGGCGTGGCAGACGCCTCGCCGCCGCGATGTTCCAACCCCGGCACCGGCTTGGCGCTCTCCGGACGGCCGATGAGGCTGTCCACCGTTTGACGGGTGGCAACCCCAATGGGCACCGGCGCCCCCACGCCCTCCCCGCCGCTGTTTCCTTGGCCGGGATTCTGCGATATATCAGCGCTCATGCGCCGCACCTCCTTACCTTGCCGCTTTTGGCGTGAATCTCGATGCTACCAGTTAGGCGGAAAGATGCCGGGCACAATGGGGTGGGAGACGCGAATCGTCAGCCCCTGGGAGTCGCTGGCCAGCGCCCATGCGCGAAACGCATCGAAGATGGAGCGCTCCCCCATCCCCTCGCTGTAGCGCACCGAGTCGGTGAGCTCCACCCGGTCGGCCCCTTCGTTCACCCGCACGATGTAGGCGGGCCGCGAAGGCTTGGCGCCGGCGCCCACAGGGCTGCCTCCCGCTGCCGGAGCGCCGGGCCCACCGCAGGGCTGCACATCGATGAGCCCCAGCTCGGTGAACACCTTCAACCCGCAGGCCACCGATGCCGGGCTTATCTCCTTGAAGCCGGCCGATGCCTGGGCCGCCAAGTCGTCCGGATCCAACGGGAAGGGGTTGCCCGGCTGCTGCCGCTGCCGTTGGCGCAGTTGGCGATACACTTGGGCCATCACATCGTGGTCGGGGGTGGCCTCGCGCAAGATGCCCTCGTTGATGGCAATGTCGCGCTGGCCGAACAGCAGGTGGATGGTGGCGGGGTTGCCGTCTCGGCCGGCGCGGCCACTCATCTGGTTGAACTCCACCTCATTGAAGGGCAGGTGGTACAGCACTACATGGCGAATGTTGGGAATGTCCACTCCTTCGCCAAACGCAGATGTGGCCACCAGCACCAAAAGATCGTTGTTGCGGAAAAGCTCCTCAATGCGCTTGCGCTCGGCCCGGGACAGGCCGGCATTGTAGAAGCCGATGAGCGGCGCCAACTGGGGCACCTTCTTGCGCAGCAGGCGAGCCAATGCCACCGACTGTTCGCGGGAGTTCACGTACACCACCGTCTTCTCGCCGGATGCGATGATGTTGGCCAGGTAATCGTCTCGATTGCGGATGTTGCGCTGGTCGTCCAGCCGCAAATTGTCGCGGCAGGTGGAGTCGATAACCCGCTCTTGCAGCGGCAGCTGGGCGTCGATATCGCCCGCCACATTGTCGGGAGCGGTGGCGGTAAGCGCCAGCACCGTAGGATTGCCCAGCTTCGCAATGGCCATTCCCAGCTGGGTGTAAGCAGTGCGCTGGCCCGCTTTCGCCAGGCCGATATGATGGGCCTCGTCCACCACCACGAACCCCACGCGGCCGCTCTCGGCGAACTCATCGGCGTGCAGCACGAAGAACTCCGGCGTGGTGAGCACGATGTCCACCCCGCCGGTTTTCAGGCCCTCCCAGGCCTCTTCGCGCTCTTGGCGGGTGCTCTCGCCGTTCAGCACGGCACAGGTAATGCCAAACTGCAGCAGGCTGGAAGCCAAATGAAACGCTTGGTCGGCGATGAGAGCCCGCAGCGGGTACACGAACACGCTGGCCATGCGCGAGGAAAGGGCCATCATGGCAGCGTACACGGTAAAGGTGAGCGACTTGCCCCGCCCGGTGGCCATCACGGCGAAGGTAGACTTGCCCGCCCGTAGCTGGTCCAGTACCTCCCGCTGCGATTGGTGCAACGGGCGTTGGCCGATGAGCGCGGTGATGAGCGCCTGCTCCAGCCCGTCGGGGTTTTCCCGCGCCACGGTCTCCCATTTGGCCCGATTCTCCTTCACCGACGCCATGGCCCCTTCCGCAACGGCGGGGTCGGGAGCCACCGCATCGGCGCACAGCTGCTGATCGTCTTCGGCGTACAGCCCCTCCAGCAGGGTCTGCGCCTCCGGGTTCAGGCATGCGCGCAGAGCGCAGCAGGTGCGGGCGGGGGCCAGCGCCTTCAGCATGGCCTTCACCGAGAAGCGGCCGCGCCACTCGTCCACCTGCAGGGTGAAGGCGGCGTCCACCACCCCCTCGTTGGCCATCAGCTCATCGATATCATCGCAATGGAACATGATGCCCGCCACCACCACGCGGCCATCGGTGAGGCCGCAGGAAAAGTGGTTCTTATCGGCCCCCACGGCGCGGGGATTCACCAGCGTCACGTTGCGGGCCATGTAACAGGGCACCTGGTTGTCTTGGCCAAACGGCGCCAGCGCCTCCAGCTGCCGCACGGTGTCGATGGAAAGCTCGGGCAATGCCACCAGGGCGTCTATCTGCACCAACGGGTGGAAAGCCCCTCCGGGGAGCTGGTCCATGTAGGCACAAAGGCGCTCCGCGAAAGCCTCCAAATTGGCAGTGGGGAGCGTAATGCCCACTGCCGCCTCGTGGCCGCCGAAACGGGTGAGCAAGTCGGAACAGGACTCTACGGCGGCGAACAGGTTCACCGAGCCCACGCTGCGGCCCGAGCCGCGCGCCTCGTCCCCCTCCACGGTAAACAGAATGGCGGGCACGCCGTAGCGGTTCACCAGCCTGCTGGCCACGATGCCCTTCACCCCTTCGTGCCAGCCCTCGCCCGCCACCACCAGCGCCCGCTGGCCATGGTAGGTTTCGGCCGCTTGGGCCTGGGCCTTCTCGGAAAGTTCGGCCTCAATGGTGCGCCGCGCGGTGTTCACCTCGTCCAGCCGCTGGGCCAGGGCACAGGCGTCCGGATAGCTGTCGGACATCAGCAGGTCCAGCGCCAGTTGCGCGTCCCCCATGCGGCCGGCGGCGTTCAGCCGGGGCACCATGGAATAAGTGATGTTGGTGGCGGTAACCGGCACTGCCGATGGACCGCAAATGCCCAAAAGCGCCGCGATGCAGGGGCGCGGGTTCTCGTTGATGCGCTTCAAGCCCTCGGCCACCAGCGCGCGATTCTCACCCCGCATGGGCATGAGGTCCGCCACTGTGCCCAAAGTGGCCAAGTCGGTGTAACTGCGCCACAAATGCGGGTAGCCACGGCGAGCCCCCAGCACCTGCACCAGCTTCAGCGCCACGCCAACGCCGGCAAGGATGGAGCTCTCGCAGCCCTCCCCCATCTTCGGATCCGCCACCGGCACCCCTTCGGGCACCAAATCGGCCGCCTCATGGTGATCAGTAACGGCCACTTCCACCCCATCGGCCACAATAGCCGCCACCTCTTCGCGGCAGGCAATGCCGCAGTCCACGGTGACGACGAGGTCGGGGTTCAGCTGTTTTACCCGCTGGTAGGCGGCTTGGGTGATGCCATAGCCTTCGTCGAAACGGCGCGGAATGAACGGGGTGGCCTTCGCCCCCAACGCCCGAAGCCCGCGGGTGAGCACAGTGGTGGCAGAGATGCCGTCCAAGTCGAAGTCGCCGAACACCACGATGTGGCGATGCTCGTCGATGGCGCGCCCCACTACGTCGGCCACCTCCGACAGCCCCGGTATCTCATAGGGGTTGCGCCAATCGCGCTCCAGCGACGGGTTCATGAACTCCACCGCCTGCTCGGGGGTGTCGATGCCGCGCGTGGCCAGCGTGGCGGCTATGAACCGCGGCAGCCCGAGGGCCGACGACAGCCGCGCCACCGTCTTCGGGCACGCGCGCTTAACTGAGAATTGTGCGCCCATGGACAATTACCTTACATGCTTCGTCTTCATCTGATCGAAGCATATTTTCCCACAAAGCCGCGCCTGCGGGCATCCAACCCGCACTTTTTTGCAGGAACACCAGAAGCGGCAGTGAGAACCCTGGGCTCGAACCCGACCACTTATGGGCCTTCGGTTAATGCCAAGTATCTGCTGCATTAACCGGCTTAATGTTGCATATTTCTGACATTAAGCCTTTTCTTGCAGGAATTCCCTCCGGTCACCAATCGGACTCACGGCCTCCTTAGAAGCTCTCCCGAACCAGGATGTCGCTCAGAGGGCGACGCTCCTCGTGGCGTGGGGAGGGGCCTATGGCGGGATGGCCCAGCATCACGAACTGCACCGGAGTGATGCCCTCGGGGATGGCGAACAACTCGCGGGCGATCTGCGGGTCGTAAGCGCCCACGATGCAGGTGCCAAGGCCGCGGCTTTCCGCCTCCAGCACCATTTGCATGATGGCAAGCGAGCAGTCCACCCAACCGTAGTCGGGCACTACCGCTTCGTTCTTCGCGGACTCTTCATCGGCAAAGCACACAAGTATGACCACCGGCGCCCCATAGCGGCAACGGCTGGCTTGGTCCACTTTCGCCAGGCCATCTTCGCGTTGCACCACCAAAAAGCGCCACGGCTGGCGGTTGATAGCCGAAGGGGCAACGCGCCCCGCCTCAAGCACAGCGTTCAGATCGTCGTCACTTACCGGCTCGTCGGCGAACTTGCGGCACGAGTAACGGTTCTTCATCAGCTCCAATGCATCCATTTTCGGCTCCATTCCATGGCGGTCTGCATATCAGCTGAATCCTAGCACTATCGTGCGAGTCTCTGGGCGCTCCGCCCTCCTGCCGTTCCGACTTGTCACCAATCAGGCAAGATGTCCGCTACGTTTTCCGCTGATGACGCGTACAAATCCCGTGATTCCGTGCAACAACGGACGCCGAATGCACAAAAACGCAAGATTTGTACGTTTTCGCGCGCGAAACTCAAAGATCCGTACGGGCACAGACGAAGAAGCCGTCAACCCAAACATGACATACGTCAATGACCTGGCATAATGCCAATGTCTTTCAGGGGTTCAAGCAAGGTGCCGCTGAAGATGATGTCCGAGCAGCCCGCCTGGCGTACAAATCTCGCGATTCCGTGCGGACATGAGCATCGGCTGCGCAAAACGGCAAGATTTGTACGCCACAAGAATACCAACCTTTGGGGCAAGTCCTTTGGAGCAATGATGCTCAAGGCAGACAAGCTCCCCCAGAGTACAAGCTCCCCTATGGCAGCAAGTCATAGGGCATGCAACGCTCGACGGCGTAGAAGACCAGCAGGATAAGCGCGGCCCAGGGCACCCACATCCACGCAACTACCAGCACCGCCGAGCGCACGATGTAGAAAACGGCGCGATGGCCGGGGGTGCGCTCGCGGTTCTCGCAGGTCATGCGAACGTACATGCCGCCCGGCGTGGAGCCGCCGTTGAGCCAGGGCACCACCACTTCCACCACCAGCGCCGCCGCCACGAACAGGATGCCCAGCATAAGCCCGGTTGTGGCGTTGGCGGACATTCCCGGCAGCTGCAGTCGCATGCCCTCCGTCAGCTCAGTGGGCAGCGCCACCGCGCAAAATGGGATGAGGGTGCAGGCCCCCATGACAAGGAAGTCAATCCACAGGGCCACACAGCGCTGCAAAAAGCTGGGGTCTTTCGTGATTGGCGGCCGACCCCCATCCGGGCCGGCCTTCACCGGCCCCAGCACCCGCGCAAAACCCCAGCCGATGGCGGCCCCCAGCGTGTTCGTGATCAGATCGTCCACATCGCAGCAGCGAAAAGCATACGGGTATGCCCCGAACAGCCCAGTGAGCTGGGCCGTTTCCACCAGCGCAGACACACCCAGCCCCAACAGCACCGCCGGCACGAAGCGCAGGCGGAAGAAACGCCCCGCGATGAAGCCCAGCGGCACGAAGAACACTACGTTGAAAGCCACCTGGAAAACCGCCCTGAGGCCGTCTTTCTGGATGTCCCCGATGGAGTTGAAGGGAACGAACTGCGGCTGGATGCCATAGGTGATGCCCGGCCCGCTATCACCAGAGGGCAGCGGGTACAGGGTAAAGCACACGATGCCCAGCCCATAGAGCACCGTGAGGTAAGCGGCCACCGCAGAGCCCAGGCGCAGCCGCCCGTCGCGGTGGTACAGGTAGGCCAAGATGGGCAAGGTGAGCAGAAACGAGACCACCGGCCAGAACAAGAGTGCCATCTTGAAGTTGCCGCTGTACGCGCTTAGGAAATTGCTCACCGAACCCACCGCTTCGCCTCTTTCGCTGCTCGATCGGGCGACGCAATCCAACATGCGTCTTGCCCAGGGAAGGCCAGTTTAGCCACCAGGCAGGGGCAGCGCAGCAAAAGTGACAGCAAAGTAAGCGAAGTGCTAGGGGGTTGTAAGGACTGGCTCAGCCGAGCCGGCTACCGCCTTCAGGCAATCACAGCAATGGAGCGCACCGCTATCGCATGTACCCAACTGCCAATCTTGACCACAAGAAAATACCCCTTCTGACCTGGTGTTATTCTGTATCGTCCCAGGTCAGATGGGGTATGTTTGCGTGGTCAAGATTGCGAGTTGGGTACATAGCCGTGGTCAAGATTGCGAGTTGGGTACATCTACCTGACTAGAATTGGGAGTTGGGTACATGGCACCACCAAAACGGGGGTTTGACACGCAAACCCCCGCTGCAACCTTGGGAACCAACTTCCTGACGCTTGCCGAAGAACGCGACAGCGGACGTCCCTAGCGCTTGTTGAAGGGCACGATGGTGACGGGAAGGCCGTCTTCGTAGATGATCTTCGGCTCCCCGGCAATCAGCGGACGGAAGTACTCCAGCGCTTCCTCGGTGATGCCCTGGTAGTCCGGCAAGATCCACTCCTTGGGGAAGGTGCGCACGAAGTTGGCGAATTCGCTGGCAGGGCCGGCGAAGAACACAGGGTCGTAGGGAGCAGCGAGATCCACGCGCGGGGCGATGCCAACCACTTGCCCGGTGAAACCGGGGCGCGCTGAATGCATGTGGGCGGAAAGCCCCAGCTCGTAGGCCTCGGTCACGTCCACCAAGCTCTGGGCGAAGTTGGAGGAGCGGGCAGCGCGGGAAAGGTCCTGCACCACGCCGCGCGGAGCGATGCCAGCGTCCACGATCATCTGCTTCAGGGTGAGCGCCGCCCCTCCCAGCACCGCATGGGCGAAGCCGTCGTTGGCGCTCTCGCCGGCGGAGATGTAGGTGCCGTCCGCGTAATGAGCGCCTTCCGACACCACGATGTAGCACTCGCCGGTCTCGTCCATCTTCGCCTGCACCTGCACAAGGAAGGCATCCTTATCGAAGTCGACTTCCGGCAGCACCAGCAGGTCCACATCGCCAGTGGCGCAGCAGCTAGCCGCCAGCCAGCCGGCATCGCGGCCCATGGTCTCCAGCACGAACACCTCCGGGCGCGTGTAGGCGTCGTAGTCCAGGCGAGTGGCGTGGGTTATCTGGCAGGCCAGCTTCGCCGCGGAAGGGAAGCCGGGGCAATGGTCCACGGGCACCAGGTCGTTGTCCACCGTTTTCGGGATGCCGATGAAGCGCTTGGCCACCCCGTTGGCGGCGGCCCACTGGGAGAGAGCGTCCACCGTGTCCATGGAGTCGTTGCCGCCGATGTAGAACATCACCTCGATGTCATGGGCGTCCATTACTTCCACCAGGCGGCGATAGTCGGTGTCGTTGCCGCGCTTCAGCTTGTAACGGCACGTGCCCAGCGCCGAAGAGGGCGTCTGCTTCAGGATGTCGATCTCGCGGGCGGGCAGATCGGTCAAATCGTACAGCTTGTCCTCCAGCACGCCCTCGATGCCGTGAATGCCGCCGAAAACACGGCCGTACACGGGGTTCAGCTGGTTGGCGCGGACAACACCGGCAAGGCTGGCGTTGATGACGGCGGTGGGGCCGCCCGATTGAGCGACGAGGCAATTGGCCATGGGATGCTCCTTCGTATGCAGGAATAGTTGCTCCAACCCGCCATTCTAGCAGCCCCGCCGCCCAACGCCCGCGCGCCAAAAGTTCCTTTCCCAAAGCGACACAAAGCGTAGGGGCCACACCTGCTACACTAGCCCCATGGAAGATTTTTACCGCACCATAGAGGGCAGCGCCCAAGCCGAGATAGTGGAGAAGAAGAGCCGCTTCATCGGTCAGATGCGTCATGTGGAAACCGAAGAGGAGGCGCTGGCCTTCCTGGAAGAAATCCGTGCCAAGCACCGCATGGCCCGCCACAACGTGTACGCCTACGTGCTGCGGGGCGGCCGGGTGCGCTACTCCGACGACGGCGAGCCCGGGGGCACTTCCGGCATGCCCACGCTGGAAGCGCTGCAGCGGGCGGGGCTGCAGGACGTGGCCATCGCGACCACCCGCTATTTCGGCGGCGTGCTGCTGGGCACCGGCGGCCTGGTGCGCGCCTACACGGCGGCGGCGCAGGCGGCCATCGACGCAGCGCAGGTGGTGGTCATCTCCCGTTGCGTGGACATCGCGGTGGAGGTACCCTACAGCCTCTACGAGGGCGTGGCGCGCCTAGCCGCGGAAGAGGAGGCGAAGGTGCTGGAAAGCGATTTCGGGGCGAACGTGCTGCTGACCCTGCGCATGCTGGCGGGGACGGAAGAGGGCTTGCTGAAGCGGCTTTCCGAGATAACCCGCGGGCAGGCAGAGCCGCTGGTAAGCGAACCCTTCGACGCAGCGTTTTAAGGGTTAGCACAAGCGGCAACCAGAATGATTCACGTAAGGAGAAAGGCTGTGGAAAAGCTTACCGACGAGGAGTTCGAGGCGGTTATCGAAGAGGCGCTGGATGCCATTCCCGATCAGTTCCTCGAGGCGCTGCAGAACATCGCAGTTGTATGGGAGGAAGAGCCTACCGCCTACCATCTGGGTGGAGAAGACTTCGACGAAGAAGAGGGCTGGGGTTCCGAGCCCAGAACCACCCTGCACGAAGCCCTCGAGATGTCAGACGACGAGCTGGTCACCGACCATGGCATCGTATACGACGACGAATTCGACGACGAGGATTTCGAGGAAGAAGATTGGGGCACCTGGTGCAACGATGAGCTGCTGGGGCTGTTCGACGGGCTGTCGCTGGAAGAGAGTTGCGGCGGCGAGTTCGACGACTTGCCCAACGTCATCACCATCTTCAAAGGCCCTCATGAGCGCTGTTTCGACACCCGTGAGGAAATGGTGGCAGAGGTGGGCAAAACCGTCATTCACGAACTGGGCCACTACTTCGGCCTCGATGACGACAAGCTCTACGCCATGGGATACTGAGCCGCAGCAAAACAACGGGGCCGCCCAGGCGACCCCGCCACAAAGAACTCCAACTTCAGGCTATTTGACCGAATCGGAATAGCTACCCCAGCAGCACCGCCACGGCCCCCATTACTGGGTCGGCGTGAAGACCGGCTAGGATTATGATGAAGCGCAGCGTGCAACCGCCGACCATGGCGCCGATGGCACCTACCAGCGAGGTAATACCCGCCTTCTTCGACTTCAAGACGAAGGCAAGCACCGCCGCCACTAACGGCAGCGCTAACCCAACGGCCACCACCAAGCCCCAGAAGAAAGGCGCCAGCTGACCTTCGACAAGGATAGACGCCGATTGAGCGGCCGCAGCAGCAACAGCAGTGTCGGCCTCGCCCAACATGGAGGTTAACAGCAGGGCCAACACCGCCAGCTCCAGCACCACCAGAGCCACAACGGCAATCTCCAGGATCTTCGCCGTGCCCTCTCCCATATCCTCCTTCTTGCGGAAGACAAAGGCCACAACTTCCACCAGTGCAACACCCGTATCCAGGGCGGACACCGTGAAAAGACATGGGAGAAGCGGGGTATTCCAAAGGGGCACACCAGGTGCCGACATAAGCAAGATGCCCGTATAGGCGGCAACGCACAAGCCCAGCGCAACGCCCACCACGCCCAAAATGCGGGCAAGCTTAGGGACAAGGCCCTCGAATCCCTTCCAAACTTTGGAGACAAGGGCGCTACTGCGCTTCCCCATGCAAACCGCCACCAGCACAAACACTACCACGGCAGCGAACACAATCCAGGCCCCGAAGGTCATCCACGAGGTGAAGTTGGAGAAGCTCTGCCACATCATCATGCCGCGCAATGGAGTGATGAGCTCGCTCAAAAGCAACAGCAGGCCTACTACCAGGCAAACCACGGCGGCCAGCACTGAAACGACAGCGGTGCCGCGGCACTTCTCCCCTTCTCGAAAATACACAATCATGGCAGCGACAAAAGCGCCGGCCCCCATGCCGCCCAAAAACAGGTACAGCGCGGGCTGCCAGCCCCAAACTACCTGTAATCCTTCCATACTTTAATCTCCTTAGCACATTTGAACAATTGCATTGAACTCAACTCTTCTTGGGCTAGGCAAGATAGAGGGAGGGGGCGGTACTAGCGTCCACCACTACAGCATCCGGGCATTTCTCCAGCAAATCGGCCACTATGCCGAAGTGCAGAGCGCCAAAGTTGCAGGCTTCCGCACAATGAGGGGTCTCGCCCGGCTTCACCCCGTTGCCCAAGCAGCAGTCGCATTTGACCATGCTCTGGGAGTTGTATTGCGGCACGCTAAACGGACATGCCTGATAGCAGTATTTGCAGCCGATGCAACGATCGGGGTTTACGGACACAATGCCCGCTTCACCCTTTGTGATGGCACCAGCCGGGCACACGGTAGCGCAGGCCGGGTCGGCACAATGCATACACGAGGTAGAGACGAACAGCGGGGCTTCCCCGTCCCTCTCGTACTTGGTAACGCGGCGCCAAGTTGGCTCTTCGTCAGGTATCTTGTTGAACTTGCGGCAAGCCTCGACACACGCCTGACAATTCAGACAGTTTTTGGGTTTCACCAAGAAGCCAACCTGCCCGTTGACTGCAACAGGGGCACCGACGTCGCCCTTCTTTTCAGGTTCTTCTTCGGCTTGCACATCGTCGCCAAATGCCTGCTGCACTACGACGATGCAAGAACCGCTTGCTGCAAGAAGGGCTCCGGCAGCGGCCATCTTCACCGCTTCGCGCCGGTTCAGTAAAGTTGTTTTGCTCATGACCTTCGCACTCCTTCTCTTCTGCGAAGCATTGAATGACTGAAACTTCCTTCTTTCCTTGGTCTGGCCTCGGGAAAAAGCCGCCCCTTCGGAAGCTGGAGGGAGAGAAACCGAAAGGGCGGCATAGGAGGAAGTTACTCGAATTCGGTACGGGCGCTTTCAGCATCGCCCATTTGCGCGATACCACTTTTAGTGGCAGGTGCCGCACTCGAAAACCTCGGCGTGATGGCAGCTGAGGCAGGCTTTGTAAGCGTTCTCGTTCACGTCTCCATCCTTGTGGGTGACGTGACAGGAAACACAGTAAAGCTCATCGTGGGAACTGGTAAGGGCCTTTGCATCGTGCGGGTTTACGGAGGTGCCGTTGAGATCCACCAGGAACGCCTCGGCCGGAGTATTAGCCGAAACTGCCTCCAGGTCATGACATTCGAGACAAGCCTCATCGCCAACACTGGTCTTCTTCAGCTTGTTCTTCGGCTTACTGTCGGCATCGATTTTTCCATGCACCTTTTCCAGCGTCTTGTCTGACGGGTGACAATCGATGCACGTAAGGTCCGCATGAGCCGGGTCGCCCGCGAGGCACTCCGCATCCAGGGTAGATTCCGTTTCCGGCTCATGACAAGCCTCGCAATCAGAATCCTCGGAGAGCTGAAATTCCGCCTTGTCTTCAAGACTCGCGGGGGTTGCCGTAATCCCTCGCCAGGAAACGGCAGGTGCAATAGAACTAACAGCCCCTCCCCCTTCGCCGGCGCATCCGGCAAGCCCTGCCACAAGCAGCACGCCCACCACAACAGCCGCCATACAGCTTTTCTTCTTCATAACAGTGCCTTCTTCCTCACCATGCAAGCAGAACTACTCAGACTTGGCGGCATCCCAATCATCGAGGGTGGCAATATGGTCGATGGCAAGCGCCGCCTGTCCCCATGCACCGTTAATGGCGGTGGGCTCCAGGTACGGCCCCACCATGCCCACGTTACCGGCGCTGTAAAGGCGGGGAATGGGCTCATTGGACCAGTTGATGGTTTGCCCCTGATCGTTGGTGGTAAGGCCGCCCATAGAATAGAGGGTGGCAACCGCAAGCTCCATGGCGTAGTAGGGTCCGGCACCGATAGCCACCATGGTATCGGCCGGGCGTCCGAATGCATCCTCACCAGAGGCGCAAGCGGCGTTGTAGGATTCCACCGAGGCCTTCAGATTCGCAGCGTCCACGCCAATCTCGCCAGCCAGGGCGTCTAGGGTATCCGCTTTCACAATGAAGCCGGCATCCAGCTCGGCCTGATTGTCCTCGCTCCACACATAGCCGTTGTCCACACCTTCGAAGATGTTAGCCCAGGTCATCGAAAGAGCAGTGTTGCCCAAGTTGAAGGAGTCGAAAGTTGCCTGGTCAAAGATCTCGAACATCTTGTTGTTCACATAGCCGCACTCATCGTTGCGACACTCCATCATAGTACCCTGGAATTTGAAGAAGGGCATAGTGCTCTTGCTGTGCTGGATGGACACCTGCTCGTTCATGAAACGGTTGCCGTCCTGATTGACGATGATGGCGCCCGGGGCTATAGCCGAGCAAACCGCCAGCCCTATCTCCTCACTTGCGGCTTTCGAGCAGAAGCCGTTGTACTCCACGCCCATGGCCAGACGGCTCATCTTCGCACCTAAATTGCCCGCCATGATGAGGCCATCGCCCGTCAAATACGGGCTGCCGGTGGGATAGTACTCAATGCCAGGAATGTGAAAGTTGGACATGAGCTCCTTGTTCATAGTGTAGGAACCAGTAGCCACCAGCACACCCTTCTTGGCCTTCACGTTTATAACCTGTCCGGCAGATTCACCGGCCACACCGATAACCTCGCCCTCTGCATTGGTGATGAGCTTCACGGCAGGAGTTTCGTAAAGTACCTCGATGCCGGCATCTACCATGTTGTCCCGCAGGCATTCGTAGATGGCAACGCCAGCGCCCTCTACCTGCATGTATTCCACGCCGTTGGCCCACTTGCAACCATGATCGATAACCCAGTCGATGGCCTCGATGCCCAGCTCGTCCACAGCATCGGCCCACTCTTCGCTAGCCTGGCCAAAGGAAGCGCTGCCCACCATAAGCTCAGGATCGGTGGAAACCGGCAGCAAGTAGCCGCCGCTCACGCGCAAGTCACCGCCAGCCGTAGCCTCCGGCTGCTTCTCCAGCACAATAGGGGTAAGCCCATTTTCCTGGGCAACAATGGCGCCCCACATTCCGCCAGCGCCAGAACCCAGCACCACAACATCGGCTTCCTTGTCCCAGGTGATACCGGAAGTATCCGCACCTTCGCCCTTAGCCTCGCCGCTATTTCCAGAACAGGCGGTCAGCACCCCGGCGCTAGCCAAGCCCATGCCCGCCAGCAGTGCGCCTCCAATGAAATTACGACGGCTCAGTTCTTGTCCCATAATCTCCTCCTTTGAATCATCCCTGATTCCATTGATTTCGTTTAAGGCCTTGGGATGAGTTTACGAAGGGTCTATTGAGCATTTCCAGAGGCAGGTTGCTAGAGCAGCGCATCGTTCGCCTAACACTTTGTACGGTTATATAATAGTTACTCGAACATTAGCTTTTTTGGAGCAGGCGCAGGCGTTCGCTACAATGGTGAAGGCATCGCACCAGCAAGAAGCGGTGGCGAGAAGGGCGCCTTCGGGCGAAGAGGGACTGCACGGGGGATGACCATGACAGAGTCGACGCCGATATCAAATCTGATCACTGGCACGGTTATATTCAACCGCATGATTCAAGAGATTGTGACTAGCCAAACATCTCTGACGCTCACTCAATATCGCATACTGATCTACCTGGAGATATGCTCCGATAAGGCCCAGCGCATTCGCGATATAGCGCGAGTGCTGCAGCTGAGCACCAGTACCGTGAGCGACACCGCAAGCGAATTAGAACGAGCGCAACTGGTGTGCAAATTCGAGATGCCCGGAGACCTTAAGGCGGTAGGGCTGCAGATAACCGATACCGGCCGCTCCGCATTATCCGAAGCGCAGAGCGCTGTGACGCGCGAATCCCAATTTTACTGGGACGTCCTGGGCGCGGAGACCCAAGAGAGCTTCTTTGGCGTCATCGACGTACTGGGCAACATTCCTGAAATCGACCCCGGCAAAGTCGGCCAAGTTCCCAAAACGGTGACATATCCCTTCTTTTCCCGCATTCACCTGGCCAAATATGCTGGGTGGTTCAAGAGCACCTACAACCTCAACCTTGTGGACGTGCGCGTTTTGTTCCTTCTGCTGGAGACCGGTCAGCCGCTGCGCATCTCGGACATCAGCCATTTGCTGAACGAGCCGGCAAGTTCCATCTCCTCTTCCACCCGCAGCCTGTACCGCGTGCGCAAGCTGGTGGAGCGGGACCGCAAACCTTCCAACAAGCGGGAGACCATCATTTCCCTCAATTCGGAAGGGGAAAGCCTCGCCCAGGAGATACTCGATCGCTTCATCTCGTTCAGCTGCAATGAGCTGCACCAAACGCGAGAGGAATTCGAGCAGGAAACCCTCGGGCGCACCCATGCCCGCAGCGTGCCCACCGTGCACGACCGCATATTCGGTGAGAAATTCAACAACTGGTAAAGGTGCCAGGCGAAACGCAATGTCCGCTACCGGTTGTCCACCTTTTCGGGGTAGAGGTCGTGTTGAGAGAGGCGCTGCCAGGCCACTTCTTCCCAGCGGGTGCCGGGGCGGCCGTAATTGCAGTAGGGGTCGATGGAAATGCCGCCGCGAGGGGTGAATTTTCCCCACACCTCGATGTACTTCGGGTCCATCAGCGCAATGAGGTCCTTCATGATAATGTTCATGCAGTCCTCGTGGAAGTCGCCGTGGTTGCGGAAGCTGAACAGGTACAGCTTCAGGCTTTTGCTTTCCACCATGCGCACATCGGGCACATAGGAGATGTAGATGGTGGCGAAGTCCGGCTGGCCGGTGATGGGGCACAGGCT
>CANSTH010000051.1 GCA_947649875.1 uncultured Parvibacter sp. | reverse complement strand
ATAACCGTCCAGCCAAACCGTGCACGAGATGATCACGAATATAGCTGCGGCCAGCAAGCTCTTCTGACCTTCGGTGATGAAGTCGAGTCCGATCCAAGTGGGCCACGGAGTTATGAGCACGATAACGAACAGTGGCACCAGGCAAATGCGCGTGATGGTGATGACGTTCGAAGGGGTCCAGAGCTTATCGGTTGTGGTGTCCGCCATCGACTAGCACTCCTCCATCTCGTAAAACAACGTGTCGCCTATGGTAACCAGCCGCTTTTGCCCAACAGTGCCCGAGGCAAGGAAGGTGCAGCCATCTACTTCCGGAGCTTGGCAGATGGCCCGACCGAACAGCTGGCCATCATCCTCCCGTCCTTCAACGAGCACCGGGTAGCTTCGTCCTATTCGTTCGGCAATTTTGACGCAGCTCGCGCTATCTGCCACATCCCGCAGCTCTTGGGCCCGCTCGATGCGCACAGCCTCTTCCAGCTGTCCGTCAAGCTCGAATGCAGCCGTTCCCTCTTCTGGCGAAAAGGGAAACACGCCAATGTAGTCGAAAATCCCCGAACCGGCAAAATCGAGCAATTCCTCGAATTGCTCCTCCGTCTCCCCGGGATATCCAGCAATGAGGGTGGTGCGCAGCGTCACATCGGGCACAAGCTCCTGAATGTGCCCCACAAGCGCCTCAAAGTGCTCTCGATCACCCGAACGGTTCATAGAGCGCAAAACCGTCCGATTCACATGCTGAAGAGGAATGTCCAAGTACGAGCAGACATTTTGCCGCCGGGCCATCACCTCAAGCAATTGGTCGGTTACCCCTTCTGGTTGCAGATACAGGATGCGGAACCATGTTTCGGGAAACCGCTCGGCGAGGGTATCGAGCAGCCAGGCCAAAGAGCGCGGATCTTCGAAATCCTGTCCCCAGCGCCCTGTGTCCTGAGCGATAAGGTCTACCTCGCCCACTCCCGCCTCTACCGCACGGCGCACCTCTTCGGCTATCTCTTCGAAAGGGAAGCTATGGTACGGGCCGCGAATGCCAGGGATGGCGCAATAGGCGCAGCGTCGATCGCAGCCATCGGAAATCTTCACATAGGCAAATGTGCCGTACTCGCCGGGAAGGGGCTGGGGAAGCCACGGTGCACCGTCGCCTCCCTGCATTCGCGAGACGCCCAGCAGCCCGTCTACGACTTCGACTATGTCGTCTTCCTTGCTGCAGGGCAGAAAGCCACTGGCCTCCGGCAGCGACTCTTCAAGATCGGCGCCATAGCGGGCGGGCATGCACCCGGCAACCACGACTTTAGCATCACCTTCAGCAACGTTGTCCAGGCCAAGCACTTCGAACACCGCATCCAGCGACTCCTCTGTAGCGCTTTGGATAAATGAGCACGTATTGACGATGATGCAATCGGCCACAGACGAATCTTCCGTTACGCAATAGCCTGCTGCCACCAAGCGACGGCTCATGTGCTGGGTGTCCACCTCGTTCTTGGCGCAGCCCATAGTGACAAACGCCACCGAGCGCTGCTGGGCGGCCTTCGAATTCGCAAGAGACATAGAAACCCTAGCGGTAGTTGGTGAACTGAAGTGGTTGGCCGTAATCTTGCCCCTTAAGGAAGCCAATAACTTCCTGCAGAGTGTCGCGCGAGCCCGAGGTGACCCGCAGCTTGTCGCCCTCGATTTGCACCTTGCACTTCAGCTTCGTGTTGCGAATGTCCTTGGCAATCTTCGAGGCGGTGTCCTTGTCGATGCCGTTGATTATGGTGCCGGTACGCCGAACGCTGCCACCGGTAGCGGCCACCGGATCACCCCAGCTGAGAGCAGTCAGGGCAATGCCGCGCTTGATGAGCTTCGACCCGAAGACATCCATAACCTGCTTTGCCACGAAATCGGCCGGCGCGGCCACGACAATCTGCCCCTTGGCTTTGTCGAGCGTAATTTCAGCGCCCGAGTCCTTAAGGTCGTAACGCTGGGATATCTCCTTTTTCGCCTGCTGATAGGCGTTGTCCACCTCTTGCATATCCACTGTGGACACAATATCGAAGCTTGCTTCTTTTGCCATGATTAACGTTGACCTTCCTGACGCGAGCCGTCTTACTGTTGAGTGGAACCGGAATCCGTATTCGATGTGCCGCTCGATGAGGACGAGTCAGAGCCTCCGCTCCCAGAGCCTGCAGAGTCCGCAGAACTGGAAGCAGAATCCCCATCGCTCTTAGAGCTGTCAGCGGCATCGGGATGATCGGCTTTCCATTGTTCCAGAATGTCCGCAAAGTTTACCGTATAACTATAGACTCCTGGTTGATTGCGGATTTCAGTGGGCTTAACCGTCTCGCCATCAAGTGTAAGCACAACCGAATCCGGGCTAGTGGTAGCGAAAGTGAGAGTATCGGCAACATCGTAAGACTTCTCTTTCGGCCCATCGACAATGGAAGCCACATCGTAACTCGTAGTGTCTCCGAGCTTCACCTCGATATAGGCAGACTCACCTTCAGGCACTTCAAAGGAGAACACCGCCTTAGTAGGAGGCTCTTCCACTTTCGGCGTTGCAGCTGCAGCGGCAGCGGCTGCAGCATCGGCGGCACTTCCCTGTCCTTCGGAAGGATTAGCGGTATTGGTGAGACCGGCGATGGGCATATCGGCAGGCACATCCGACTGCTCTGACCCCTTGTTTCCGAACAGCAGCACCAGCACGATAATCAGTATCAGCAGGACGATGATGCCAATAAGAACAAAGGGGAGCTTGGAGACAACCGGTGCAGGACCGCTGCCAGCGTACACATTGCGATACGTTCCCCCACGGGCCTGCTGGGAACCGGACGAGAGCCGAGTGGAATAGGCCCTTCCCTGAAGGTCGGTGCGATCATCGTAGATGCCCCGACCAGCCGCACTGCGACCACTGTAGGAGCTCTGAGGGCGCGAAGATGCGCCTCGCGATGACCGAGAAGAGCTGCGCGACTGGCCAGCGCCCCGAGAACGGCCATCTGTCCGCATATCGTCGGAGCGACTGCGCCCCACTTCATGGGCATAGGCCTGGTCGGCATAGAGAGCCGACATCTGGGAAGCGTTCAGCCCCACAAGACGGGCATAGGCGTTCACCATGTTGCGGGTATAGCCGCGTGGAGGCATGCGGGCAAAATCGCTGTCCTCGATGGCACGCAAGATATCGGGGCGTATATGCAGCTTCCGAGCCGCGGTGTTCAGGTCCAGCCCCTCGCGCTCCCGCGCATCGCGGAGAATATCTCCAAAAGGCACTTGCCTCGCCATGCTAGTACTCCTCGCCTGCCATGGAGTCGCCAGCCTCGAAGGCTTTCAGCGTCTCCAGCTCCAATTCGTCCACCAAAACCTCGCGCGGTTTGGACCCGTTGCCAGGCCCCACCACGCCCTTCTCCTCCAATTGGTCCATAATGCGCCCCGCTCGTGCATAGCCTACTTTAAGACGCCGCTGAAGGGCAGACGTTGAGCCCAAATTGCTGGAAACAACCACTTCGGCGGCCTCCCACAGCAGCGGATCGTCGTCTTCGCCCCCACCGCCGGGCATAGTGGAGGTGTCCCCCATGGACATCACGTTGGTAGAGAGAATCTCGGTATGGTACTCCGGCTCTCCTTGCGACTTCAAATGTTCCACCACCGCCGCAATCTCCTCATCGGGCACGTAGGGCCCCTGCACGCGCACCGGCTTGGGATACTCCGGCGTCGAGATGAGCAGATCGCCCATGCCAATGAGGTTCTCGGCGCCCGTGGAGTCGAGGATGACGCGGGAATCGATGCCGGAGGCCACCGTGAGGCCGATGCGGCAGGTGATGTTTGCCTTGATGAGGCCGGTGACCACGTTGGTGGAGGGGCGCTGGGTGGCGATGATGAGGTGGATGCCCGCCGCACGGGCCAGCTGGGCCAGGCGGCTGATGGAGAATTCCACCTCTTTCCCAACGTTCATCATGAGGTCAGCAAGCTCATCGATGACGATGACGATATAGGGCAGCGGCTCACCGTAGGGATTCTCCGGCAGCTCCTCCCCCTTGTCTTGGGCCTTCTGCTCTTCCGCCTGCGCCGCCTTCGCCTTCTCGTTGAAGGAGATGATGTTGCGCACGCCACACTTTGAGAACAGTTTCAAACGCCGCTCCATCTCGGCCACGGCCCAGGAAAGGGCGCTGGAAGCCTCGCGGCACTCGGTAACCACCGGCACATACAAATGGGGAATGCCTTCGTAGGGAGCGAATTCCACGAGCTTGGGGTCGATCATGATAAAGCGCACCTCTGAAGGGGTGGCCCGCAAGAGGATGGACATGATCATGGCGTTCACTTCCACCGACTTGCCCGAGCCGGTGGTGCCGGCAATCAGCACATGGGGCATCTTCGCCAGGTCGTGAACAATGGAATGGCCCTCAACGTCTTCGCCGATGGCAACTTGCAACGGCCCAGGACCTGCCGCCGCAAGCACATCCGGCAGATACACCGTTTGCCTTTTGCGATTGGGCACTTCGATGCCAACATAATTGGTGCCGGGGATAGGGGCAAAGATGCGCACGCCCGGCGCCGCAAGCGCCAGCGCTATATCATCCGTAAGGTTGGTAACCTTGCTCACCCGCACGCCGGAGGGCAGATCCACCTTGAACAGGGTGACGGTGGGGCCTTCGACCCATCCTACTACGGTGGCCATCACGCCAAAGTCCTCAAGCGTGCCCTGCAGCTCGGCGCCAACCTCAGCCAATTCCTCGGGGCTCGAGCCGCCCCGCTTGCCCTCGCCTGATTGCAGAAGGCTCATCGAGGGCAACTGGAAGCCATCTTTAGTGGGTGTCTCATCCGGCACGACCGTTTTCTTAGATGCCGCCTTCTTGCGAGGCTTGGCTGCGGGCTCCTCCGTTTTCTTCAGGCGACGGGTAAGGGAAGGCTGCACCGCCGCGCCCTCGTTTTCCATCGGAAGGACAGCGGTTCTCATAGACGAGCCGTTGTGCCACCCGCGGGAGAACGGCTCGTCCCCTTGCGGTTGCGGGGCCCCGGCCGCCGCGGCGCCCCCCACCGCAACCGTAAGCGAGCCAGCGGGCATGGGCAGCTGCTCATCGTCGAGGCTGCGCAACGTACGCCCGCTCCGCCCACGTCGAATGCGGGCGAACTCGGGCATTTGCTGGTCGAGCTCTTGCTCCTTCGCCTCAACGCGGGAGGCCCGATGGGCGCGAATGCGCTCCAGCAAGTCGGTCAGGGAGAAGCCGATGACAATCACGCCCACGACAATGAGGGCTACTAAGATGATGGCGCTTATGACAGGGCCGAACAACACGCACAGCACCCAGGCCACGGCGGCCCCAAGATAGCCGCCGTGGTATTGCAGGGCCGCCACTTGGAAGAAATCGTCATAGGAGGCGGTAGGAATGGGGGTGGCCAGCGCGCACAAGGAGAGCACCGCCACAAGGATGATGATCAGCCCCAAAGACATGCGCACCGACATGCGCTGCTTGTCAAAGCGCCACACAAAGGTAAAGCCGATAGCCGCCAGGAACAAGGGCACGAAATAGGCTCCGGCGCCGAACAGCATCCGCAGCGCATTGCCAGCAAAATCGCTCAGCAGGCCTCCCGTGGGCATGATGGCGGCCACAAACAGGACGACACCCAAGGCGATGAGCACCACGCCGCCAATGTCGGTGCGGGTCTTTTGGTCGAAGAGGGGGCCTTGAGTGCTTGCCGGCTGGGCCGCGCGCGCTTTCTGGGAAGGCTTGCGGGTAGCCGGCTTCTTTGCATTTGAGGGGGCTGTCTTTCGAGCCACAGCAGTTCCTTTGCAGTAGTACGTTTAATGCTTCGTTTTGCGAAAAAGTATTTTACACCTTACACCTCGATGATGCTCACGCACACCATCGGGCGTTGCTTGGCGCGATCCCAAAGGACGGAGAGCAGGGCATCGCGGGCCACTTTGCGCAGCTCCTTCACACCGCCCCCTTTCGCCAGTTGGCGGTTAAGGGCGTTCTTCAGGGAAGTAACGGCCTCATCGGCCAGATAGTAGTCGTCTCCGCCGGTGATGCCGTGCATCTCCAGCTGAACCTCTCCCACAATCTTGCGCGTTTTCAGGTTCACTGCTGCCGCCACCGAGGCGAAGCCCTGGTTTCCCAGCTTCGTACGCTCGTCCAGAACATCTTGAGAGGTGTCCCCCACCGACAGGCCATCCACGTACACAACGCCGCTCTCCACTGGATCGCCCATGCGAATGCCCTTTGTGGAAAGTTCCAGCGACTCCCCGTTTTCCAACACGAATATGTTGGCTGGATCGACGCCGGTAGCCTCCGCCAACCTCGCGTGGGCGCGCAGATGGGTAGCTTCGCCGTGCACCGGCATGAAGGCCTTGGGCCCCACGATGGACAGCATGATCTTCAGCTCCTCGGCGCCGGCGTGACCCGAAACATGCACCCGCGCACGGGACTTGTCGTAGACATCTGCCCCGATTTTCGCCAGCGAGTTGATCACGCGGGTAACCGCCTTCTCGTTGCCGGGCACCGGAGTGGCGGAAATGATGACGGTGTCGCCGGGCTCGATGTCGATGGTTCGATGCTCGCCGTTGGCAATGCGAGCCAGCGCCGAAAGGGGCTCGCCCTGGCTTCCCGTGCACATGATGACCACCTGGTCGGACGGGATGCCCTTCAAGTCGTATGCGTCGATCAGATCGTTGTCGGATATGTTGAGATAGCCAAGCTTGCGGGCAATATCGGTGTTCTGGATCATCGAACGCCCCGTAACCACCACCTTGCGGCCGGCAGCCACCGCGGCATCGCAGATCTGCTGCATGCGGTGGATGTGGCTGGCGAAGGAGGCTATGATCACACGCCCCTTGGCCTGGGAGATGATCTGGGACAACGTTTTTCCCACCTCGGCCTCGGAAGGGGTGAAGTTGGGGTTGGTGGCGTTAGTGGAATCGCTGAGCATCAAATCGACGCCCTTCTTCGAGAACTCCGCCAGAGCACCGAAGTCGGTGTGAACGCCATCTATGGGAGTCTGATCCAATTTGAAGTCGCCAGTGTGAAGCACGTTTCCTGCAGGAGACTGCAAAAACACCCCTACCGCGCCAGGGATGGAGTGGTTGACGGCGAAAAAGTCCACCACGAAGCAGCCCAGGCGTATCTCGTCTCCCGGCTTGATCTCCACCAGCTTTGCGTTCTTGATCTTGTGCTCCGCAAGCTTGCCCTCGATGAGCCCCAGCGTAAGCTTGGTGGCGTAGATGGGCACCGTAGTCCCCAAGTCTTTCAGCAGATAGGGCAACGAGCCGGTATGGTCTTCATGGCCATGCGTGACCACAATGCCACGCAGTTTCTCGGCATTTTCCAACACATAGGTGTAGTCGGGAAGTATGAGGTCGATGCCGGGGTGATCGTCGTCGGGAAACATGAGGCCGGCATCATCTAAGATCATGTCGCCGTTGCATTCGAAAGCGGTCATGTTCTTGCCGATGGCATCTAGGCCGCCCAGCGGAATAATGCGCAGCGTGGCATTCGGATCTTTCTTCACCGTGGCGCGCTGACGGGGCTTCGAAGAGCTCTTTTGGCGCTGCGAAGACGCGTCTGCCTTCTCGCCCTCCCCTTCGCGGGTCAGTTTCGGCCGCTGTCGGTCGAGGTTGACATGCTTGTACGTGCTTGTGCGCCGCTTCGTGCGACGATCACCAGCCTTCTTGCCCTCTTCGGGGCTCTTTTGATTCTCTTCTGTCACAGAAGTTTCCTCTCTTATATACATGGGGAGCCGCACCTCCACATCGGCCCGGCTCCCCCATCACGCAAATTGATATGTGCCGGAAGAATCCGACTGTCTACAAAATCCCAACCTCTTCCATAATGGCCTTGAGGCTTGCAGACTGCTCGGGCGTAGCATCCACCAAGGGCAAGCGCACACCGCCCACGGGGAACCCTATCAACTTCAGCGCCTCTTTCACCAAAATGGGATTGGACGTGGCAAACAGGCCCTCCATCAGGGGAAGCAGCGCATCGTGTGCGGCGCGGGCCTCATCCAGCTTGCCCTCGGCCGCCAAGTACACCAACTGGCGCATGCGATCAGGCGCCACATTGCCAATGGTGGAGATCACGCCAACTCCGCCCCGCTCCATGATGGGAAGAGTGGCGGAATCGTCGCCTGAATAGACAGCAAAGCCTTCAGGTGCCCCGGCCACAATGGCTTCCACTTGTTCCATGCGTCCCGAAGCTTCCTTGATGGCAACGATGTTGTCGAACTCGCGGGCCAGTCGCAGGGTGGTTTCCGCCTCCATGTTCACCACGCACCGCCCGGGGATGTTGTAGAGCACGATGGGCAAATCCACCGCACGGGCAATGGCGGCAAAATGCTGGTACATGCCCTCTTGGGGAGGCTTGTTGTAATAGGGAACCACGCACATGAACCCATCCACGCCAAGTTCTTGCACATTGAGGGCAAAATCGATGGTGTCGGCCGTGCAGTTGTCGCCCACGTTGGCAATCACGGGAATACGCCCGTCAACCGCTTCAAGCACCGCTTTGAACAGCTCCATCTTCTGGGGGTAGAACACCGTGGGACTCTCGCCTGTGGTACCGTTCACGATAAGGGCATCGTTGCCACCCTCTACCAGGCGATCGGCAAGTTGCCGCACGCGGGGAACGTCTAGCTCAAGATTCTCGTCGAAAGGGGTAACCATCGCCGTGATCATGCGGCCAAAGCGCAGGTTTTCCATACATGCTCCTCGTTCATATGAAGTTTCCCGGGCAGGAGACCCGCCCGGGAAATTATGCCACATTCCTCATAAGCCGCTAGCCCATAAAGGATTCGAGCCCGATGACAAGCCCCTCCCGGCTGCCCACCGAGCGGATGCCCAGCAAAACGCCAGGCATGTAGGAGGCTCGGTCCCAAGAGTCGTGCCGAATGGTGAGGGTTTGGCCATATGAGCCGAATATCACCTCTTGGCTGGCAGAGAAGCCGGCCGAGCGCACCGAATGCACCGGAATGCCGTCGATATGCGCGCCGCGCGCACCCGCTGCGCCCTCTATTTCGGTCTCAGGCCCGGGCGCCTCGCTGGGCCGCCCGTCACGAGCCGCGGCAATCAGCTGCGCAGTGCGAACCGCCGTGCCCGACGGCGCGTCGAGCTTCTTCTCATGGTGGTACTCGATAACCTCCGCTTGCGGAAAGTATTTTGCCGCCACCTGCGAGAACTCCATCATCAGCACGGCGCCAGTGGTGAAGTTGGGCGCATAGAACAGCGTAGTGCCCGCAGGCGCCAGCGCTGCCAACTGCTCCAACTGCTCTGTGGAAAGGCCGGTGGTGCCCACCACGCAATCCACTCCCCGCGGCAGCGCTTCCGCCAAATTGGCCGCCACGACATCGGGACGGGTGAAGTCCACCAGCACGTCTACCTCTTGAGCATCAAGCGCCTCGGCCACAGAGGGGTACACCGGAAAAGCCTCCACAGGCATCGAGGGGTCGATGCCACAAGCAAGCACCATGTCATCGGCCCCATTAACGGCGGCAACCACCTGTTTGCCCATGCGCCCAGCGCAACCGGCTACGGCAACCCGAATCATGGATGCCCCTTAGCCGCGATGAGAACGACGGGGGGTGCGGTTGCCAGCGCCGGGACGGCGATCACCGCGGTCGCGGCCACCTTCGTCGCCCTTGCGCTCGTGCCTCTCGCCACCCTCGGTCTTGGGGGCCTCGGGCTTGTCCAGGCGGTCAAGGGAGATCTTGCCGGTCTTCGGGTCAACCTCGATGACCTTCACCTTCACCACATCGCCGATGTTCAGCACATCCTCCACTTTGCCCACGCGTCCTTGGGCCACGCGGGAGATGTGCAGCAGGCCGTCTTTAGAGGGGGTGAGCTTCACGAAGGCACCGAAGTCCTTGATGCCCACCACTTCGCCATCGAATTCCTCGCCCACCTCGGGCTCTTTCACGATGCCGAGGATGATTGACTTGGCCGCCTCCATGGCGTTGCCATCGGTTGCGCCCACATGAATGGTGCCGTCTTCTTGGATGTCGATGGAAACGCCGGTCTCCTCCTGGATGCCGCGCACCACCTTGCCGCCGCTGCCGATGACGTCGCGGATCTTGTCCACGGGAATCTTGATGGTCTCGATGCGAGGGGCCGTCTCGCGCATCTCAGCGCGGGGCTCGGGAATCTGCTCCAGCATGGCGTCCAGAATGAAGGCGCGACCTTCGTGGGCCTGCTTCAGCGCACGGGCCAGAATCTCCACCGAGAGGCCCTTGGCCTTGTTGTCCATCTGCAGCGCAGTGATGCCCTTGGAAGTGCCGCACACTTTGAAGTCCATGTCGCCCAGGAAGTCCTCGATGCCCTGAATGTCGGTGAGCACCACCACATCATCGCCCTCTTTAATAAGGCCCATGGCCACGCCGGAAACAGGCGCGCTGATGGGCACGCCAGCGTCCATGAGGGCAAGTGTAGAGCCGCAGGTAGAGGCCATAGAGGAGGAGCCGTTGGATTCCAGCACCTCTGACACCACGCGGATAGCGTAGGGGAAGTCGTCCTCATTGGGCAGCACAGGAAGCAAGGCGCGCTCCGCCAGGGCTCCATGGCCGATCTCGCGGCGCTTCGGGGCGCCCATGCGACCCACCTCGCCGGTACAGTAGGGCGGGAAGTTGTACTGGTGCATGTAGCGCTTGCCCTCAGCCGGGTCGATGGTGTCCAGGCGCTGCCACTCGTTCAGCATGCCGAGGGTGCACACGGAAAGCACCTGGGTTTGGCCGCGCTGGAACAGGCCGGACCCATGCACGCGGGGCAGGTAGCCGGGACGAATGTACAGCGGGCGGATCTGCTCGGGAGTGCGGCCGTCGGCACGCTCGCCGGTCTCGATGATCATGCGGCGCATGGCGCGCTTCTCCAGCGCCTTGCAGGCAGCGGCGATGTCGCTGGCCCACACCACTTGCTCTTCCTCCGTGAAGCTGTCCGCCTTGATGGTGGCCTTAAGCTCTTCCACCTTGCCCATGCGGGACTGCTTGTCGGAGTCTTTCAAAGCCGCGGCCATAGCGTCGTAGTAAGTGCCCACGCGCTCGGCGATGCAGGGGTCGGCCACGTGGATGGTGTAGTCCATGGGCTCGGGATTCACCTTCGCCAGGAACTCCGCCTGCTTCTCGCAGAAGGCGGCGATGGCCTCCTGGCCAAAGGTCATGGCAGCCAGCATGTCCTCTTCGGAGATCTCATGGGCGCCCGCCTCCACCATGGAGATGTAGTCGGCAGTGCCGGCGATGGTGAGCTCTAGGTCGGAGCTCTCCTGCTCGGCATAGGTGGGGTTCACAATGAACTCGCCGGTCTCCACGTTGCGGCCGATGCGCACGCAAGCAGCAGGCCCGTCGAAGGGAGCGCCGCCCACGAGCAGCGCCGCGCTGGCGCCGGCCACGCAGATGGTGTCGGGCGGGTTCTGGCCGTCCACCACAAAGGTGGTGGCCACTACGTGCACCTCCTGCTTGAAGCCGTCCGGGAAGCCGGGGCGGATGGGGCGGTCGATCATGCGGGCGGTGAGGGTGCCCTTGTCGGAGGGCTTGGCCTCGCGCTTCAGATAGCCGCCGGGAATGCGGCCCACCGCATACATCTTCTCCATGAAGTCCACCGTCAGGGGGAAGAAGTCGTAGTCTTTCTCCTGTTTGGAGACAACAGCAGTCACCAGCACGGAGGTCTCCCCGCAAGTAACCAGCACAGCACCGGTGGCCTGCTTGGCCAGCTCGCCGGTCTCCAGTCGATATTCCTTGCCGTACAGCTCAAAGGATTCGACGATTTTTTCCATATCTTTCTTTTCTTTCTCTTCGCCTCGCTGGCCCTATTGCCACCGAGCTTCTTCACTGCTTCGCGCCGAATTATCCAGCGCAGGAGGTTTTGCCCCCTAAACGCAAGGCCCGCTTCACTGCGGGCCTTGACGGTTTCACCTTAGATGTTGTCGCGGATGCCGAGCTTCTTGATGAGGGCGCGGTAGTTGTCGATGTCGCGCTCTTTAATGTACTTCAGCAGGCCGCGGCGCTTACCGATGAGCATCATCAGGCCACGACGGGTGTGGTTGTCCTTCTTGTGCACCTTAAGGTGCTCGGTGAGGTTGCGGATTCGCTCGGAGAGGATCGCCACCTGTACCTCGGCGCTGCCGGAGTCGTGCTCGTCCTTGCCGAATTCGCGGATGAGCTCTGCAGTGCGCTCTTTGCTGATGCTGTCTTTGTTGGCCATTGTTCCACCTTTCGTTCTATAGCGGGCCGGTCAGCCCGTTTGTCAAACCGTCAGAGCTGGGCGTTCATGGGGTGGCCGTGAAAGCCAAGCATCGACGAGCCGCCGTTTGGGCAGCCGTTAAAGTATAGGGGCGCGCCCTCCCCCGCACAAGAAAAAGTTTCCCATCGGCCAAAAACTCCCCGAACTGGTCACAAAAGTGCAGAACCGGCCCACCTCCGGGAGGATTACAGCAGGCGCAAGCTGCGGAGGGTTATGTCTAAGTGCACTTGGGCAAGGGACGAGGCGATTTGCAGCACTTCGCGCGCCACTTCCTCTGAAAGAGGAGCCTCGGTTATCTGGGCGAAGGGGGTGTGCAGCAAGAAGGCAGCGCCTCCCAGCACTTCTGCCGGATAGTAGCGCACCTGCGTCTGGGCGGCGCAGTCGGCGCACACCACCCCGCCCTCAAAATCGGAGAAGCGGGTGGGAGAGGCCAGTGGCGTGCCGCAGGCGACGCAGCGGCGCAACTCGGGCCGAAGCCCCACGAAGGCCAGCACCTTCAGAAGCGCTGCCGCCAGAAGCGAGAGCGTTGCCTGGGAAGGTGCCGCCGCCAAGGCGTCGAGGGCGGCTTCGGAGGCGGCCAGCAGCTTTGGCTGGGGAAGGTCCTCCTGGGCGCACTTCGACAACAGCTCCAGCAGCGCCTCGGCGGCCAGCAGCTTCTCGTAATCGCTGCGCAGCCCCATGCGGGCGCAGACCAGGCGGCATTCCTGCACGATGGCAAGGCCGCGGCTGGGCGCGCACAGAAGCTCGACGGAGTTTCCAAGCTCGAGACGGCTGGCGAAGCTGCTCTTGGGCTTGCGGGCGCCTTTGGCCACCGCCCGCAACAGCGCCCCCTCGTCAGTGAGCAGCTCGATGATCAGATCGGTTTCCTTCAGCTTGGTCTTGCGCAGCACCAGGCCGCGCGCCCAAAACGACTGGCCCGCCAAAGCCCGGCCGCCTAAGCGCGCCTGATCTCGGGGTCGGAGGCTACGTTGTCGCCCTTCTCGTTCCAGCGAATGGTACCGGTAAGGTTCTGCCAACCGGCGGCGTTGTTCTCCACCACGATGCCGAAGATGGTGCCGTACTCGATGGCGGCCACCGTGTAGCGGATGGTGTCGTCGCCGATGTACTCGATGCTCAATTTGGCGGGGTCGATGCGGTAGCTGGTGCCGCCGATGATGAACCGGTCGGTGGAGTTGAAATAGGCCTGGGCATAGGCCACGCACTCCGCTGAACGGGACTTGGCCAGGAACAAAGTCACCGTGCTGCCGGAGTTCAATTTAGTGCCCGCTTCGGGGTCGGTGGACAGGGCATCGCCCTGGGGCACGTCCTCGTCGTACTTGTACTCCACAACCACTTCGTAGCCTTCCGCCTCCAGCGCCGCCTGGGCATCCCCACCGCTTTGGCCCGCCACGTCCGGCACGGTGAAGGGAACGGCCACGGTGAGGGTTATCTGCTGGGTGGAAGGAGCCTTGGTGCCCGCTTCGGGACTCACCGCCAGAACTGTGCCCTGCGCCTCGTTGGACTTCTGCTCGGTTTGCGCTACATCGGTGTAGCCCTCTGCCGAAAGCGCTGCGAGGGCGGCGTCTACCGCCTGCCCTTTCACATCGGACACGATTCGGCTCTGAGCCACCACCAAGGTGACGGCCGAACCCTCCTCTGCCCGCACGCCATCGGGGCTCTGGGACAGCACCAGCCCCTCTTCGGAATCGCTCTTCTGCTGCTCGAGGGCCACGGTGAAGCCGGCCTCTTCCAGCACCGCCTGGGCCTGCTCCGCAGGGCTTCCCACCACGTTGGGAACCGTCTTGCCGCCCCACATCTCCAGGTAATAGGTAACACCGACGACGGCTGCCAGGGCCACTGCCACCAGTATCACAATCACCGCCACCAACTTGCCTGTGCCCTTTGCGGGCTTGCCCGCCGCACCGTCGTCCTCATGAGAAGGGGCGTTGCCGGCATAAGTGGAAGACTCCCCAGAAGTTGCGCTGGGCGCCACGACCTTTGCGCCCACATTGCAAGAACTGTCCGTCTTTGCGGCAGAGCCGGCTTCTTTCACGCCACCGAGCTTAGCTGCCTCGGACGTGCCGGAATAAGGAGAAGCGGTTTCTCGCTCGCTTGTATGCGCAGACGAGTTATGGCTATTCTTTTCGGTGCCAGCGCTCTTGGACGCCTGCGAGGACCGTCCAGCAGAAGCGCCTGACGAAACCGTTGCCACCGAAGCTGCCGCACCGCGCGCCGCATCCCCCGCTTCGGCAGCCTGGGCGGTAGTTGCAGCAGCTGCTCCCACCGCCACCGCGCCTGCCGCTACGCCGGCACCAGCAGCGGCCTTCTTCGCCGCGCGAGATGCTTTCTTCTTCTCTTTAGCCAGCGCGCGGTCTATCTTCTTCTGCTCTTTAGAGCGCTGCTTGTCCAACTTGGGGTCGTCCACGCCCATGAACTGTCGCGACCGCCCGGCGCGCTCTTCGTCTTTTATGACCGGTATCTCCATCGTGTCCCCTGTGCGATTGGGCACCGGCGGGACGTAGCTGGAATCCACGATGGTCTCGAGGCCGGAAAAGTCCAGCACAGGGGCGGTGAGGTCGGCAAGGGCAGAGCCTTCGAACAGCTCGGCCGCCTCCTCCGCTACAGATGCGCCCTGTATACCGTTATAAGCTCCAGAGGCCTTTTCGCCCACAGCCGAAGAAGACGGGGTTGATGGGTTGCCTGCGCCTGCGTTCCCCTGCCCATGCGCCTGCTCGCGATGACGGGAGCCGTGGCCTGCGGGCTCATCGTATATTGCGGGAATAGAGCCGCTGTCCTTTATTTTCGCGGCCTGAGATTCGGACTCATCATCGCCCACAACGGGAATCTTGTCGGAGAGCTCCGCCTTCGAGGGGACAACGGGAATAGGCACAGAGTCGACCAACGTTTTGGCCGAGGGCATCTCCGGCTCAGGCAGAACGCTCGCCAGCACCTCGTTGCGATGCAAATGCTGCTCTTCCCCATCGGATACGGCGCCGAGCCCCATCACGCGCTCGGCCGCCAGCACGTTTGGCACTGCGCCCATCGAGCGCACTTCCTCCAGCGATTCAGAGATCACCGAATAGGGAGCAGCGCCGTTGTCGCGCTTCGCCGCTGCATCGTTGTCGGCCTCAGGAGCAAGCGGCGCGCCGCAATGGGCGCACTGAGCCGCATCATCTTGATTGTCTTCATGGCACTGGGGGCAAATCATGGGTTTCCCGTCTCTAAATATGGTCGTTCCTATTGTACGAGAAAACCCCGGCACATAAAGCCCCACTGCCCTCCGAAAGCGAAAAATCACCTCTTTGTTCCATGCTCAAAATGAGGACCTTCTAGCGAGGACAGAATCCTATGGACTGCCGAATTACAAACTCCGTCAGGAACCCAGGCAGAGATAGAATCTCTGCCCTACGAAAACATAATGAAAATTCCTTCGTTGCAGGTCTAGCGAAGTAAGCGAGGCACACTGTGGTGCCCGTAATTGCCCTGAAGGCCGGCTGAGCGTATTTTGGTACGCGAGGGTAAGGCCTGAAGGACAAGGACGGGTGGCCACAGTG
>CANSTH010000050.1 GCA_947649875.1 uncultured Parvibacter sp. | reverse complement strand
CGCCCAGGCGGAGAGCTTCTCCACCCACCCCATAGCCCAATCGGTGCTGGCCGCTAACAGCACCCCCATCGAGGCGGCCGCGGTGTCCAACGTGCAAGAGCTGAGCGGCAAAGGCGTGAAGGCCGAAACTGCCCAAGGCGAAGTGCTGGTGGGCAACGGCAAGCTGATGGCCGCCTTCGAAGTACCCTTCCACGAGCGCTCCGTTGCCGGCACCGTGCTGTACGTGGCGCTCGACCGTCGCTATATCGGCGCCATCGTCATCGCCGACCGCATAAAGCCCCAGGCCAAACAAGCCATAGCCGACCTCCACGCCGCCGGGGTCACCCGCACCGTCATGCTCACCGGCGACCGCGCTCCCGTGGCCCAGGCAGTGGCCGCCCAACTGGGCATCGACGAGGTGCACGCCGAGCTGCTGCCCCAGAACAAGGTGGAAGAGGTGGAGGCCATCATCCAGCAGACCCGCGCCCAGGACAACGGCAAGGGGAAGGTGGCGTTCGTGGGCGACGGCATCAACGACGCGCCCGTGCTCACCCGCGCCGACATCGGCATCGCCATGGGGGCCATGGGCTCAGATGCCGCCATCGAGGCCGCCGACATCGTGCTGATGAAGGACAACCCCGACGACATCGCCACCGCCAAGCTCATCGCCCGCAAAACCATGGGCGTCGTGTGGCAGAACATCGTGTTCGCGCTGGGAGTGAAGTTCGCCGTGCTCATCTTGGCCGCCTTTGGCATCGCCAACATGTGGATGGCCGTGTTCGCCGACGTGGGGGTGGCCGTCATCGCCATCCTCAACGCCATGCGTGCCATGAGGGCGCCCAAATAGCCACAATTCAGCCAGCTCCTTCCGAGCATCGGCAGCCCCATAGGGAAAAGGCATCGAGGCCGCAGGCGATTGCTGCGGCCTCGAGCGCATTATGGCGGCCAATAATCCCAGCAGCCCACCCCAAACGCGCCTTCGCCGCCCTACGGAACAAGGCCTCGAAACAAAAGGGGAACCAAACGACAACAGCTAACCCGACCCATATCCTGCCAGGAAACTTGCGACTATGCTTGTGGTCACAAGCCGATGAGTGCGAACAGCTTGCCACTAGGGTTCGCAGCAGGCGCCAGCCAGGCGCCCGGCTTGAGCCGCATATTTAACAGGTAATGGAGGTTGCTATGAAAGACGCCAGGACAGAACTTAAAGATAGCGTTGTCGTGCTGGACAACTTCGATCCGAAGGCCTACGAAAATGCCGAGCCTCCGCTGGTTTCCATCTATCTCCCCATCCATCGCACCGAGCGCGAAGACCGCCGCGACGAGTGGGACAAGGTCGAGTTCAAAGACCTCAAAGAAGAGGCCGAGCGCACCTTGCACGAGAAATTCCCGAAAGAGGAAGATTGGGCCGGCATTGCCGAGCGCCTGAACTACCTGCTGGAGAAAGAAGACCTGCCCCTGTGGTTGAACGCCGGCAAGAGCCTGGGGATGTTCATCACCAACACCAACGTGTACGCATTCAACCTCGACTTCGACGTGAAGCCCGCCGTTATGGTAAGCGACACCTTCTACGTGAAACCGCTGCTACGCAACTGGCAGTACGGCACCAAGTACTACATCCTCGAGCTGGGCAATGACCGCTTCAGCTGGGTGGAGGGCAACCGCAATGGCGTGAAGCGCCAGCAGCTGCCCAAGGAAGTGCACGACTACTTCTCGCAGCTGTTCGCCGATTCCGATGAAACCTATGCCGACGAGCGCAAAGACGAAGAGGGCGCTTTGGACTTCGTTTCCCTCGAAGGCCATATGTCCCCCTACCACGATCACCAGTCCCGCAAAGAGGTGTCGAAGGAAGAATTCGAGCAGTTTGCCCGCTATGTCAACAAGGCGGTTGATGACTACCTGGTAGACAAGGACACCACCCCCATCATCCTCTGCTGCGCTCCCGAACACGTGAACTACTTCCGCAAGATCAGCACGCTGCGCCATCTGCTGCCGGTGGGCATCGAGAAAGACCCGGCTGGATTGGACGGAAAGACGCTACTGGAAGATGCGCTGACCATCATGGACGCCCAGCGCGAGGCCAATGTGAAGCAGGTGCTGGAGCAATACGCCTACGATGCCTCGAAGGGCAAGGCCACCGATGACTACAACGCCATCGCGCTGGCCCTGCTGGAACGCAAGGTGGGAGTGCTGCTGGTGCAGGAAGGCAAGGACATCCCGGGCACCTACGATGCCAAGACCGGCGAGATGTTCTTCGACCCGGCCGGCGACCCCAAGGACGATCTGAACGAAGACCCTGCCAGCCCCGACCTAGTGGACGGCTTCGCGCAAGCGGCGCTTGCCCAAGACGCCCACATCTACGTGCTGCCGGCCGAGCAGATGCCCGTCGACCGCGGCGTGGCCGCCATCTATCGCTACTAAGCCATACATTGCCGGCTTGATGCCCTCCCGGAGGTGGGCCGATTCGACAGGCCTGCGCTCGACGCTCCGCTAGTCGTAGCCGAACTCGCCCTGCGGGCGAGTGGGTCTCCTCGTCGCTCCGCTTGGCCGGACCTCGCTCCGACCCGCCGATTCGGCCCATCCAGGATGCTTTAAGGGCTGGACCGAGCTCAGAGCGCACGCAAAGGGGCGGGAACTTCGGTTCTCGCCCCTTTTTATAGCAACCGCCGGATCACCCAGCTGGCTATCATTTGTCCCATGATGGGCGGGAAATAAGACATGGTGCCCAGCTCGGTGCGCTCCCCTCGCGCAGCATCCGGCTGCGGGGCCACCGGCACCAGCAGCTCGTCGGAATACAGCACCGTCAGCTGCTGAACGCCTGCCTGCCGCGCCAACTTGCGGAAGGCCCGCGCCAACGGATCCACCTGCGTCTCGTAAATGTCGGCGAACTTCAGCGTGGTGGGATCCTGCTTGTTGGCGCCTCCCATACTGGCAATCTCCAGAATCCCCGCGCTCTGGCAAAACTGCGCCAACGCAATCTTGGCTGAAACAGTGTCGATGGCATCCACCACAATGTCCGGCCGGCCCACCGAAGCGAACAACTGCGGCACCGTCTCCGGCAGCAGGAACTCATCCACTGTCTCCACCACAGCATCTGGGTTGATGTCGGCCGCCATGGCCCGCATCACATCCACCTTACGCTGGCCCACGGTGCTTCGAAACGCAATGGCTTGCCGGTTAATGTTGCTGGGGGCCACCGCATCGCCGTCCACGAAAATAAGGTGCCCCACACCGCCGCGCACCAGCGCTTCAGCGCAGCTAGAACCCACGCCGCCAATGCCCACCACCATGACACAAGCATCTTGGAGGCGCTTCAGCCCCGCATCCCCCAGAATACGCCGCAACCGCGTAAATCCGTCCTCGACCTCCACGACACCACCTCATCCATCGTCCGCTTTGCTCAAAAGAGTTTACCCCATACCGACTGATCCCTACCGCGAATACGACCAGGGCTGAGTCGTGGCAGGAGGAATGGAAGGGGGTCCCGCGCGCAATTCCGCACGACGCGAAAGTACCAGTGGCACTTTTGCCAAAGCCAGGACTGTTTGAGCACGGGCGCCCCCTTCCGTTCCTCCCCCTCCACGATTCGCTCAGCAACAAAAAGAACCCCGCTCGAGAGCGGGGTTCCAAGTCAACCTTTGAGGTTGAAGTAAATTCGCCGAAGGCGAATTTACTTCAGGGTCACAGCGGCGCCGGCCTCTTCCAGCTTGCCCTTGATCTCCTCGGCCTTCTCCTTGTTGACGCCCTCGGCCACAGCCTTGGGAGCGCTCTCGACCACTTCCTTGGCCTCCTTCAGGCCCAGACCGGTGATCTCGCGCACAACCTTGATGACAGCGATCTTGTTGTCGCCGAAGCCCTCGAGCACAACGTCGAAGTCGGTCTTCTCCTCGGCAGCAGCGCCACCCTCAGCAGGAGCAGCAGCCACAACGGCAGCCGGAGCAGCGGCGGACACGCCGAAGGTCTCCTCGATGTCCTTCACCAGCTCGGAAGCCTCGAGCAGGGTCATCTCCTTAAGAGCCTCAATGATCTCTTCACGAGTAACAGCCATGTTAGTTTCCTTTCAAAGGGCCCTGCGGCTGGCAGGGCAATTCTTCACTGTTTCAGGCAGCCAGCTTTAAGCCGCCCGTTTTGCCGCCATTAGGCAGCTTTTTGGTCGGCCACCTGTTGGATGGCACGAGCCAGGCCGCTGGGCACGCCGTTGACAGTAACGGCAAGACCGCGAGCCACGCCAGCGATAGCGCCGGCAATCTGAGCGATGAGCTGTTCGCGAGAAGGCAGGCTGGCAATGGCCTCCACCTCGGCGGCGGAAAGCGCCTTGCCCTCCATCAGGCCACCCTTGATCTCCAGCTTCGGATTCGCCTTGGCGAAGTCCTTCACCACCTTTGCAGCAGCGGCAACGTCCTCACCTGCGAACACGAATGCGCTGGGGCCCTGCAGCAAATCGTCGAGGGTGGGCAGGTCGGCCTCCTTCAACGCCAGGTGCATCAGGGTGTTCTTGTAAACCTTCATGGAAGAGCCGGTTTCGCGAATCACCTTGCGCAGCTCCTGGATCTCCTTCACCGTAAGGCCGCGGTAGTCCACCACCCAAACGGCGCCACAGGCATCCAGGTCGGTCTTGATGTTTGCGAACATCTCTTTGTTCGAAGCATTTGGCATGAGCTAATTTCACCTCCTTTTCACTCAAGTCGCGTTCCGCCCCTTAGGTAAGGGTGGGCCGCCACTCGTGAAAAGAAACGGCCCCCGCCCGAAAGACGGAGGCCGCAGATATCCACTGACGCGATCATCTACCACCTCGGCGGGCCGCTTTCGCGATTAAACCTTAACCGGTGCCTGCTGTCTTAAGTAGCGGAACTATTGTTTTTATCGCTGCTCTTTCAAGCAGCCTGTCTATTGTAGGACGGATCTTCCCCGCGTCAAGGGAAAATCGCATATTTTACGCAGTCGGCTTAGCATCTCCGTTCTGGGCATCGTCGGCGCCCTGCGGTGCCTCACCACCGGCCGCCCCCTCGCCTTGCGCCACCTCGGCTGGAGTCGCCGGCTGATCGGTGCTCACCGGCGCTTCTTCCGGCTCGCCCGAGGCGTTCTCGGTAGAACCATCGGCCCCCAGAATCTCGTAAGCGGGGCTCACGTTCGAACCGGCTGCTTCCACGTAGGTGAAGTTGATGGTGTCCCCCACCTTGTAACCCACGATGTCCAGAAGTCCCGGCAGAGCGAAGTCGAAGATGTTGCCATCCTCATCCTCCAAGGTCACATAGAAGTGGGTGTTGCCCTCGATGACCGCCTGGTTCATAGACCGGATGGTGCCCTTCACGGTAACCACGTCGGTGGCTCCATCGGCCCCTTCCGCCACCACACCATTGGTGGCAAGCAGCGCCTCGTAGGCCTTCTGAGTGTCGGCCACCGTGTCGCCCACCGCCACATTCTGGTAGCGCTGGATGTCGATCATGGCAAATTTCTTCACCAACCCGGCGCCGTCTTTGAGCGCCATGAAGTAGGTGGGCTGGTTCGACACATTGATGAGCAGCGGGAACGTGGAGGTGTAGCGCAGGTTCTGCACCTGGCCCTCGGCCGATTGCATGGCGGAATCCTCCGTGGCACCCGCCACGCTGTAGAAGTGGGACTCCTGGGTGCGCTGATTCACCAGTACGAAGCCCACGATGGAGTTGTCGGCAGTGGCGGAAGTGACGCCGGTGTACACCCACACGTCATCGTCTTTGGCGATGTAGTTGTAGCCCACCGACCCATCGGTGCCGGGAGTCGTGCGCACCACGCCCTCCTGGCCCAAGAACGAGTTTAGCCAGCCGTTGTGATAGGCACCGTACCAGTTGTACTGCTGGATGAGCAGCTCGGCCGGAAACACCCGGTCCACCCATTCGGGGCAATCCTCCACCGCCAGGTCCTGGCACTCGCCGGTGGTGGCATCGCACAGCACCACACGGCTCACCGTCTCGCCACCGAACAGGCCGATGGTGTAGTCCATCACCGGGCAAATCCACCAGGGGTGCCCTTCTTCGTCAATCTCGAAAGACTTCTCGCCAAAGATGTAGAAGGGATAGCTCAGCTGCACATGGCGGTCAATGTTGCGCACCAGCGGCTCCGACTGCGAGTAGTGGATGGGGCTGTCGCCCAACCGCACGATCTCGGCATCTTGCGTGGTCATGTTCACCAGCGCATAGGCGGGAATGCCCGCCTCACGGTTGGTGAACCACTTGAACAGGTCGGCATAGCCTAGTGGGCTCACCCGTACCGGCGTGCCCTGGTAGTTGATTTGGGAGTACAGCGGCGACACCTCGAACTGCGACACGTACTCAGGGATAGAGCCCATCTCGCGGTTGCCCAGCAAAATAGCGGAGTCGCGGTCGATTACGGGAATCTCCGAGTAGTTCACCTCTTTAATATCCTGGGCAAACTCCATGTTGTCGGTCTGCAGCAGGTTCGAATAGCGCTCGGCATTGCCGGGAATGATGGCGAACGACAGCAGACCACCGATGATGCCCACCACCACTACCGCCACTGGAATGTAGGACAGCACGCGGAACCGCTTCGACTTGCCCGCATCCCGCAGGGTTTTGTCGTTGCCGGTCTTGTACGCCCGCGAGCGGGACGAAAAGTACAGGAAAGTGGGCAGCAAGATGACAATGGCCACGAACAGCCAGGTGTCGAAGCTGTGGATGTTGATGGGCGGATGGAACCACCAATAGCAACCGGCCAAAATGAGCACGATGAGAATGGTGGCAAGAATCACCGTCTTCTTGGAAAGTGGCCCCATCTTGTCCAGGAACTCCAGGTTGAAGTCCATGGCACCGCCGCCATGGCCGCCGCGTCCCCCGCGACCGCCACCTCCCGCACGGCCCCCATGCCCAGCAGAGGAGCCCTCTTTCCCCGAAGAGGCCCCGGCAGCCCCGTCGCCTCCAGGAGCAGAGGCGCCAGGGGTTTGCGGCCCACCCGCTCCCCCGAAGCCCTCGGTGTTCATGCCCGAGGCCCTCAACGCCTCCAGCAATGCGTCCAAACTAGATGCCATGCGCTTCTCCTAAACTCGTGTTCGCAAACAGCGTGCATAAATTAACTGACAACTATACAAAACGGCTCCTTCGTCACCGAAACGAAAGAGCCGTTTACACGCAATCCCCCGAACCATTTACCCCGCAAAGCAAAGCACCGATCCCAATGGAGGCAGGGAGCTCCCGGCGGGCGGTTCGCAGAGCTCCGGGCGCCCCGCCAAAGAGCGCGATGCATAAGAAGGCGGCTATGCCTGCCGCAGTCCAGGACACTGGGACGGGACGCCAGACGCGCTGCGCCAAGGCGTCCGCCTTCTAGATCGCGTTCGACGCGGGAGAAAGCGCCCGACGCTCGGCGAACCGCCCGCCGGGGCCTCCCTTGCAATGAGCTTTCGAGGGGCACAACATCGAGGCGGTGTTCTTTACTTAGACGTCCCCTCGGTGTCCTCCGCCTCTTGCGCTTCGGCGGCGCTCACCTTTTCGGCAGCCTCTGCCCGCTCGAACTCCTCCTGGATGACGCCATCTGCCTCGGGCGTGGCAAGGAAGGGCTCTTCCGACTGCGGGTCTATCATGTCGGCGGCCTCCCCAAAGCTTATGCCCTGCCGCTTGGCCCGCTCCGCCTGCACGTACAGGAAGATGAAGCCCAGAATGCCCGCCACCAGCGAGGCGGACAGGATGCCCAGCTTGGCATCGGCCACCAGCACCGGGTCGGGGAACGCCAAATTCGCCACGAAGATGGCCATGGTGAAGCCCACGCCGCCCAAAATGCCGGCCCCAAGCATGTGCATCCAGTTGCAATGAGAGGGCAGATCGGCGATTTTGAATTTCACCGTAAGCCAGCTGAACAGCACGATGCCAATAGGCTTGCCTAAAAGGAGGCCGAAGAACACGCCGTAGAGCACGGGGCTGGTAAGCATCTGGGCGATATCGTTGCCCACCAGAGCCACATCGGCGTTAGTAAGGGCAAACAGCGGCAACACCCCGAAGTACACCCACGGGTACAGCGCATGCTCGAGCCGTGTGGCGGGCGGAATGACCTCGTTGGCCACCTTCGAGAGGTTCTTCACCGTTTTCATGTAATCGCCCTGAGCCATGATGGGGGTGTTGACATCGAACTGGCTGGAGGCCTGCTGCACCCGCTCCCCCGACCATTTGAGGAAGGTGCGCAGGTTCACGCGGGACCCAGACGGGATGGTGAAGGCCAGCAGAACGCCGGCGATGGTGGAATGCACGCCGGAGCTGAACACGCAGAACCATAGCACAATGCCCACCAGCAGATAGGGCGCCAGCGAATACACATGGGCGCGATTCATCAATACCAGCACCACCATCACCACAGCGGTCATGGCCAGCCAGAACACTGACGGGCTCTGGCCATAGAAAATGGCAATTACCAGAATGGCAATAATGTCGTCGGCCACCGCCAGAGTGGACAAGAATACGCGGATGCCATTGGGCACGTGGTCGCCCAGAAGCGCCATGATGCCCAGCGCAAAAGCGATGTCGGTGGCAGTGGGCACGCCCCAGCCGTGAGAGGTTTCCGGGTTCATGCCGTTGAAGATGCTGTAGATGACAATGGGGGCCAGAACGCCGCCACACGCAGCAATGATGGGCAGCGCCGCCTGACGGATGTTGGTAAGCTCGCCCACCGTCATTTCGTACTTGATCTCGAGGCCGACCAGCAGGAAGAAGATGGCCATGAAGATGTCATTGATGACATGGGCCAGCGACATCTCGCCCACGAACGGGCCAACGCCAACCACCACGTCCACATGGAAGAACTCCAAAAATCCCTCGTGGGCCCCCGTATTGGCCACTATCAGCGCCACCACGGCCGCCAGAAGCATAGCCATTGCCGCTTTCGTGGAAGAATGGGTAAGCGCCACTAAAGCCCTTGAGCGACGAAGGTGCCCCTGCACCTCCGGGATAAACAACTTGTCCAAAGCCAACAACCGCCTTTCGCTTGGGAAGGGAAGGCAGGCTGATCACAGGGCTGCCGCACAAGCAGCGACCCTTCGCCTTCCCACACGAGCCCCATGCGTCTACGCTGGACGCCCGTGGGAAAACGTTACACCGACCAAAACCCATGCAGATTGATAACCACTGATTGTAACCCTCTTTTTACTCCATTGGACTAAAGTTCTATAGATACCATCACTTAACTAGACACTCCGCCTTGCATTGTCAAAAAATCGTTACGGCTCATAAAACTGTTTCTGCTCATTTCGCTTGACCGCCCTCCAAGCCCCTAATTTGCGCTATCCTGTACTTGCAGCTAAACGAGAGGGGCTTTTACATGTCCACGCAAGCCGTATTCGTCCATTCGCTTGAATGCAGCCGATGCTTGGGCATGTCGAGAGCGCCGCTTGGACAGCTGTTTTTTATTCGCCACGATTAAAGAGGTGGACGCTATGAGCATTACCGTGACGGGACGCAAGATTGCCATCACCGATGCCCTCCGCAGCTACGCAGAGGAGAAAATCGGCAATTCCCTGAAGGCCATCGACGCCGATCCCATTAGCACCGAAGTCGTCCTGATGCATGAGAAGAACCCTGCCAACCCCCTGCCGGCCATCTGCGAGGTGACGGTGCGCATCAAAGGCCGCATTGTGCGTGTGGAAGAAAGCGAAGAGGACATGTACGCCGCCATCGATGTGGCTGCTGCAAAAATCGCCCGTCAAATCCGCAAGTACAAGACTCGCATTGTGGACAAGCGCGTGCGCGCCACTGAGCGCATCGCCGATTACGCCCACGAGGATGCCAAACCCGAGACCGAGCTGGACCTCGACCGCCTGATGGACGAGCTGCACGGCGACGAAGAGGCAGTAGTGCGCCGCAAGGAAACCGAATTCACCCCCATGACTGAAGAGGACGCGCTGGTGCAGATCGATCTGCTGGGACACGACTTCTTCGTGTTCACCGATCGCGACACCAACAAGGTGTCGGTGCTCTATCGCCGCGACGACGGCGGCTACGGTCTGCTCACCCAGAAGGAGGACTAAGTCCCATGGCCACCATCGATACCATCCGCGACATTCTGCAGGAGAACCTGGATGTGGACCCCGCGAAGGTAACCGAAGATGCCACTTTCGCTACACTGGGGCTGGATTCGCTGGACACCGTAGAGCTCATCTGCGCCCTTGAGGATCAGCTGGACATCGACTTCGGCGAGCCGGAGGGCCTCGAGACGCTGGGCGACGTGGTAGCCTACATCGACAGTTTGTAAGCTGCGGCTTTCCGCCCACTCCTAAAACGAAAAGGCCCCGCGAGGGCCTTTTCTTATGACGGCATACGATTAAAGCTGCTGCCTTAACGGATTTTTTTTTCGTAGGGCAGAGATTCTATCTCTGCCGACAACCAGATTGGGCCTATGGCATAGGCAGACATAGAATGTCTGCCCTACGAAGGCCATTTGGAAGCCGCCCTCAGTCGCATCACAATGCGCGCTTGAGGGCGGCAATGGCGTAGAGGGAGCCGAAGGCCACCACCACTTCATGGGGGTCAGCGGCTGCCCGAGCGTTACGCAGAGCCGTTTCTGCATCTGGCGCCGTTGCCACGGGAACGCAAGGCGCTTCTTCCTTAATGGCCCGCGCCAAGTCGTCTGCCAACAGCGCGCGGGAGTTGTCCGGGGCGTAAACGGTGAAGCTGGAAGCAAGCGAAGCCACCTCGCGAATCATGGCGCGGTAATCCTTGTCCGCCAGCACGCCCATCACGAAGACGGCTTTTTCCTGTCCGACTGCAGCCAGCAACTCTTTCAGGGAATCTGCCAACGCTCGGGCGCCTTGGGGGTTATGGCCACCATCTATGATGATGAGGGGGCGGCTGGTCACCACCTCGAAACGGCCGGGCCAACGGGCAGTCGCAACGCCCTGCCGCTCCGCTTCAGGCGAAATGTTCCAGCCCCGCTGGCGAAGTGCCGCTGCCACCTCAAGAGCCAGTGCAGCATTGGCGGGCTGATAGCTTCCCAAAAGGGCGGTCCGGTAGGCGTTCCCTCGATACGAAAAAGAGCGGAAGAGCACGGGCTTTCCAGCCATGGAGACCGCTCTAGACTCACTTTGGCGCGGAATCTCCCCGCCCCCCAAACGATCACTCGGAGAAGAGAGGGCGAAGGGGCGCCCGATTCTGCCACCTGGCTCATGCAGCTCGGCACTATTACCGCACTCCGCAAAGCCCGCGATTCGCAAACCGCCCATCTCGAGCGCGTCCAGGTCCAGCACGGTCAGCGGGCAGCCCAGCTCCTGTGCCTTAGCCCGAACCACCGCCATCGCTTGCGGCTCCTGGGGCCAGCTGACCACCGGCACGCCCGGTTTCAGGATGCCCGCTTTCTCAGCGGCAATCTCCTCCAGCGTGTTCCCCAAGATGGCGGTGTGATCCAAAGCGATGGGGGTAATGGCGCACACTTCCGGATGCTCTATCACGTTCGTGGCGTCCAGGCGGCCCCCTAGCCCCACCTCAAGCACCACGATGTCGCAATGCTGCTGGGCGAAATAGCACAGAGCCACCGCGCACATGAGCTCGAACTCGGTGGGGTGCTCGCCCAGCCGCGCTTCCACCCCTCGCGCCGCATCGCGCACCTCAAGGGTTACCGCCCGCAGCTCCGCAGGCGAGATGTTCTGGCCGTCCACGCGAATGCGCTCTTCGAAGCACTCGATGTAGGGGCTGGTAAAAAGCCCAGTGCGGTAACCGGCTGCTCGCAAGATGCTGTCCAGATAGGCGCAGGTGGAACCCTTGCCGTTGGTACCGGCCACATGCACGAACCGCAGAGTATCCTGCGGGCGCCCCAGCTTTTCCAGCAGCAGCTGCACGCGAGTAAGCCCCAGCGACACTTTCTGCCACCGGGGCTCGTTTATATATGCAACCGCATCGAATGTATCCACACTAAATATGCTGGCACACGAGGTCGCCCATGGCTGCGGTGCCCACAATCTTGTCGGCAGGGGTATCGGGGCCTTTGATGTCGCCGGTACGCCAGCCCTCGTCCAGCACCTCGGTCACAGCACGGCGGATGTCATCGGCCCCGTCGCCCATGTCGAAGCTGTAGCGCAGCATCATCTCTACCGAAAGGATTTGAGCCAAGGGATTGGCCACACCAAGCCCCGCGATGTCGGGGGCGCTGCCGTGGCTGGGCTCGTAGAGGGCAACACCATCGCCCAGGCTGGCGGAGGCCAGCATCCCCAGCGAGCCGGTAATCTGGGCCGCCTCGTCGGAGAGGATGTCGCCGAACATGTTCTCGGTCACCAGCACATCGAAGTCGGCAGGGCGGTTGATCAGCTGCATGGCAGTGTTGTCCACCAGCAGGTCCTCCAGCTCTACATCCGAGTACTCGGCATCGTGGATGGCATGCACGATCTCGCGCCACAGGCGGCTGGTCTCCAGCACGTTTGCTTTGTCAACGCTGGTCACCTTGCCGCGGCGCTTGCGAGCCGCTTCGAAAGCCTGGCGGGCGATGCGGTCGATCTCGTACTCGCGGTACTCCAGCGTATCGTAGGCGCGCTGGCCGTTGCCGCCATCCGGGCCGGCCCCCTCCTCATCGTAGAAGCGCTCACGCATACCGAAGTACAGGCCGCCGGTAAGCTCGCGCACAATCATGAGGTCAACGCCGTCGATCACCTCCGGCTTCAGGGTGGAAGCGCTGGCCAGGGCGTTGAAGATACTTACAGGACGCAGGTTGGTGTAGAGCCCCAGCTCTTTGCGGATGCCTAGAAGCCCCTGCTCGGGACGGGGCAGGTTGGGGTCGGTGGTGTCCCATTTGGGGCCGCCAACTGCTGCTAGCAGCACCGCGTCGGACCCCTTCGCGATGTCAAGGGTTTCCTGGGGCAGCGCCGTGCCGGTCTCGTCGATGGCAATGCCGCCGATCAGCGCCTCGGTGAAGTTGAAGGCAACATCGTATTTGTGCCCCACAACTTCCAACACTTTCACACCTTCGGCGATAATCTCGGGCCCAATGCCGTCACCCGGCAACAGGCAGATATCGTAAGTCTTCATTAGCGCGTCCTTTCGTACGGAGGGGTTATTCCTGGCCCAGCTTGTTCTTCCAGCGGTTCACCAGGCCCCCCGCCTCAATGATCTCGGCGATGAAGGGCGGAAACGGCTGGGCGGTAAAGGTTTCGCCCGTTGTCTCGTCCACGATGGTGCCGGTTTCGGTGTCAACGCTTACCACATCGCCGCCCTTGATGGCATCCACCGCCGCCGGGCACTCCATGATGGCCAGCCCCGTGTTGATGGCATTGCGGTAGAAGATGCGGGCGAAGCTCTTGGCAATCACCACGTCCACGCCGGCCGCCTTGATGGCGATGGGAGCGTGCTCGCGAGAAGAGCCGCAGCCGAAGTTCTCTTCCGCCACCAGAATGTCACCGGGGGCCACCTTTGCCACGAACTGCGTGTCCAGGTCCTCCAAGCAGTGCTTGGCCAGCTCGACCGGGTCGGAGGTAGTGAGGTAGCGGGCGGGGATAATGACGTCGGTGTCGATGTCGCGCCCGTAGCGGTGGGCGGTTCCTTTGAATTGCATGGCAGTCCTTTCCAGAAGCAGGCGAGTTTAGTCGAGGTCCTCGGGCAGGCCGATATGGCCCAGCACCGCACTGGCAGCGGCCACAGCCGGCGAGGAAAGGTACACCTCGGAAGTGGGATCTCCCATGCGGCCCACGAAGTTTCGGTTGGTGGTGGCAATGGCGCGCTCGCCAGCGGCCAAAATGCCCATATAACCGCCCAAACACGGCCCGCAGGTGGGAGTGGAAACGGCACAGTTGGCATCCAAGAAGACGTCCATCAGCCCCTCCTCCATGCACTGGCGGTACACCTGCTGGGTGGCGGGAATCACGATGCAGCGCACATCCGGATGCACCTTACGACCCTTCAGCACCGCGGCGGCCTGGCGCATGTCGTCCAAACGGCCATTAGTGCAGCTGCCGATGACCGCCTGGTCGATCTTCACATCGCGGGCCTCGGCCACGGGGCGGGTGTTGGAGGGTAGATGCGGGAAAGCCACGGTGGGCACGATGTCGGCGCCGTCAATCTCGATCACCTGGGCATATTCCGCGTCAGGATCAGGATGGTATTCGATGTAGGGACGCTCCACCCGGCCATCCATGTACGCGCGGGTAACGTCGTCCACCTCCATTAGGCCCGCCTTGCCGCCCGCTTCGATGGCCATGTTCGAAATGGAGAAACGCTCGTCCATCGGAAGGTTGGCAATCACGTCGCCAGTGAACTCCATGGCCTGGTACAGCGCGCCGTCCACGCCGATTTTGCCGATGATGTGCAGGATGATGTCCTTGCCGGTAACACCGGGGTTCAGCTGGCCGTTTATCTTGAACAGGATAGTGGAGGGCACCTTGAACCACGCCTTGCCAGTGGCCATGCCCACGCCGGCATCGGTGGAGCCCACGCCGGTGGAAAATGCCCCCAGTGCGCCGTACGTGCAGGTGTGGCTGTCGGCACCGATAATGAGGTCGCCGGCCCCCACAACCCCCTGCTCCGGCAACAGTGCGTGCTCCACTCCCATGCAGCCCACCTCGTAGAAGTGAGTGATGTCCTGCTCGCGGGCGAATTCGCGCACAATCTTTGCCTGCTCGGCGCTCTTGATATCTTTATTGGGAACGTAATGGTCGGGCACCAGGAGCACCTTTTCCGGGTCGAACACTTTATCGGTGATCTGGCGAACCGTCTTGATGGCGATGGGGGCCGTCACATCGTTGGCCAGCACCAGGTCCAGATCGCACTCGATCAGCTGTCCCGGCACCACTTCGTCTAATCCCGCATGGGCGGCCAGAATTTTCTCCGCCATGGTCATGGGACGCGTCATGGGCTCTCCTTTTCGTGGGAATTACCAAAATCCGGGATATTCTATCACTGGAAACCCCAGCTACAGGCCCTTTTCGTCCGAGGGCAGAAAGACTACGCGGGCGCAAAGGCCCCAGCCGCAACGCCCAAGCGGCCGCGCATACGAAAAACGGGCCCGCACCCAAAAACGGGTGCGGGCCAAAAAAGCTTCATGAGCGAGAGCGGCTATACAGCGCCGCGGCAGCTACGCACCCAGCGGGTCGGAGAAATCGGCGGGCAGTTGCTTGGCCAGCTGCTCGAACTCGTCGATGTCCTTCTGGCGCTCAACGTTGAACAGGCCCTTTGTTTCCTTCAACGCATGGGCCAGTTTCGCCACCGGCCACTCTTTGGGAGCCTCTTCTAGCCCCTTCCAGCCGTCAACCTTGTGTTCCCATTCCACGAATTCGGCCTTGGCCACCCGCAGCTCATGGGGGCACTTGCCCTCGTGCTCCATGCGCTCGATGTCGGGCATGAGGCGCTTTTCGGTATCGATCAGCTTGTTCAGCAGCCCTTGGTAATCCATTGCAGTCTCCTATCGCTCAGCGTTTGCCCGTTGCCGCCGCCAGCGCACGCACATGCGCGCCCAGCGCCTTGGGACGGGCCACCTGCCATCATGGTAGGCAGCGGAGGCCTCCTTCTCCCCCACAACGAAAAGCAGTCACCAACCCAAAGCCACTCCGTTGCCGAATTGGCGCGATTCTTTACATTCGGTTCCGTTTTGGGAAAGCATCTCTGGATTGCCCGGCAAAGGGTTATGCTTGCAAAAACATACAGCGAAAGGACGCACCATGGGAATGTACAAGCCGGGACGGTACGCCGCCATCGATATTGGAACGGTCACCTGCCGAATGCTGGTGGCGGACGTGGACGAAGAGGGCCGCATTGCAGAGCTGGCCAAAGAGTACGCCATCTGCAACCTGGGCGA
>CANSTH010000049.1 GCA_947649875.1 uncultured Parvibacter sp. | reverse complement strand
TGGTTGTTGGCGTTTGCGGGTGGGTTTTCTTTTTGTTTTTTTTGTTTGGGGGGGGGGGGGCGGGGCATCATCAAAAGGCGGTTGGTTCCCACATCCCCGTCCCCCCGGCACGAAGCTTTGTGATTTCTTCCATTGGGAAAATTTACCTCTTGCGCTGATGGTTGCGTTCTGTATAATTCATTCTTGCGCGTTGAACGAAGCGCCGGTTGTATTCCTCGGTAGCTCAATTGGCAGAGCATCCGGCTGTTAACCGGAGGGTTGTAGGTTCGAGTCCTACCCGAGGAGCCATAAAATTTCCAAACCCGCTGCTCAGCGGGTTTTTGTTTATAGCCTTAAATCACCGTCGACATTGGTTTTGCGGTAGGCATTCGTTCGTAGGGCAGGCATTCTGTGTCTGCCTGGGTTGCAAGCGCATATAGGCTGTCCGTTTAGGCGGAGATAGAATCTCCGCCCTACGAAAAGCGGGGCTAACGCATAGCGCTTCCGCATCCTTTCGTATCGCCGCTCGGCGGGTTGGGTGACCGGGCAGGTGATTCCCCTTCTGACGCGAGGGGAAAACAACGCATTATTTGCTATCATCAACGCATCGCTGCAGCTGAGCGAGGTCGCGAGGCGCACGCAGATGTGGTTTTCGATGTGCGGGCGTGGCGGAATTGGCAGACGCACCAGGTTTAGGTCCTGGCGGGGCAACCCGTGAAGGTTCGAGTCCTTTCGCCCGCACCATTCCCTCCTTGGCTGGGCTAATCCCATGGACCAGGAGGGACCCTTATGGAGCAACTCAAGAAAATTGTAAGGAAGTACAACGACATCAGCTTGATTAAGCGAATAATCGTTGGTCTTGTAGTTGGCGTTGTACTTGCGCTGCTTATTCCCATTGCTGAAGAGCCTACCGGCGTTAATGCTTTCATCATGCTGTTCGGCGATATCTTTGTGGGCGCACTTAAGGGCGTGGCCCCCATCCTCGTGTTCTTCCTGGTGCTCTCGGCCTTAAGCAATTCCAAGGGTAAGGGCACGATGGGCACTGTTGTCGTTCTCTACATTGTGAGCACATTTGTGGCAGCCATTGTCGCAGTTGTCGCAAGCTACATTTTCCCCACTCCGCTCACGCTGGACACTTCGGCGGGTGTTGACATGGCCTCTCCTACCAATGTGGGCGATGTGCTGGTGGCGCTCATCATGAACGTGGTGAACAACCCAGTTGATTCGCTGGCGAATGCCAATTACCTGGGAATCTTGGCCTGGGCTGCCGTGCTGGGGATCATCCTGCGCGGCATTGCCAACGATGACGTGAAAAATTTCTTCACCACGCTGGCCGATGCCGTATCTACCCTCGTCCGTTGGGTAATTGCGTTTGCGCCTTTTGGCGTCATGGGCCTCGTGTACAACTCGGTGGGCACCAACGGTCTTGAGATCTTCGTGGAGTACGGGCGCCTTATCTTGGTGCTGGTGGGCTGCATGGCCTTTATCGCCCTTGTCACCAATCCCCTCATCGTATTCATCTGCACTCGTATGAATCCCTATCCGCTGGTGCTTCGTTGCCTGAAGGACTCCGGTCTCACGGCGTTTTTCACCCGCAGTTCTGCTGCCAACATCCCGGTGAACATGGCGCTATGCGAGAAGCTTGGGTTGGATAAGGACAACTACTCCGTTTCCATCCCGCTGGGCTCTACCATCAATATGGCCGGTGCCGCCGTCACCATCACCATCATGACCATGGCCGCTTGCTCCACGGTGGGGCTTCAGGTTGACCCGGTGACAGCCGTTATCTTGTCCGTGTTGGCGGCCGTGTCTGCTTGCGGCGCCTCCGGTGTTGCCGGCGGGTCGCTCCTTCTGATCCCGATGTGCTGTGCCCTTTTCGGCATCGACAACGCCATCGCCATGCAGGTGGTTGCCATCGGCTTCATCATTGGCGTGGTGCAGGACTCCTGCGAGACTGCCGTCAATTCCTCTTCGGATGTGGTGTTCACCGCTACTGCCGAGTATCGTCGCATGATCAAGGAAGGCAAGCCGGTGCACATGGGCAAAGACATGTTCACCGCTGATGAGTTGGACGCCTAGGCGCTGGCCTTATCTCCGGCGATGGAGAGTGCCAACCGCATCATCGTTTGGGTCTTTTACGCGGCCTTCGGCCTGCTGGGCATTGTCCTGGCGACCGGAGGCCGCCTCATTGCGCTTGCAGTCTGCTACGGCGTGGCGGCAATAGGGTTTGCGTCCGTTACGGTGATGCGCAAGGCCATAGCAGCCCCTCGTCCTTATCAGGACGGTGGCCAAGCCCCCCGCATTGTGCGAGAAGGGGAGGACGATTCGTTTCCCAGCCGCCATTGTTTTTCGGCGTTTCTGATAGCTTCCTTGTGGGGCGTTGCCGGATATCCGGTGGTGTGTTCGACCTTGCTGATCTTGGCGGTAGCGCTTGGTGTTCTGCGGGTGCGCGGCGGCGTTCATTACCCCAAAGACGTTGCCGGGGCCTTTGCCATGGCAATCCTATTCGCGCTGGTTGCGTTTGTGTTGCTGCAATGGCACGGTTGATGGCTGCCGCAGGGCAGCATGCGAGCTGCGGCGTGAGGCTGGCACAGGGCCGAATATGAGCCGCAACATTAGGCAGAGATAAAATCTCTGCCCGACGAATTTTCGCGTATGCCGACTTCCCCTATGCCTCCAGTCGGCGGGCAAGCACATCCTCGTGGATAGCGTACTGCAGGGCAGTTTCCTTGGTGATGGTGCCAGCCTTGTACAGGTTGTACAGGCTTTGATCCATGGTAATCATCCCGTTGTCGGCCGAGGCGGCAATCACACTGTCCATCTGGTGAGTTTTTTCCTCGCGAATGAGGTTGCGGATGGCGGGAGTGCCGGTCATGATCTCGAATGCCGGCACCAGCGAGCCGTCTTTTGCGGGCACCAGCTGCTGACTGACAACTGCGCGCAGCACCATGGCCAGCTGCAGGCGAATTTGGCGCTGCTGGTTGGCGGGGAAGGCATCTATAATGCGGTCGACCGTTGAGGCGGCGCCAGTGGTGTGCAGGGTAGAGAACACCAACTGGGCCATCTCGGAAGCGGTCATAGCAGCCGCAATGGTCTCGGCATCGCGCACTTCACCGATGAGGATGACATCGGGAGCCTCGCGCATGGCCGAGCGCAACGCGTGCGCATAGGTTGCCACATCGGTGGGAATCTCTCGCTGGGTAACGATGCAGCCCTGGTGGCGGTGAACGTACTCGATGGGATCCTCCAGCGTGATGATATGGCCGCTGCGAGTTTTGTTCATCTGATCGACGAGACAGGCAAGTGTGGTGGTTTTGCCCGATCCGGCCGGCCCGGTAATCAGCACAAGCCCCTTGTTAAGCGCGGCACATTCCATAACTTCGTCGGGGATGGAGCAGGCTGCGGGATCGGGAAGCTGAAAGGGGATGATGCGAATGACGGCCCCAAACGTGCCCCGCTGCCGGAACACGTTCACACGGAAACGGCCGATGCCGGCGATGGCGAACGAGAAGTCGTCGTCGCGAGTGCTATCGGCCAAAAGAGCGTCTACCTGGCGGTTGGCCAACTGGTAGATATCGAAGATGATGCGCTGGGTGTCATCGGGCCCTAAGCGCTGCTCGAACCAGCTGGCCGTCCCTGCGGGTGGTCAGCGGAAGGCCCGCCTCTACAAACACATCGGACACCTTGTCGTCCACCATTGCCTTGAGCGTTTCCGTCAGCGTCATTTCTTCTCCTTACTTATTGCGGTATCAAAATTCGTTCGTCTTGTCACGCCTATTGGCCGGTCCAGAGGCCGGTTCCCTCTTCCTCTTCCCAGAGGGTCTCGGCGTTCCATTGGGTTACCATGTACCCTTGCTGTGCTTCGGGAATCACTGTTGCAGTGAGCTGGCGAAACCCATCGCTTTGGAAGACAACCGTCAGCTGATTTCCTCCCCAGTCAAGATTTGTCACCTCGGCTGCCTGCACACCCATTTCCTGGCAGGGTTCGCTCAACGACTGCTGGAGCGCTTTCGCATCGGGAAAAGCCGCGTGCGCCGCCTCCCACGGGTTGTCTCCATCTTGCGCATTGGCGAGGACGCCGTCCAGGCAGGCGAGGAAAGCTTGGGCCGTGGCCTCGTTTCGGTAGGTGGCGGCCACAGTTTCCCGCTGACGCTGCTCGATGGCATTCTGAGCGTTCACAGTGGACACTTCCAACACTGCCATTACTGCCATCACCAGCAGTACCAGGAAGGTGAGTATGGTGACCGGTCCCATGCGCATGCGATGCCCGCTCATCGGCTGCCCCCTGCCTCGTATGTGGCCGTTTGGAAGGAATAGACGGTTTCCTGTCCGTCCAAGATCTGCACGTCTAAGCATTCGAGTTGTCCAGCCTGGGCATGTACGGTGCGAGGGGTGCACACAACGGTGAACTGGCCCACTTCGGTAGAGGCGGGAACATTTTGGCCTGCAGCACTCTGCTCGGCCAGGGAGGTGGCCACGTTCAGCGCTTCGTTGAAGCTGTCGTTTCGTTTGGCCTGAGAGTATGCCGCTCCCATGAGCGAGAAGACGATAGCCAGTGAGATGCCGGCAAATAGCAGCAGGAAAGCCATCTCCAGAAAGAACCCGCTGCGGGGGGAGGACTGCCGCGCCAGAGCGCGTCGCGCTATCGGAAAGCGGTTGGTCACAAGATCACCACCTCTCCGGTAAGGGGGTTTCCTCCTTGATCCAGTCCTTCGGCGTTATGGCTGCGGAAGAACACCGATGCCTCGCCGGCATCGGTGGTTATGGTGAGAAGGCCGTCCTCGTAATCGAACCTCAGAGTGTCTGATGGAGCCACGGCGATAACCGAGGCGTCTGACACGTCAGCGTCTACCAAAGAGGTTTGCTGGCAGATCATGCCATCGCGCAGGAATACGGCGGTCTCATAAGGGGTGCCCCCCACGGTCTCCCGTATCACCAGGCGTCCGCCCTCGTCGGCCACTGCTACCGTCGAAACGCCGTCATGCCCCTTTACTGTGTTCACCAGCATGGCAAGGGATGCCCGTGAAGTGCGGGTGTGTACGCCTTGCCCCTCCACCTGTTGATAGGTAAGCGCGCCGAACATGAGCGCGGCCAGCAGGAGGGCCAGGAAGAGGCCGAAGAGCGCCATGGTGGACCGGGACGACGTGCCCGCATGAGCGCGCTGCCCAAAAGATGGGCGTGCGATGTTCCCAGCTGTGCGGCTCATCGGAGCTTCACCACCACGTGAGGCGGCATATTGGTGGCGAACGCCTCATAGGTGACGGCGTAGGCCTCCTCGTTTATCGAGAGTCCGTAGCATTCTTCCAAATGGGAAAGGGAGAGGGGATAGGCGCCCTCTACCGCTGCGCATTGGGCGGCGGCATCCAGGATGGCTTGGCGAAGGCTTGCCGCTCCCTGCTCGGCAGTGGCTGCTTGTGCCGCTTGCCATCCTGCGCCCACTGCGGCCACGAAGGCCACGGCGACAACAGCGGCAGCAATGCGGGGCATGAGCCTGTTCTTTTCTAGTGGTTTCGCCATGGCCTAGCCAATCGATCCCATGATGCCGATGAGGGGCATCATCACTGCCAGGAGGGTGGCGCCAACGGCAACGGTGAGCAACCCGGCCAACAAGGGCTCTATCTTGTCGATAGCGGCCGTCATCGAGTCAAGCGCGTCTTCGAACAAGGTGGCCGAAAGTGCGTCCAATGCCTCGGCAGTGGACCCGGCTGTCGCCTGAACTAGCAGCATGTGCCCATATAGCGGCTGGAACAACCCCGCCTCCACCATTGCCCGTGCAAGTCCCTTAGGATCGGAGTTGTCATCCATGGCAACCTGGGCGTCTGAGAGCCGCTGCGACAATTGGCGATGATCGACCGTCTGGGTGGCCAGCGCCAATGCCTCGGTGGTGTTCAGGCCGGAAGCAAGCGCCGTTGCCAGCGCAGCGGAGAAGCGGGAGACGGCAAGGTTGTAGGCGCTTTCCTTCAGCGAGGGAACTATCTCGCATAGCCGCAGCAGGGCCATGCGGCCGGACTCGCTGCCGCTTTTGACATAAAGCGCCAACATGGCAACCGTGGCGGCCAAGGTGAGGGCAAAAGCCGCCCAGCCCACCACCAGCGCCAACGACACGAACCAGTAGGAGCCGGTGGTGAGAGAGCCGGTCATCTGCTGGTACACGTTCATGAACACCGGCAGCACCAGCGCGCAAGTGACAACGAGGATCACCGACATGAGCCCCAACAGCAAGCAGGGGTATCCCAGCGAGCTTCGAAGCCGCGTGAACAGCCGATGCTCTTCACCGTAGTAGGTGGCAAGCGAGCGGGCCACCTCTTCCGAGCGACCGCTTTTGTCGCCGATCTTCAGCATCTTCACCGCATAAGGGGGGAATGCCCCGGTTTGCTGAGCCGCCTCGCCGAGGGGGTTGCCATTGTCTAATGATGTGCACATTTGGCGACAGGTGCTCAGCACGTCCTCGTCGCCGGAGTCCTGCGCAAGGGTCCAGAGAGCTTGGCTGGCCTGCATGCCAGAGGAGAGCATGAGCGCTATGCTCTCGAATAGCTCAGACAGGGCCAGGCTGTTCAGTAGGGGCCTTTTCATGTTCTCGCTTGCTTCCTTTCCCTTTGTCTCTCGGCCGCTATCAGTAAATATAGCGATCGGTGTAGTTTATGCCGTCTCCCACATATTCCTTATAAGATGGGGACGCCCCAAAAGTGGAGTCCACGCGACTCCACGTGTTTGCTCTCACGTCGATGCCAACGGCTTGCCAGGTGCCGTCGATGTACACCATGTTCCAAGCATGATACAGGTCGTTGGGGCTTACGTAACCGGTGACCACCTGGCAGGGGATGCCAAGGCTGCGCAGCATAGCGGCGCACAGGGCGGAGTAGTCGAAGCAAATGCCGGTCCCTGATGCAAGCGTGCCATCGGGACTTGGCACATAGCCGCTCTTGTCGCTGAGGTCTTCGGCTTTGGCGGCGTCGTAGCTTATGTTGGCGCACACCCAATCGTACACGGCGGCCAGCGCATCTCCTTGGTTCTGGGCGCCGGAAGCAAGTTCCCGCGCCTTCTTCACGGCAGATGACGACTCGGTATAGCTGCAGAAGACAGTGGGAATGAGGTAGGGGGCGAACTCGCTTTCCAGGGATACGTCCGCCACCACCGAGCAAATTTCCACATAGTTGGAACCAGAGGTGTTTTGCATGACGCGGAACGTGTATGACCCGCTTCCCATGTTGACCGGGCATACGATGGCCGTCCCATCTCCGGGAAGGTCGTAGTTGTAGCTCATCTCCCCTTTGATGACCTGGAATTTGAGACGCACGTCGTTTTGGGCGCTTGCGGCCACCCAGCCTTTGCTTGCATTGGAAGCATCGATGGAGGCGCCGTTGTCGGAAAAGGCGGCGCTCGCATCGAGGGAAGGGATGATGAGGCTTGTTGGTATGGAGAGCGGAGCGCCGGAGGTTTGCGCCGTGGGCGCCTGTGGCTGGCTTTGGGTGGAATCTCCGCTGTTTGGTTTGTTGTTGTCTTCGGCAGACGGCGCGGGGGAGGGTTGCGAGGGCTGCGCGGGACTGTCGGAGGCGGAGCTGGGTCCCTGCGGCTCCGCGCTGCCCCCACAACCGATGAGCAGGCCTCCCATTGCGGCAAGCAGCAAAAACGCGAACGTGCTATTCAAAAGAGAAAGGTGTTTCAAAGTATCCGAGCACCTGGTTCTGTTGGACTGAACAAATCTTTTCGTATTATAACTTTGCTCGAAAAAATTGTCTGCGCGCAGGACAACATGTGGTGGGAAGGGCGACAAAAACCACAGCGGCTCCCTTGTGCGGTAAACCACGCCCTGCCGAGTGGCCGCACAGCTCTATCCGGCTACCCGTTTTCGTCCATATCTGATAATGTGTTCACATGCGCCTGCCGCATGCACTGGTTTTCTTGGCGGCGCTAGGAAAGGGGAGCCCATGACAGTGGGAAGCCTTAAAGGCCGAACTATTCTCATCGTGGACGACAATCCGATGAACCGCCTTTTGCTCCAGGACATTATCGGGGGCGAGGCCAGCTTTGTCGAAGCCGAGGATGGGCAGCAGGCCATTGCCCGCATCAAGGAGCTCGGTACCGAAATATCTGTGGTTCTGCTCGATATCGTGATGCCGATTCTCAACGGGCTTGATGTTTTGGAGTTTATGTCGAAGGCCGGCTACGTTGACGAGATTCCCGTCATCATGATTTCCTCGGAGACCGATTCCGACATTGTCATGCGCGCCTACGAGCTTGGCGCCAGCGATTTCATTAGCCGTCCCTTTGTGGCGAACATCGTGCGGCGGCGCGTGCTGAACACCATCATGTTGTACGCCAAGCAGCGCGACTTGGTGGGGCTGATGGAAGAGCAGGTGCTGGCTCGCGAGCGCGACAACATGCTCATGGTATCGATGCTCTCCCATATCGTTGAGTTCCGAAACGGCGAGTCTGGCTCGCATGTCACCCACGTGAGCGACATGACACGGCTGTTTCTCAAGTGCATGGGTCGCAAATCTAGCCAGTACTATCTCACTGACGAGGACATACGCATTATCTCGCTGGCTTCGAGCCTGCACGATGTGGGCAAGATCTCGGTTCCTGACGAGATACTGAACAAGCCAGGCCGCTTGACGCCTGAAGAGTTCGAGGTGATGAAGTCCCACACTGTCAAGGGCGCCGAAATGCTTGCAAGCCTGGACGGCAACAAGGACACCAAGCTGGTCAAGACCGCCTATGAGATTGTTCGGTGGCACCACGAGCGCTACGACGGGGCCGGATACCCTGATGGCATCTCAGGTGACGACATCCCGCTGTCGGCCCAGGTGGTTTCCTTGGCGGATGTGTACGATGCCCTGCGCAGCGAGCGCGTTTACAAGAAGGCATTTCCGCGCGAAAAGGCCGTTGAGATGATTGTTGGCGGTGAATGCGGGGCCTTCAACCCCGTTCTTCTCGAGGCGTTCATCGAGTCGATAGACGAGATAGAGGAAGTGCTCACCGCCCCCTCCGATGGCCTGCCGAAATCGGATGTTGCCGATGGCGGCGCTCTCATCTCGCCGCGCAGCGCCGGGCAGATTTCCGCCCGAACGGTGGAGCAGCTCGAGTACGAGCGGCAGAAGTACCGCTTTTTCGCTTCCATGTCCAGCGAGCTGCAGTTCGAATACACGAATGCCACCGATCTCCTTGTCTTGAACGATCATGGCCCCGGTGACCTTGGGCTTGGGGAGGCCATCCTCTCGCCCTGTAAAGACGCAAGCCTGCTCGCGTTCTTCGGGAAAGACAACATGGACGCCCTCTTGGAGGGCGTGCGTAACGCCACTCCCGAGAACCCGCTCATCCATATGAAGATCGTGGGCAACGCCCCCAGCGGCCCGCGGTGGTTCGAGCTAACAGCGCGCGTCATTTGGACGGTGAGCAGCCTCGACAGCTCCATGAGCGCTCTCATCGGAAAGCTCGTGGACATCAACGAGCGCCAGGAAAACTTGGACAAACTGTCCTTCAGGGCCTCCCACGACAGCCTCACCGGCCTCATGAACCATGCTACCGCCAAGCGCACCATTGGCGAGAGGCTGGCAAACCGAAGCGACAAGACCTTGGTACTGTGCGTGCTCGACATCGATAACTTCAAGGCTGTTAACGATACGCGTGGCCACCTGTTCGGAGACGACATTCTGACCTGGATGGCGTCTCGCATGGGGGGCTCCGTTCGCGACCGCGACCTCATCGCCCGTGTCGGCGGAGACGAGTTCTTGATCTTCATGGAGGTCAAGGGTGATCCCCACATGGTGGTAGAACGCATTTTCAAGCGCATTTGCGGCAACTATTCTGGGTGGGATGTGACGGTTTCCATGGGGGTGGCGGTAGCGCCCACCGAGGCCGTGTCCTATGAGGATCTTTTCCGATGCGCCGATGCGGCTCTGTATGTGCGAAAGGGGTCGGGACGCAACGGCTACACGTTCTATGAGGGTAACCAGCAGCCTCATCCCGCGTTTACCAGCTCTATAACTCCCATCGACAACGGCAACTAAACGGTTGCCGAAGAGAAAGGACCAACCTATATGAGCCTTGAAGATTGCTACGAGGTGTGCGGCGGAGACTTGGCCGCAGTGCGGGGGCGGCTGCTCGATGACAACCGTATTGCGAAGTACCTTGGCTTTTTCTTGCAGGATGACACGTACGAGCTGTTGGGAACATCGATGGCTCAGCAGGACTGGCCTACTGCCTTCAGGGCTGCCCATACCCTCAAAGGCACCTCTATGGAGCTGGGGCTGCTTCCTCTGCACAATGCCGCGTTTGCCCTGTGTGAGGCTCTTCGGCCCGACGATGCCGGCGTTCCGAAGAACCTTTCTGCCGCTGATGAGCTCAAGCAGCAGGTGGATGACGCCTACGTGATTACTCAGGCCGGCATCGCCCTCCTCTAGCCTTGTCCTGAAAAACCTAGACCTTCTAGAAAGAATGCGTTGGCCGCTGATATTTTGCAACGCGGGCAATACAATTCTGTGCAAGCGCGTAAAGGTATGCAATAATTGCGAACTGTGCGTTTTCGCCCGCTATGGGCGAGGCGTAAGAATGAACAGACACGATGGAGGACTTCTGTGGAGACTAACAAAGAGGTGCTAGAGGGCAATCGGGTAAAGGTTACCGTTACCGTTGGCGCCGAAGAAGTGGACAAGCGAATCAACCAGACCTACCGCGACTTTGCCGGTCGCTATAACTTCCCGGGCTTCCGCAAGGGCAAGGCCCCTCGCAAGGTTATCGACAACGCCTTGGGTGCCGAGGCGGTGGCGGCCACCGTTTCCGAGCAACTGGTGAACGAGGGGTATCCCTTTGCCGTGGAGGCCGAGAAGCTGTTCCCCATGGGTCAGCCCACGTTCTCTGCAGACGAGGTGGCCAAGCAGGGGCTGCCCTACGAGTTCTCCTTCGAGGTAGAGGTGAAGCCGGCTTACGAGCTTTCTTCTTACGAGCCAGTTGAGATTGAGATGCCGGCGGCAGGTGCCAGCGAGGCCGAGATCGACGAGCAGATGGAAACCATGCGCGGCCACTACGTGGAGTTCGTCGACGCCTCCGCTTCAAAGAAGATGAAGGAAGACAACTACGCTGACCTAAAAATCGTTGCAACTGACGAGACCGGCAAGACGGTGGAGACTGTTTCCAGCGAGTCGCGGCTTTACGCGCCTGCCACCGGCATGCTCTCCGAGGCCTTCGACAAGGAGATCATGGGTATCAAGAAGGGGGAGACCCGCGAGTTCGACCTTTTGGTGCCCGTTACCGAGAACTCGGTGCTGCTGCAGCCCCTGGCCGGTCAGAAGATCAAGTTCGAGGTTACCTGTAATGTGGTGAAAAAGAAGGAGCTTCCGGAGGTCACCGATGAGTGGGCCAAGGAGACCATGGGCTTCGAAAACGTTGCCGACATGCGTTCCCGCATTGCCCAGAGCATCGAGGTGCAGAAAGAAAGCTACCTGCCTCGCCTGAAGGAGAACAACTGCCTGCAGGCCCTTATGACGCGTGTTGAGGGGGAGGTCCCCGGTGCGCTGGTAGAGCAGCAGCAGGCCAATTTGCTGCAGGAGTTCTTCGGCCAGCTGCAGGGCGCCGGCATGACCCTGGATGGCTACCTGAAGATGCAGGGCATCACCTCCGACCAGTTCAAAGAGGACATCAAGGCGCAGGCCACCGATGAGGTTAAATCCGGCCTGGCGCTGGACGCCTGGGCTCGCCACAACGATATTGATGCCACCGATGAGGAGGTGCTGGCCGAGTTCGTGAAGGCTGGCGTCCCTGAACCGGAATCCATGATGGAGGAGTGGCGCCAGGAAGGCCGCCTGTATCTCATCCGCGAGGGCGTTATTCGTGGCAAGGCGGTCAACAATGTAATGGACTGCGCCATTGTCACCGAGACCGCGCAGCCTGCGGCCGACCCGGTGGTGGAGATTTCCGCCGAGGACGAGAAAGATGCCGAGGCGGCTGCGGTTGCTGTGGAAGATGCTGCGGCCGGGGCAGTGGAAGAGGCCGTGGAGGCCGAGTAGCCTTCATATTCTCTTTTAGGTTTTAGGGCCGCTCGCTTCATCAGAACGAGCGGCCTTTTGCTATGGAATTTTGGGTCGGCGGGTTGCCAGCTTGGCCCTTTAACCTATGATAGGCAGGATACCTGACAGTTGGCGGCTCAACGGTGGCCGCCGCGTATGAAAGTGAGCACGTATGAGCATCGAACGCGCAAGCAATGCCCTCATCCCCTACGTTATCGAACAGTCCCCCCGCGGCGAGCGCAGCTACGACATCTACTCTCGCTTGCTGAACGACCGCATCATCTTTTTGGGCGAGCAGATCGACGACCACGTGGCCAACTCCGTTGTGGCCCAGCTACTGCACCTGGAAAGCGCCGACCCCGACAAGGACATCTCTCTCTACATCAATTCGCCTGGAGGGTCTGTCACTGCGGGTCTTGGCATTCTGGACACCATGAACTTCATCAAATGCGATGTATCCACCATTTGCATCGGCGAGTGTGCTTCAATGGCGGCCGTGCTGCTGTCGGCCGGCACCAAGGGCAAGCGTTTTTGCCTGCCCAATTCCATGGTGCTCATCCATCAGCCTTCCGGCGGCGCTCAGGGGCAGCAAACCGAGATAGCCATTGTGGCCGACTTCATGCTTAAGACCCGTGACCGCTTGAACAAGATCTTGGCGGACAACACCGGCCAGACCATCGAGCGCATTCAGCTTGACACCGAGCGTGACAACTACATGACCGCCGAAGAGGCCAAGGCCTACGGTTTGGTGGACGAGATTATTACCCATCACGGCGTGCGCGCAGCCGAATAGAGAATAGAAACAGCAAGGACACTACCTCTATGAGCAACGATCGTCCCAATCGCTATCGCGATGAAAACCAGATATTCTGCGCCTTCTGCGGGAAGGGGCACGAAGAAGTAAGCGCCATGATTTCGGGTCCCAATGGCATTTATATCTGCGATGAGTGCATCTCGTTGTGCGCCGATGCCATGATGCGCGATTTTGGCTATGCCATGCAGCACGAGATGATGGGCGGCGGTGAAGAGCAGGAGCCCCAGATGCCCACCGCTTATCTTGAGCAGCATCGCTCCGAGAACCCGGGGGCCTCGCTGGGGCGCTTGCCAACTCCCCATGAGCTTTACAAGCAGCTATCCGATCATGTGGTCGGGCAGGAGAACGCCAAGAAGGCTCTGTCGGTTGCGGTGTACAACCATTACAAGCGCATCTCCATGGGGGCCGAGGCGTTAGAGGGCGATGTAGAGCTGGCCAAGAGCAACATAATGCTCTTGGGGCCCACCGGCTCTGGCAAAACGCTGTTGGCCCAAACCCTTGCCCGCACGCTGCAGGTTCCTTTCGCAATTGCTGATGCCACTACCCTTACCGAGGCGGGCTATGTGGGCGAGGATGTCGAGAACATCCTGTTGAAGCTTATAGCTGCTGCCGATAACGATATTGCCCGGGCGGAGATCGGCATCATCTACATCGACGAGATCGACAAAATTGCCCGTAAAGCCGAAAATCTGTCCATCACTCGCGATGTTTCCGGCGAGGGCGTGCAACAGGCGCTGTTGAAGATAGTTGAGGGCTGCGAGGCCAGTGTGCCGCCGCAAGGGGGGCGCAAGCACCCGCAGCAGGAATATATTCACATCGACACAACCAATATCCTGTTCATTTTAGGTGGGGCATTCGTTGGCTTGGCCGACATCATTGCCCATCGCGTGGGTACATCTTCTCTGGGCTTCGCCACCGATTTGCCGGAGAACCAGAAGTTGCGCGATGCCGAGCTTCTGGCCCAAGTGCTGCCGGAAGATCTGAACAAATACGGGATGATTCCCGAGTTCGTGGGCCGCATCCCCGTCATCACTTCGCTTTCCGAGCTTTCCGAGGAAGATTTGGTGCGCATTCTCACCGAGCCCAAGAACGCTTTGGTGAAGCAGTATACCCGCATGTTCGAATTCGAGCAGGCACGGCTGGTGTTCGATCCGGACGCGCTTACCGCCATCGCCCATGAGGCAGTGGAGCACGGCACAGGCGCTCGCGGGTTGCGCACAATTTGCGAGAGAGTGTTGATGGACGTGATGTACGACCTGCCTACGCTGGGGCGTCCGGCCCGGGTGGTGGTACATGCAAGCGATGTAACAGGCGAGACGAAGCCCATCATCGAGCCCGGCGATTTCTTTGCCCCCCGCTCGTAGGGGGCTCAAGTTGACGAGGTGTCTTTCGGGCCGGGGGTAAACCGCGGCCCGTTTGCCCTGCAAGCACGGGATTTTTGTAAAGAGGGAGAAAATGGCGGACAATTCCAACAAGCAAAAGGCCTCCAAGGCCCCTGATTTCGATTTTCAGGCCCACGAGCGCCCCATCTTCCAGGCGTGGAAAGACAACGGCTTCTTCCAGCGCGGGTCCGGTTTCGGGGAGCACGCCGACGACACCTACACCATCGTCATTCCTCCTCCCAACATCACTGGAATGCTGCATATGGGCCATGCGCTGAACGACACCATCCAGGACGCCTGCATCCGTCGCGCTCGCATGCAGGGCTATCGTACCCGTTGGGTGCTGGGCACCGATCATGCCGGCATCGCCACCCAAACCAAGGTGGACAAGAAGCTGGCCAGCGAGGGCATAAGCCGTTTAGAGATCGGCCGTCAGGCATTTGTCGAGGCATGCTACGACTGGTACAAAGAGTACGGTGCCACCATCGTGCGGCAGATCGAGGGCATGGGCTGCAGCTGCGACTACGAGCACGAGCACTTCACCATGGAGCCGGCTTACGTCCACGCGGTGCGCGAGGTGTTCACCCGCTGGTATAAGGAAGGGCTTATCTACCGGGGCAAGCGCATTGTGAATTGGTGCCCCAGCTGCACAACCGCCATTGCCGACGATGAGGCGGAATATGTGCCTGAGAAAGGGCATCTGTGGTATTTGCGCTACCCGCTTACCCAGCCGGTCGATGGGCTGGAGTACCTCGTGGTGGCCACTACGCGCCCTGAGACCATGTTGGGGGATACCGGCGTAGCCGTGAACCCCAAAGACGAGCGCTTTGCCCATTTGGTTGGCAAGACGGTGCGACTGCCGCTGGTAGACCGTGAGATTCCCATCTTTGCCGATTGGCATGTCGACACTGAGTTCGGCACTGGCTGCGTGAAGGTAACCCCTTCGCACGACCCCAACGACTGGGCGATGGGGGAGAAGGCGGGGCTTCCGCGCATCAACATTTTCGATGAGACAGCCCATGTGGTGGAGGGCTTTGGCCCGTTCTCGGGAATGGATCGCGATCAGGCGCGCGAAGCAGTGGTGGCCGCCTTCGACGAACTGGGCCTCTTGGATCATGTGGAAGAGCACGATCACTCGGTGATGACTTGCTATCGCTGCCACACCAAGCTGGAGCCCTGGGAGTCGGAACAGTGGTTCGTGGCAGTAGACCGCTTGAAAGAAGCGGCTGCTAAAGCGGTGGAGGATGGCTCCATCCAGTTCCACCCTGCCCGTTGGAAGCAGGTGTACCTGGATTGGCTGGCAAACCTCAAAGACTGGTGCATCTCGCGGCAGCTGTGGTGGGGCCATCGCATCCCCATGTTCTACTGCGATGCATGCGGCTGGGAGGACGCTTCCGTTGAGGAAGTGGAAGTGTGCCCAGTTTGCGGTGCTCCGGTGCGTCAGGACAGCGATGTGCTTGATACCTGGTTCTCCAGCCAGCTATGGCCCTTTGCCACCATGGGTTGGGCCGAGCAGGGCATGGACGCTCAGGAGATCAAAGAGGCCTATCCTACCCAAGTGCTGTCCACCGCTCGTGACATCATGGGGCTGTGGGTGGCGCGCATGGTGATGGCCTCCGAGTACTGCACCGGCCAGATTCCCTTCCACGATGTCATCATCCATCCCACGGTGATGGCTGCCGATGGGAAGCCCATGTCCAAAAGCCGTGGCAACGGTGTGGATCCGCTGAAGCTGATGGAAGACTATGGTGCCGATGGCATGCGCTTTGGACTGTTGATGCAGGTGACCGGCGCGCAGGACATGAGATTCAACGAGAACAAGCT
>CANSTH010000048.1 GCA_947649875.1 uncultured Parvibacter sp. | reverse complement strand
TCCGACAGAGCGCAGCGTCGAGCGCAGGCCTGTCGAACCGGCCCACCTCTGGGAGGGCGTCGGGTGGGTTTAGGGAATGCAAACGAAAAGGCCCTCGGATGAGGGCCTTTTCTTGGGAGGGTTCGTTAGTGCCGCGAGGTTATTCCTTCTTCTTGGTTTCAACCTCGACAGTGGTGCCCTCGGCGTCCTTCGCTACGTATACGAAGCCCACTTCGCCGTTTACCGGCAGGGCGTTGTAGGCCACCATCTCGGCAATCTCGGCCGGGGTAGCGCTCTTAGGCTCGGTCTCAAGCAGGTAGGCGGTGTCGGCGCGGCGCTCCATGGCTTGCTTGAAGTCCTTGGTGCCCACGAATACCTCTTGCTTGTAGGGGTTCACGCCCAGCTTCTTGGAGCGGTACACGATGTAGGCCAGTGCCGCGATGTTGGCTACCAGCGCGATGATGGAAACCACCAGGTTCACGTTGGGGTTATTTACGGACTGCACAGCAAAGATGGAGTCGTTCGCGAACATCGGCACCATCTGACACCACATGCACCAAATGGCCAGCGTAAAGGCGCGGTTCTGGATCCATCCGCCCTTGTTCCAAATGAGGCCGGCAATAGTAGGCGCCAGCAGCAGGGCGATGCCGCAGTACCAAGAGTGGGTGGGCAGGCAGTTGTAGGTGTAGCAGAAGTTCCACAGGTCGTAGGCGATGATGAAGACCCAGGTCATGTCGGGCCACAGCATATCCTGGCGCTTCTTGGAGATATAAATGCCGAACCAGCCGGTCATGCACAGGATGTTCAGGATGCCGGCGATGCCGTTGAACACGTTGTGCCAGCCTCCGTACAGGGTGACGCCCTCGGTGGACACCCAGGTGGTACCGAAGGCGCGGAAGGCGCTTTCGAAGTCGCTCACCACGGCAATCATGATGTTGATGGCCACGATGACGAAGGGGAAGGCCTTGAACCAGTGGCTGCGTCCGATCTTGCCCCAAGAGTATTTCAGGGCCATGAAGCCAATGCAGCCTGCCAGCGCAGCGTACACCTTGGCGTAATGGAACCAGCTGTTCATGTCGGTATGGGTGGGGTTGGTAAGCGCCCACTCGGCGCCCATGCCGGCCCCGATGGCGATGGCCAGGCAATAGACGGTCATGGCAGCGGCCACACCGAAGAACATGATCATGCCGCCGGCCTTGGTGCGGCGAGCGAACTCGTTGAGCAGGATGAGGGCGATCAGAACCATGGCCAGACCCAGCCATTGGTACAGTGCATTCGGCCCGTAAACGTCGAATAACATGTTTCCTCCTAGGATGAACGACTTACGATCAAGCACATCGCCGGTGTCTGCTCCTTGTCTCCCTCTTCGTCCGGCCGGCAAGTCCGGGCGCTTCCAGCGCTTTCCATTTGCTGCAACGTCCCAAGTGCGGAGGTGGCGGCAAATGGAAAGCCTTCTCTGTCATGGTTTCGCTGTGACGTTGCGATCCATGTGCAGGGTTTGCGCTATCAGGTCGCATACCACCTCATCGGGTACTTCCGGGTGGCGGCGGGTATAGCTAATGATCCCCACGATAAGCAGGTAGAAGGTTTCGTATAGGTGATCAATACGCACCTCGTGCAGCGATTGATAGTCACGCACAGTGCTGTCGATGAGGTACTGGGCCGTCTGCTCGGCCACTCGGTTGATGAACTCGATGTACAGGGCGGCGTTCTCGCGGGAGGCCAGCGCGGCGCGGAATGAGTCTTTCTCGAACAGCGCCGTGCGCAGCAGGTGGGTGAGTGTGCGCAGCGCGTGGTCGATATCGCCCACGCGGCGGTTCTCGTTCCAGTAATGCAGCGCCTCCAGGTAGTCTTCCACGTATGCATCCAGCACCGCGGTGGTTACCGCGTCCTTGTCGGGGAAATAGTGGTAGAACAGCGAGCGGGCCACTCCCATGCGGCTGGTGATATCTTGGATGGTGGTATGAGCCAGCCCCTGCTCCTCGTAGAGCTCACGGGCGGTTTGGACAATCTCGGCTCGCCGTTCGGAGGCATCGAGCATTGTGTGGGGGCGGCGCTTGGGCACCGCACTGTTTGATGGCAGTTCGCAAACCATCGCTATTCCCCTCCTTTGCCTGTCGAACGGGTTCTGTCTTGGTTCAGATAAGCCCCTGGATGCCGAATGCACCGAAAATAAACCTGCGTTGACGTCCAGTCAATGAACACATTTGACAAAACGTCAATGGTTGACACTTTGTCACTGAGTGTCATTCCGTGCTTGTGGAGAGGTAGATTCCCTGCTAATCTTCCCAAAAAGTTCATAAATGAAACAAAAAAGAAACTTCTAAGAAGAAACAACAAAATGGAAGACGGAAGGATTGGAGGGACGATGAAGCAAGAGGATGAGTGCAACTTCTGCGCATCCGGCGAGGGTTCGGCCACAAGTGCCATTTCCGCGGAAACGGCAGTGCCCGGCGGCCGGCCCCAAGCGAAAAAGCCGAGGCGCAAATGGCCCATCGCGGTAGCGGTAGTGGCAGCCATCGTAGCCCAGCTTCTGCAACGCCATCTGCCACAGTCCCATGGACGCCTATGTAGAGGGCTACTACGAGGACCCAACGCTCGGGGCTGGGGCACACCAGGCAGCGGGGGTCACCTGCTTGCAGTGCCATGAGGCCAAGATTGAGGACCAGGTGCATGAGGGCCTGGTATGGCTAGCCGGCGATTTCTCTACCGACGAGAACGGTCTGCTGACCACAGTGGGGGTGCGTTCCGACGAGAAGATGTGCACTGCGAACGGCTGCCACGACTTCGACGAGGTGGTGGCGGCCACCGAGAACTGGGGAGGAGAAGAGGGCGTGAATCCCCATGACTCCCACCAGGGGCGCGCTATCGACTGCAGCAACTGCCACGGCGCCCACCAGCAGTCCATCATGTACTGCAACACTTGCCATGATTACGAGGTGCCCGAGGGATGGGCAACTCCCGAGCGTGCGGGCGATGCGGCTTAAGGGGCCGGCACGCAGATTAGGAGGTTGAGCCATGAGAAAGAACATCGCCGCCGTTGCTTGCAGCGCCGCGGCTCTCACATTGGGCCTTTCCGGTTGCGGTGCCTCGTTCGAGGGATCGGGCAGCAAGGATGCTGCCAGCGCCGAGCAGTTGGCCCTGCACGAGGAGGACCCCTGGGCCTTCCAAGTTACTCTAGATTCCCAGAAGAGAGCGGAGGGCGTGCTGGCCGATGGCGTGTACACCGGAACCGCCCCCGGCATGGAGGGCATGGTGAGCGTCACCCTTCTGGTGGACGACAACCACATCACGTGCCTGGAGACCACCCAAGAAGGGGAGAGCCAGAGCCGCGGTGGCTACGAGGCCATTCGCGATGGCAAGTATGCCCTGATGATCGAGGAGGCGCAGGGTTCGGACATCGATACCATCAGCGGCGCCACCATCACCACTGCCGCCGTGAAGAATGCAACCGAAAATGCCCTTGACCAGGCGCGCATCGCAGCCCAAACCGTCGACGTGCCTGCTGCTGCCGGGGAATAGGAGGACCACCATGGAAAACGAGCGTAGCTTCTCCCGTCGTGACTTTCTGGGCCGTGCGGCACTTTTCGCGGGTGGCACAGTGGCCGCCGGCATGGCCGCAACCGGCGCCGCCGCCGGCGTGGCCTACGCTGACGAGCGCATAGGCAACTGGGCGGCTGACGGTAGCGGCGAAGTGGCTGTCCCCTCATCAGACGCCACCAATGCCAGCGCCCCTGATGGCACCTACCGCGATCACAACGCCGCTGCTTTTCCCGCCAACGATGCCAGCCCCATCCCGCCGCGCGCTGTGCCGGTGAAATGGGACTACGAGTGCGATATCTGCGTGGTGGGGGCCGGGGGCGGCGGTCTGAACGCCGCCGCTCGCAGCGCCCAGCTGGGGGCTCATACCATTTGCGTCGAGGCGCTGGGGCTGCATGGCGGAAACGCCCAGGAAGCGGGCATGTGCGGCATTTTGGGCGGCATGTCCATGCAAGAAGACAAGCAATTCGCCTTCCCCAGTTATCCCTTCGACGCCCAGGCGCTTACCGACTGGGCCATGGACGAGTACCACTACGCTGCCGACCCGAAGCTCATCTACAAGATTGCCGAGCAAGGGGGCAAGAGCCTGGACTGGATGGCCGACTGCGGCGTGCAGTGGCGCCTGGGGGAGGTGCCGGTGTACGTGGCGCCGAAGAACTCCACGCTGGACCACCATGTGCTGAAGATGAAGGACGCCACCGACGCCATGTTCGCCTACGGCCAGAAGATGGGCGTGGAGTATTTCTTCCAAAGTCCCGCAGAGGCGCTGGTGCAAGACGATGACGGGCGCATTGTGGGGGTGGTGATTCGCGAGAAGTTTGGGCCGGAGAAATTCATCCACGCGAAAAACGCCGTCATCCTCACCGCCGGCGGCTTTTGCAACAACAAGGCGCTGCTGGACAAGTACATCCCCACGGCGGCGATGGGCTGTGCCAGCAGCTATCTTACCGCTGGCGAGACCGGCGAGTGCTTCCGCATGGGGCTGGGAGTGGGGGCCGATGTGTCCGGCTTCAACTCATCTGCCTCTTTCGACGGCGGCGTAGACTGGCAGGCTGAAGGGGGACAATGGGCTCGCTTTCTCTACGATGGCATGACCCAGCTCTCCCGCCAGCCGTGGCTGACCATCGACCGGTGCGGCAACCGTCTGCGCTACATGGACAGCCGCGTGGGGGAGGACGGCGCCAACGCCATCTATGCCCTGGGCGATTTGGCCACCATCCAAATGACCCCGCCGGGCCACCGCTCCTACATCATCTTTGACTCCCACTACGAAGACCATCTGGCCGGCTACGCGCAGGAGCACTGCCGCAAGCTGATCACCCCCGACCTTGAGCAGATTGACAAGGTGCCCGCCCACTATCGCGATTGGCATCATGGGGTGCAAGATGCCATTGATGCCGATGTGCTGAAGCGCCGCGACTGCCTTGAGGAACTGGAGGCGGACCTGGGGTTCGCTCCCGGAGTACTGGTGGGCGCGGTGGAGAAGTGGAACGAGACCTGCGCCAAGGGCCATGACGACTTCATGTACCCCATGCCGGACGAGTGGTTGCACACAATAGCCGACCCGCCCTTCTATGGCTGCCGCATCGGCGGAAACCTGTACGGCACTAAGGCGGGGCTTCTGATCAACGACCAGATGCAGGTAATGGGCACCAATGGCCTGCCCATCCCTGGCCTGTACGCCGGGTGGCACACCGCCGGAGGTGCTTGCGGCGAGAACAGCTACATCGGCGACCCTATCCTAGGTTCGCTGATGGGGGACGTGGGGCTGGCCTTCTGCGGAGGGTACCTGTGCGGCACATCGGCGGTCGAGAACGAGATGGGGGCATAAGAGCTATGGACTTCATGAAGCAAACGGCAAAACCGTTTTTAACTCTGTTTGGGATTGCCCTTATCATTGCCGTGATCGGACGCATCGGACTGGCCATTATGGCGGCCAGCGGCGCCTTGGCCTTCGACTACATCTCCGCCTCCGGGGTGGCCATTCTTGATGTGATTTGCTCCATTCTCACTGGTTCGGCCTTCGTGGCGTTCCTGTTCGCCGCCGGGCTGGCGCTTTGCCTTTCCACGGCAGGGCCAGTGCTCTACGGCTACCTGTACGCCAAGGGCACCCCTGGCGCCGGCCATCCCCTTACCGCTTTCCTGTGGGGCTGGGCCACCGCGCTCGCGGCCATAATCTGCCTGGTCGTGGTGGCATCGGGCATTCTGTCGGCGGTGCAGGTGGGTTCCATGAGCTCGAAGCTGCCAGGGCTTCCGGTCATCATTTTGGGCGTTATCGTGTTCGCTGCTTTCCTGGGCACGCTGCTGGGGGCAGCCTCCATGGTGGTGTGCGCCTGCGTTGCGCGGACTCAAAGTGGTAGGGGTGGCTTGAGCTCCGGTCTGCTGGCGGCCACTGCTGTTTGCGGTTTGGTGGTTATGGTGCTCACGGTGGGAACGTTCTCCACGCTTAACTCGGTGGCCATCAACACTACGGCGCTTCTGGCGTGGTTTGCGGCCGACGTGGTGGTGAACCTGCTGTTGATGCTAGGGGCCAGCCGGCGGCTCTCTCGCGGGGAAGTGGCCAAGACCCCCGCGGCGAAAGCCCCGGCCTCCCATCGCGCCTAAGACCTTTCCCTGGCCCGAAAAGTGCCGCCCGACAGCTCTCCGCAGTGGGGTCGGGCGGACACACCCCCATTCGCTCAAACAGTCCTGCTTTGGAAAACGCGCCACTGGCGCGTTTTCGTCGTGCGGAACTCGCTCGGTGGGGGCATGCCCGCCCGCCCAATACGTGTTTGGCGGGCGGCACAGGCCGGTTATTCGGGGCTGAGGGTGCTGAGGAGTTCCTGCTCTTCCGCTTCGCGCTGGGCTTGGATGCCGGCAATCACGATATGCCCCATTTGCTCGATGGCCTCTCGCTGGTCGGGGCTTAGGTTTACCCACAGACGATTTTGCGCCAACTCGTTGATGGTGGCTTCAATGAGATTGGCCTGGAACTGCCCTTCATCGGTGAGCCCTACGTATACCGCCTTGCGGTCGTGGGGAGATTTCAGCCGTTGGCACCAGCCGCGTTCTACCAGCTTGTCCACAGTGCGGGTGGCGCTGATGGCTGGGATCAGCAGCGCGTCTGCCAACGCTCGCAGACGCAGGGCGCGCCCAGCTTCGGCCAGCTTTTGCACGATGCGGCACTCGGCCATGCTGGCGCCCGCTGTCTCCTTCAGCACTCGCTCGGTCTCTTGGCGGATGAGCTCAACGGCTACGAGCGCTCGGGAGGCCGGGCGCTCGAGCAAGCTTTCTTCGCCTGTTTCTCCTAGGTCGCGCTCGATGCGCGAGCCAGCGTAGATGGCCGCCTCTAGAATGGTGCGGTAGCGGGGATCGTCGGTGGGGAAATCGGCATATAGTGCCTTGACCAGCGCGTCGTTCACCAGCGCTACGTGGGCGCGACCCGCTTCGGTGGCCTCCAGCACGCGGGTGCGCCCATCGGAGGCGCCGGGCATTCGCGTGGCTAGCCCCTCGCGCTGCAACACGTCTACTGTTTGGGAGGCGGTGTTGGGCTTCAGTCCCAGCACATCGCCCAGGGCGGCTTGGCTTACCGGTCCGGCTGCTTGGCAGAGCTTCGAAAGAAACCGGTACTGGGTGATGTTGAGGTTGCTAGCCTGCGCAAGCCCGCGTTTGAAAGTTTGGTGGGCCATTTCGAAGGCCACAAGGTAGGTGGAGTCCAGCGAGAACTGATGGTCGCTTGGGACGCTTGTAGGGGAAGATGTGTGGGGCGAAGAGGCCGCGCTGCTCATGAAACGTGCTTTCCGGACGAAAGATTGAACGGTTCCAAGTTTAGGCGTTTCGCCCTAAAACGGGGGCAATGGGTGCAAATCTCCATTTATGGAAGACGGTGGTTCCGGGCTGGCTACTGCCGAGCGGCCACTATGGAGCCTTCAGGGGTGACGAAAAACGCTTGCAGGAGCTGGGGCGTTTCGCGCACCAGCTGTATGCCCCGCTTCAGCCCCAGGGCCAGCAGGGTGGTGGAATAGCCTTCTGCGTCCAACGAGCGCCGGGCCACCACCGTCACGGCGGCAACATCGGTTTCCACCGGCAGGGCCGTGCGCGGATCTAAGATATGGTGCAGCACCTTGCCATCGGGGGCAGCAAACGAGCGCTCGTAGGTGCCGCTGGTGACTACCGACCCCTCATCGATGGGCACCGCCCCCAACAGTGCCTGGGAATTGCGCGGGTCTTGAGGGTTGCGGATGCCCACTCGCCAAGGCTCGCCCGAGGGCTTGCTTCCCCGCACCGCCACATTGCCGCCCAAATTTGCCAACATGCCGCTGGATACATTAGGGTTCCATGCTTGCAGCAGCTCATCGGCCATCCAGCCTTTGGCGATGCCCCCCACGTCCACTGCCGCCGCAGGGTCGGCCAGCTGGGCGCATGGAGTGCCATCGGCGCTTCGGCACAGCAGCAGGTTCCGCCAATCGATGTGGCGGCACGCCTCCTGCCTTTGTTCGGCAGTAGGGGAAATTCCCTTCTTGAAGTTCCACAGTCCCATGGCGCTTCCCACGGTGATATCGAAAACTCCCTCGCTGGCGGCGCAATAGCGCAGCGCCTCCTGCAGCAATTGGAAAGTATCCTCGGCGATGGCCACCTTGCGCCCCGCAGCGCCGTTCAAACGGGAGATGTCGGAATGGGGGAGTGTTCGGGAGAACAGCCGCTCCCAGCAACGGCAGTCGGCAACAGCTTGCTGCAGCAGCTGCTGAGCCCCGCCGGCGGAGAGGGGCCCATACAGCTGGAGGGACACTTCGGTGTCGAAGGCGAAGAAGCGCGCCTCGCAGATGTCGGTGCCCTGAAAGAGCTCCACTTCGTTTTCGCGAGGGATGGGGTCGTGGGAAGAGGCGGACGAAGCCGGCAACGCAGGCGGATCGGGGCATATGGAATATGTGGGACGGGCAGACGTGGCGGCCTCCTTGCAACGGGCATTCCTGCCCGGTGTTGCTCATGCGGGTGGAACCATTGTATCAAAGCGTCCAAAAACGAGCGCTCGTTTAAGGGCTGTCAACGAATGGCAAACCGGAAGGAGTGATTTGCGCAATGGAGAATTGCCGTACTGCGCAAGAAACTATTATCGAAGGAGGTCGTACACTGCTGCAGGGATGGACTGCACGTGACGAAGCGGGGCGCAAGGTGCCATCGAGTGGGCGCTGCTTTCCCGGGCAGGGACTTTGCTTAGCGCCGCCTTCCGGGTGCTTGCGCTGGCAGGCGCTCTCGCAGGGGCGCGACCGGGGCTGTATTGGAATTGAGGCGCTCGAGGTGCGGCAGTGGAGATACTGGAATTCGTTCTCATCGTTTTAGGATGCGTGATCGTTTCCTCTGTGCTGGGCAAGCTGGTGCGGCGGGTGGCGCTGCCGCTGGTGCAGATCCTCGTGGGCTTTCTGGCGGCATTGGTGGCGCCGGCGGTGGTGGAGGCGCAGGTGCCTTCCGATTTGTTCCTGGTGCTGTTCATCGCGCCGTTGCTGTTCAACGAGGCCCGCAAAACCAACCGTCGCCTCCTGTGGGAGAACAAAGGGGCCATCGCCTCCCTGGCCATCGGATTGGTGTTGGCCACGGTGCTTGTGGTGGGCGTTGTTCTCAACCTCATCGCGCCCCCTATCTCGCTGGCCGCAGCGCTGGCCTGCGCAGCAGCCCTTGCCCCCACTGATGCCGCTGCTGTGAGCGCGATGGGCGCGCAGGTGAGCCTGAAGCCTCGCCAGGCCACCCTGCTCTCTGGCGAGTCCCTGATAAACGACGCATCGGGAGTAGTGGCCTTCCAATTCGCCATCGCCGCGGCCGTCACCGGCACCTTCTCGGCCATCGATGCCGGGGAAGATTTCCTGGTGCTGTTCTTCGGCGGCATTGCCGTGGGGGCGGCCTTGGGGCTGGTGGCATTGGGCAGTATGCGGCTGTTGCGCCATTTCGGCTACGAGGACACCATCATTCATGTGCTGTACGAGGTGTTCACCCCGTTTGTGGTGTATCTGCTGGCCGAGCATTTTGAAGTGAGCGGCATCTTGGCCGTGGTGGCGGCCGGCTTGGTGATGGCCGAGCGGCCCAAGCGGCTCGTGTCTGCTTCTGCCGCCAAGCGGCAGCTGGTGTCCGACAACTTCTGGCGCATCATCGTATTCCTCATCAACGGCATTATCTTCGTCATGCTGGGAATGCAGCTGCCCTTGGCCATGATGCCGGGGGTGGCGGAGCTCTACACGGTGCCCCGCCTGCTGCTCATCGTTTTGGCGGTGACGCTGCTCATGATGGCCTGCCGTTTTTTGTGGATTGCCGCTATGGAGCTGGCTCATCGCTTCGGGCAGCGGCGCGATTCCGCGCGGCCGACCCGTGGCATGTGCCTGAAAGACGCCCTGGTCATGACCCTGGCCGGCCCTAAAGGCGCCGTCACTTTGTCCATTATCTTCACCATCCCCCTCGTGGCGTCGGGTAACACGGCCTTCCCCGCCCGTGGGCTCATCATCTTCCTCACTGCTGGTGTGGTACTGGCCACGCTGCTGGCGGCCAATTTCTTGCTGCCGCTGTTGGCCCCCAAGCCGCGACAGTCAACACAGGAAGAGCTGGACCAAGCCAGCGCGAAGGTGCTGGAAGCCACGCTGACCGAGCTGCAGCATCGGTTGGAAGAGGGCGAGCCGGCCGAGTATGTGCCGGCGCTGCGGCTAACGGTGGCCCGCTACCAGACGCGGCTGGTGCGTCAGCGAGAGGACAACGGTGCTTGCGGCAAGCAGTTGGCGGAGCTCTCCCAGAAGTGTCTGGAGCTGCAGCAGCAGCGGGCCGATGAGCTGCAGGGGGCCAAGGGCAACCAGCTCACCGTGGCGCAATCGGTGCCCTATTATGCCGCCCTTCGCAATATCCGCGCCTCGGTGGGCTATGTGGGTTCCGCCGTGAACGTGGGAGCGCGCTTCCATAACTTGCATGGCATCGTGCGGCTTTTGTGGCGGCGCACCCAGCCGGTGGAGGTGACCGATGAGAAGTCTGCTCAGGTGTACTACGACGCATGTCTGTTCGCCATTGCGCTCGAGCACACGGCAATCGACTACCTGCGCAGCGTGGCAGCGCAACAGGGCGATTTAAGCCGGGCGGCGGAGATATTGTTGGACTCTCACGAAGCGGCGTTGGACTCGCTTTGGGGGCGCATCAACTACGGGCAGGAAGTGCCGCAGAGCACCCAAGATCTCAAACTGGAGGACATGATGGGCCCCCACGACGTTTTGCCCGAAGGGGTACGCGTTGGTTTCAAGGACCAGGTGGCGATGGCGCGCCGCTATGCCGATGCAGTGGACTCCAATGCCCTCATCGTAGAGCTGGACGCCATTCGCCATCTGGAGGAGGCGGGAGACGTGACCGAAGGGGTGGCCCGCCAGCTGAGGCAGCGGGTGTACGCCCTGCAAGGGGCATTGGAGCTTGCAGAAGAATAGAGGCAGGAAACTGCGATAAGACCAAGCGCCGGAAGCTTTGGACTGAGTATCTATTTTGGGTTTTGGGGGAAGACTCGGATACGAGCGCGGCCTCGGGTAGTATAGAGGCGAACAGAGATTTGCATTCGAATCAAGGAGGTCTACCGTTATGGAGCTGGCTTTTCGCACTGACGTTTTCCCCGATGCTGCCGAGATTCGCCGCAAGGTGTTCATGGAGGAGCAGGGGTTCCAGAACGAGTTCGATGCGGTGGACGAAGACGAGCGCACCATCCACCTGTCTGCCTATCGGGACGGGCAACTGATTGGATGCGCGCGGGTGTTTCCCTCCGCGTTGGAGCCGGGACTGGAGACTGTCGGGGGCCGTTGGGTGTTCGGGCGCCTTGCGGTGTTGCCCCAGCATCGAGGCGGGGGAGCGGGCTCGCGCATTCTGGCAAAGGCTGAGCAGCTGGCGGCCGATGCCGGCGCTACCGAGATTCACCTGCATGCCCAGTGCAGCGCCCAGCCGCTTTATGTGCGGGCTGGCTACGAGGCCTATGGCCCCATCGAGTACGACGAGCACGTAGAGCACCAGTGGATGATGAAGCGGCTGTAGCGCGACAATGCGCCCTGACATGCGCCCTGGTATGCGTTTCCCTGCGTAAACCCTCGGTGAGCTGCGCGGAATCGCCGCTCACTCTGCAAAACGTGAGGTCAGGGACGCATCCGGGGTTTTCCTTAGCGAATTATCAAGTAATATGGAGCCGGAATTTCCGCAGGTTCTTTCCCGGGAGGTTCCAGAGAGCTGTACGCCCCCTCCCCGGAACGGAATCGTTTTCATGGCCGAGTTTCCCAAACCGCTCGATAAGAACAGTGACAGCCCCTTGTGGGTGCAGCTGCGCGACCAAATTGTGCAGGACATTCGCACCGGCGCCCTTGCTCCTGAGCAGAAGATGCCCACAGTACGGGACCTTTCGGCGGAGCTGGGGGTAAGCGCTTCGGTGGTCAACCAGGCGTACCGTTATCTGCGAGCAACCGGCTATCTTGAGTCGCGGCAGGGGAGCGGGGTGCGGGTGCGCAAGCGCATGGACAACGTGAACGATGCCGATTTCGACAAGACCAGCAAGTTGATTGATGACTTTATCAACGGAATGGTTGCGCTGGGCGTTCCCCTCAACGAGCTAGCGCAATCGGTTTCCTGGGCGGTAGCGGCTCGCACGCTGGACCCGGATGGCTCCTATTCTGTGATGGGCCTCTACGAGGATATCTTCGAAAAGCCCGGGAGTTCTGAAAAATAGCCTCCGCCAAGGCCCCCAAGGTGTCGATTCGACGATGTCTGCCGAGCGGTTTAGTCAAATCGCTCAAAACGAGACATTGCCGGCCAAAACCATCGGTTTGGTAATACTCTTCTCGTCTGCCCTGTTATCCTCAAAATTGATACGTATCAATCTATTGATTGTTCCGTATCAATTTGCTATGCTGCTTTCCGTAAGTTGGAGGGAGCATTGGGCGGCCATGGGAGGAAAAGAGGCCGCCGGCAAGAGGGAAATCGCTGATCAGCTGTTTTGCGAAGGTGCCTGCGGGGCCTTAGCTTTTTGCAGCCCGTGATTGACGAGAGCGAAACCGCGAAGCCGAAGAGCGCCTGACTGGTTTGCAAAAAAATGCGAAGCAGGGATGGCGAAGACGGAATCGCTCAAAACCTCGAGCCTGATGCCTGCTCCTTCCGATGGGGCGCCGCCGAGAGAGGGCGGCGAAACGAGAGGGAGGATTTTGATGACAGTAGAGTCTCATCAAGCATCCACGAAGCTTACCCGGCGCGGTTTCCTGAAGGCCACCGGCGCGGCAGTCGGTGTGGCGGCGCTGGGCGGCGCAGGCGCCACGCTGGCCGGGACGGGAATGCAGACGGCCCATGCGGAGGCAGCCGAGCAAACGTTCCACAGCGGCTGCCGTGGCAACTGCGGCAGCAAGTGCCACCAGAAAGTGACGGTGCGCGATGGCAAAGTGGTGAAGGTGCAGGCCATGGATTACCCGGACGGGGATGAGGGCTGGCGCCGTTTGTGCGTGAAGGGGCAAACCCAGCCGCAGCGCCAGTACGACCCCGATCGCGTGCAGTATCCCATGAAGCGCGTTGAGGGCACCGAGCGCGGGGCCGGCCAGTGGGAGCGCATATCCTGGGACGAGGCCATCGGGCTCATCGCCCAGAACATGGGCGCCGCGCTTCAAACCGGTGGCGGCACTTCCATCGGCTTCATGTCGTCTTACGCCTCTTACGGTGTGCTGAACGGCGCCACTGGCGGCTACATGTCCTTCGCTTACGGGCGCTTCATCACCGCTGCCGGCTGCACGGTGCTGGGGGCATGCTCGGACTACGCCCAGATGCACGTGCAGATGCTGGGCTTCGGCCAGAACGGCAACTCCGCCGACGACGTGGTGAACTCCAAGACCATGATCGCCTGGGGAGGGCGCCCCGATGAGTCGGACGTGCACATCTGGCACTACGTGTGCGATGCCAAGGAGAAGGGCATTCCTCTGATCACCATCGATCCGCAGTTCAGCTCCACGGCTGCCCATTCCGACTGGTATATTCCCATTCGCCCTGGCACCGACGGCGCGCTTATGCTGGGCCTGGTGAACTACATCGCCGCCAACCAGCTGGAAGACGCGGACTACATGCGTGCCTACACCCAGGCTCCCTTCCTGGTGAAAGACGATGGCACCTTCCTGCGCATGAGCGCATTTGGCGTTGAGCCTGTTCAGGGCGGCATCAACCCCATGACCGGCCAGCCCATCATCATCGATACTCCGGCCGTGTTCGATGAGGCCGACGGCACCATCAAGGCGCTGGGCACCGAGCAGCAGGCGGCCATCCTGGGCACCCATGCGGGCGCCGATGGCACCTCCTACAAGACTTGCTACCAGGAGTGCCTGGACAACATCACCGAATACACCACCGCCCGCGCGTCCGAGATCACCGGCGTGCCGGAGGAAGACATCGTGAAGCTGGCCGAGATCTACGCCCAGGGCGGCGTGTGGAACTTGGGCTACCAGGGGCTGGGCCACCACGTGAACTCCCACCACAACTACAAGAATCTGGCGCTGCTGCACGCTCAAACCGCCAACTACGGCTTGCCGGGCACTGCCATTGTGCGCAACACATCGCCCTTTACCGGCATTTCCAACTACATGCCCTTCATGTACGGCCGCATGGGTGCCAACGTGCCCAGCATGGCGCTGCCCGACGTGCTGGAGACCAAGATGTGGGGCCAAACGCCGGTGGACCTGCAGGTGCTGTGGGTAATGAACGGCAACCCGCTGTGCTGCGAGAGCGGCCGCTTGGAGATGATCGAGGCCTTCAAGAAGGTGCCCTTCGTGGTCACCGCCGACGTGTCCATGACCGACACCGCCATGTACTCCGACCTGGTACTTCCGGTGCCCCACGTGTACGAGACCGAGGACTACGACTCCGGCTGCCCCACGCCGTATCTCATGTACTTCCAGAAGTGCGTCGACCCGCTGTTCGAGAGCAAGAGCGACATCGACATCATGCGTCTGGTGGCCGCCGCGCTGCAGATGGACGCCATCTACGCCGACGGCCCCACCGACGGCGACTTCATCAAGCAGATCGTGGAAGCGGAGACCACCAAGCAGATGGGGGTTACCTACGATATGCTGGCCAGTGGCGAGATGGTGCGCAGTCCGCTTTCGCCGGTGTCTCATGTGGAAATGAAGATCGGCAATTCGGAAGGGGAGCGGCTGAAGTTCTACATGGAAACCCCCACGCCGCGCATCGTGATTGGCCAAGAAGTGGCCGACTATGAGAAGCGCCCCTACTTCATGCTCGCCAACGAGGCCTATTGGGACAACCCGTTGCGCTCGCAGTACCCGCTTTTGGGCTGCAGCGAGCACGCGAAATACCACGTGCATTCCCAGACTGCCTTCACCCCGTGGCTGCGCGAGCTGGAGCCCGAGCCGGTGCTGAAGCTGAACAGCCAAGACGCCGCCGATCGCGGCATTTCCCAGGGCGACTACGTGCGCGCCTACAACGATCGCGGCGATGTGGTGCTGCGCGTGCTGGTGACCGACGGCATCATGCCGGGCGTGGTGGGCATTCCCCACGGCTTCCGCGAGGACCAGTACGTTTCGGGGCATGCCCAAAACCTCACTTCCCGCGTGATGAATGACTTCTGCTACAACAATTCTTACTACGACTTCCTTTGCGAAGTGGAGCGTTACGAAGGGAGCGTGGAATAATGGCTCGCTACGGAATGGCAATCGATACGAAGCGTTGCGTTGGCTGCAACGCTTGTACGTTGGCCTGCAAACAGGCGAACAACGTGCCTGACGGCGTGTTTTGGACCCGCGTACTCACCGATGGCGGCGACATGCCCGACACCCCGGCCTCGAAGGACGAGAAGCTGTCGATGCGCTACTTTGCGATGGGCTGCCAACACTGCGAGAACCCCGCCTGCGTGAAGGTGTGCCCGGTGGGCGCTACCTACAAGGATCCTGAGACCGGCATCGTGCGCCAGGACTACGACAAGTGCATCGGCTGCCGCATGTGCATGAGCGCCTGCCCCTACACCGGCGTGCGCAGTTTCAACTGGGAGGAGCCGAAATACTCGCTGGCCCACGCAGTGGGCGATGCCGATGCGCCCGAGCATCAGAAGCACGTGGTGGAGAAGTGCACCTTCTGCTATCAGCGCATCAGCAAGGGCGAGACGCCCGCCTGCATGGACTTGTGTCCGGCGCGCGCCCGCCACTGGGGCGACCTGGACGACCCGAACTCGGACGTGTCCCGCGCCATCGCCGGCCGCTCCTACGAGCACCTGCTGGACGAAAAGGGCACGAAGCCCGGTGTGTATTACCTCGTTTAGTTCCGCCGTTCTGGCGAACGTCGGAACTACTCGGCGCTGCGGCGCACTGTGGCCACCCGCCCTTGCCCTTCAGGCCTTTCCCTCACGTGCAAAAGCACGCTCGGCCGGCCTTCGGGGCAATTGCGGGCACCACAGAGCGCCTCGCTCGCCCGCTTGGACCTGCTTTTCGCAACTCTGGTTTTAAGGAGATACTCTTATGACTGATACAACTGCGGCAGTGGCCGCGAAGGCGCCGGCCCCCGCCAGGGGCGGCAAGGGCGCCACGGTGGGGATCGTGGTGTCGGCAGTGATCGCCGCCATCGGGATAGCCCTGTGGATGGTGCAGCTCTCCGGCGGCATGGTGCAGACCGCGATGAGGAACC
>CANSTH010000047.1 GCA_947649875.1 uncultured Parvibacter sp. | reverse complement strand
AGTCGCCCTACTATCGCCCGCATCGAGGGCGGGGGGGCAGGGCACGTCTCATTGGCCACTGTCGAGCGCGTGCTGAACGCCGCGAACTGGGATCTGTTTCTAGATCGCGGGGTGCGCCCCAAAGCTCAAGCCAACGAGTTCGATATGGAACGTTACCTCGATTCCCTCTACGGAGATGCGCGATGAGCGTCCCGAAACAACTGGAAGTCCTAATAGCCGGCGAACATGCAGGGCAACTTCGCATGTCCACGAACGGCGAGCTGTCCTTTGTCTACAGCCCCGGTTATTCAGGCCCCCATCTTTCCATCAATATGCCCTACTCAACCGACGAGTATTCCGGAAGACGGGTATCGACCTGGTTCGACAACCTTCTTCCCGACAATCCGCAAGTTCGCAAGGGCATGGCAGAAGAAGCTGGCACCAGCATGGGGGTCTTTCCCCTTCTCACCCACTTCGGGTTCGACTTGCCCGGTGCGGTCCAGGTAGTCGCACCTGACAGCATGGATCTGCTGAATGACCGTGAGCAAAGCTACCTGCAAATAACGCGAGCCTCGATCGGGGAACGATTGCGGGAACTCGAGAAAAGCGAAGCCCAGGACAGTATTCGTTCCTGGGCCGCAAGTGAAGAACATTGGTCCCTTGGCGGCATGCAGGCAAAGATCGCCCTGCGGCGTTTCGAGGGGCTATGGTACGAGTGCACAGGAGCATCCGCATCCAACGTGATAGTAAAACCCGGGGCCTGCGGCCTCGAGAACCAAGCTCTGGTCGAGTTCGCCACAATGAGGTTGGCGAAAAAGTGCGGTATCCCCTGCGCCAAAACGAGCATCGAAAGTTTCGATGGCACCGAAGCCATAATCGTCGATCGTTACGACCGCTTCATATCGCCCGGCAGCGGATCGGTGATTCGCATACACCAAGAAGATTTGTGCCAGGCAATGGCTATTGCGCCATCAAAAAAATACGCCGCAGATGGGGGCCCTTCCTCCCTTCAGATAATGAGCCTTTTGGAGCAGGCCGAGGGAAACAGCCGCCGGCGGTTCGCAGACGCGCTGTTGTACAACTACCTCACCGCCTCGACCGACGCCCACGCGAAAAACTACTCCCTCCTGCATCCGGGCCCCGGCAGGAGCATGCTAGCCCCTCTCTACGATGTAGCGAGTGCCGCCCCGTTCATGAAGAAGGGAAAGCCCTACCACTTGGCAATGTCCATCGGCGGGGAAAATCGTGTAGGCTGGCTGAGGAGATCTTCCCTCCAACGGTTTGCCGAAACCCATGCGCTCGACCTCGGGGCGCTCATCGAAAGAACAGACGAGCTGGCCGAGACAATCGTCCAAAACCTCGATGCGGCCCTGGACGATCTTCCTAAGCGCGAGGGCATCGACCGCATCTCAGAATTAATGCGCGTGAGGATTACCGCATTGTGCCGCAGCGCCCAACGAAACATCCGCGTCAACACAGCCCATTTCAAACCGGTGGATATCACGCGGTTTCACGGCTAGCCCCCAACAAAGTCAAGAAACGCATTCGGCCAGACTTAGGTCATCCCGCTAAATAACGCGGGCGCCGAAGGGCATGAGCGAGAGCTTGGCCATCTTGAACAGCTGCAGGGCGCTTTAGGAGCACATGGTTATCGAGAATGTGCCTTCTGTGACAGCGGCATTCAGGGTGAGGCCCATGGCGGCGGCCAGGTTCGCGGCGATGGAAAGCCCTAAGCCGCTGCCGCCGGAACGACGGGATGCATCACCGCGGTAGAAGCGCTCGAATACACGGGCGGCGTCCACCGCCTCAAGCCCCTCGGCCGGGTTGGACACCGCGAGGGAGAACCCGCTAGCGTCCACGGCCCGCAACTCCACAATAGGGGCGCCGCTGCCGTGGCGCAGGCAATTGACCAGCAGGTTCTGCACGATTCGCGCCAGCGCCTCGGGGTCGGCCAGCGCAACCGGCTCCCCTTCCACCCGCACATAAGGGCACCATCCCCGCTGCTCGAACAACGGCCGCAGCTCGGCCATGCAGGTGCGGACCACTTCCCCCACGTCCACCGGACACAGGGCCAGCGACAGTTCCCCGTCCTCTGCCTTGGCGTACTCGAACAGGCCGTCCACCAGCTGGCGCATGGCCGCCAGCCGCTCCCCAGCCTGCGCCACGCACTCGTCCCGCTCGGCCCCCTCGTCGGCCACCGCGTACAGTTGCAAGTACCCTTGCGCCCCCGCCAACGGGGTGCGCACGTCATGGGAGAAGGCGGCCAGATCCTCTTGGAGCGCCTGCCTCTCCTGGGCCGCCAGCAAATGCATCTCCTCCACCTCGCGGATAAGCTCGTTCGCCTCGCGGGCAAGCGCCACCGTTCCCTTCGTGCGAACCGTCAGGCGCACAGTACCTCCCCGCCGCCGGCGCTCCTCAAGCAGCAGGGCCATGGAGCGCAGCTGCGCCTCCAGGGCGCCGAAGCCCACCGCAAGGCCGATGCAGGCCAGCGCCAGCACCGCAATCGCCACCTCCACAGAAGCCACCTCCTCGCACGTCATCTCCGCCGCTTTCCGCGCAGCGGCCACTTCCCTAGCCCAAGTTGCGCCGCTGGAACACCGCTACCGCTGCCGCCGCCGCTGCTACCGCCACAAGGCCGGCGAGCAAAAGGGCGCCTGCTTCGGGAATCGCGCCCTGGCCAAGCGCGCTGAACTGCCCGAACAGAGTGTACGGTTCCAGCATGACCGCCCAAGCGCCTGCCCCGAAAAGCTCCAGAAGCGCCGCGCACCCCTTCTCCACCGCTCCGCCCAGTAGAAGGGCCAGCGCCAGCACCCCCACTGCCGTCCGCCGGCAAACCACCATGATCAGCGAGAGAAGGCAGCCATAGGCAAGGGTCACCACCGCCATGGCCCCCACAAACCCCAGAAAGCGCCCCAGCCCCTCGGGAGTAATCGACGGCAGGTAGCCGCTCAGGCCCAGCACCACATCAACAATGCCGTGGAACAGGGCGGTGTAGCAGCCCAGCACAATGGCAAAGCACAGAAGCCCCGCAAGCACCCATTGGGTGCGGGACGCCGGCCCCACGAGACACGTTTTGGCGGTGCCCACCCGTTCATCGTAGCCGAGAAGCGACACGTGGCACAAAAGCGCAGCGCCGGCCGCCAAGGGTGCCAAAAGTAGCTGCCACTCGAGCCCCGTGAAATCAAATCCCATCGGCACATTGCCGTTGCGCAGCGTGGAGTCGGTGGCCAGCAGCGCGAAGCAGCAGACTATCACCAGAAAGCCCCAGAATGTAATCGTATGGGTGACCTCGTACCACCGCGCCCGGAACATGTTAATCATCGCGACCACCGCCCTTGTTGCCATCCGCGTCGGCGGCCTTCCCACGCACGGGGCCGCTGCCGCCCATGAGGCCCACGAAGTAGTCCTCTATGTCGCGGGAGTGCACGTACAGCGAGGACACCGGCACATCGGCGGCCAACAGAGCGCGGCCCACCTCGCCGGATTCCACCGCTCCCTCCACGCGAATGGCGTCATCGGGCATCACAGCAAACGACGCGCCCGGAAGCGCCCGCTGCAGCACCACCAGCGCCCGGGCGGCGTCGGGAGTTTTCAGGTACAGGCATTCGGCGCAGGCCTCTTCCACCTCCCGCGCGGTCATCTGGGCCACCAGCCGCCCCTCGCTGATAACCCCGTAACGGTCCGCCATGCGCTCCAGCTGGTCCAGCACGTGCGAGCTCACCACCACTGCGCAGTTGTGCCGATGCGCCAAATCCACCAGCAACTGACGCACCTTCTTTACCCCCTCAGGGTCCAGGCCGTTGAAAGGCTCGTCCAACAGCAGCACGTCAGGCGCCCCCACCAAGGCCAACGCCAAGCCCAGCCGCTGCTTCATACCCACCGAATAGCTGCCGGCCCGGTCGTCAGCCTGCGCCTCCAAGCCCACCGCACAAATCGCCGCAGACGAAGCCGCCTTCGGCTCGGGGTCGCCCTGGGCTATGGCGCGCACCATGACATTCTGCATCCCCGTAAGCGCAGGGTTCACTGAAGGGTGCTCTATTAGGCACCCGAGTCGCGCACTGGTGCGACAGGGGCCCATAGCCTCACCCCACACCTCAACCGATCCTGCAGAAGGCGCTAAATAACCGGCCAATATCTTGAGCAACGTTGACTTTCCGGCCCCATTGCGCCCCACCAAGCCATACACCTCACCAGGCAGAAGGGCAAGCGAAACGTCGTTCAGAACTTTTTTCCTGCCAAATACGCGGGACAGTTTTTCGCAGCGCAGCGCATACACAGGCGGCTCCTTCCCCAAAAAGCGAATACTACGCCCTTCATGCTAATGGGCGATTTTTCAGAAACTTCCCGGGAAGTTCCAAGAAAGCGACAAGATTGGCCGCTACCCCAAGTCACGCAGCTTGAATCCAACGCCCCATACGGTCTCGATATAGCTTTCGGTGCCCGTCCCCCGCAGCTTTGCCCGGATGTTACCGACATGGGTAGCCACTGTTTTATCCTCCAAGGCCGCCGCGCTTCCGGCCGCCGCCTGCGAAAGGCTGCGTTTTGTGTGCACCTGGTAAGGATGGGCCATGAGCAAGCTCACGATTTCGTACTCCGTGCGCGTCAAGTAGATGGGAGCGCCGGCCACAGAAAAAGACCGGGCCGCCATATCAAGCCGCCAAAGCCCAAAGCGCAACAGGCCCTTGTCGTTGTCATCGCAAGCCGAAGAGGCACCGAAGCGCACAGAGGACGATTCCTCAGGCAGTTTGGGCGCATGAGCCGCCGAACCGGCAGTTTCCCCGTCGCCCCCCGGGCCCATTTGCCGGCCGCGGCGACGGAGTACCGCCTCGCAGCGAGCCAGCAACTCATCCAGGTCGAAAGGCTTCACCAGGTAGTCATCGGCACCCGTTCGCAGAAGGTCCACGCGGTCGGCCACCGTTGCCCGCGCCGAAAGCACGATGACGGGCAGGCCGCGGGCCACGCAGCTGGCCACCACCTCTTCGCCAGCCGCCCCCGGCAGCATCAGATCGGTCACCACCAGGTCAAACGGATCGGCCGCCAATCGCAGAAGCCCCTCGCTTCCGGAAAAGGCCACCGTGCAATCGGCGCCGAATTTCCCCAGATACGAGGCCACCACCTTGTTTATGGCCAGGTCATCTTCCACAACCAGTATGCGAACGCCGTTGACGATGGTTCAACCTCCCCGGTTACGCGGCCCCCCGGAAGGGCCTTCCAGCAAACTGAAGCCAAATGTAACACTGTTGAATGGCCCAAAGCCCATCCGGCAACCAAAAAGCCTCTTTTGTGGCAAAATATTGCGATTCGTCACGGTCTTTCGCAGGATGGCGAAGGGCCGCCTCCATCATCAAAAAACCCTTGCCGGCGTCCTCACCGTGCCATATCGCAAATTTGCGACATCCCCTAAACGCCCGGGAAGCCGAGGCGGCCCAGACACAACTATTCCGCGAAAAACACTTTCTCCAAAAGACGGAGAAACGCCTCGGAGGTATAAATAGGAAGTTTTCGACGGGTCTTGTCGTTTTTGAGCGGGCGGGCGGGGTCGGCGTACTCCACCAGCGCATTGCAACTCCAGGTAACCCCCACCAGCGCATTCGTCATCGAATAGGCACGCAGGCGCTCATCGAAGTGATCCCTAGCAAAACGGCCATCGACAGCGCGCCAGTAATCAGCAATAAAGCGCTTCCGCTGAGAGGAATCGAAAACGAAATCGGTATCCCAAATGGTCGTAGTTGGCGAAAGGAAATAAGCGATGTCCTGGGCCACCTCACCAATAATGGGCTTTTCCCAATCTACCATCGACCCCCAACCAGCGCCGTCGATGAGAAAATGAGACGGAACTGCCTCGGTGTTGAGAATATGGCGAGCCTCAAGGGAGGAAGGAGCAATAACGGCGCCCACCGCCTCCTCCGCCTTCGCGAAAAAACGCTCCACCGTATCCACAACGCGGGGCCTTGCCAGAGGGCTCGCGCAATAGCGGGCGAACAGACCGTGGCAGCTGCGCAGCTGGGTTCGCAAGGGGTCCTCCGGCGCAAGAAGGCAGGAGCGGGCGGCAGGACGGACGGCATGGATGTCCGCCAGCACACATGCAGCTTCATGCAGCTGGTCGGGGCAAGAAAAGTCCAACCATTCCCCCTGCACAAAGCTTTCCACCAACACACCCCGAGGAATAATCGAACAACGGTCATCCAAAAAGAGCGGCAGGGGCGCTCGTCCTGTTGCGGCAAGCGCCTCCAGCGCAGAAAACTCATAGCCAATCTGGTTTTCCAGGCCCATTTGGCTGGAGTAGTTGAGGCGCAACACAAAACGACGGCCACCCCCATCTTCCAATAAGAAGTTGGCATTGTGCTCGCCCTGAGCCAACGGGGATACCGTAAGGCTGCCAGCAGACGAAACACCCAGCGCATCGGCAAGGTCGGGACTGTGGCGAACGAAAAAACAGGCCTCCTCCAGTGGGGAGGACGGAAGGCTTTCACCACATTTCTCCACGGCAATCACCTCACTCCATTAGTTGATTACGTCTAATAGTTGTTCGATTATACTATAGCCATTGCGAGCTCTCGAGCATCCGAAAGGGACACTGTGAAAAGAATCATTTTGGACTTCGACAACACTATGGGGATTCGCGGGTGCGATGTGGATGACGGATTGGCCCTGCTCTACCTTCTGGGAAATCCCGAGCGATGCCGCGTAGAGGCCGTATGCACCTCCTACGGCAATTCGGACATCGAGACCGTTGACCAGAACACCCACCGGCTTTTTGCTGACCTGGGCCTGGACATCCCTATTTTCCGCGGTGCCGCCGACCCCAAAGCCCAGCCCTCGGCAGCTGCTCGCTTCTTGGCTCAGGCCTGCGGTGCCGAGCCGGGCGCATTGTCGGTGCTGGTCACCGGATCGACCACCAACCTGAATGGCGCCCAGGCCGCAGATCCGAACTTCTTCGGCAACGTGGCTGACCTCACCTTTATGGGCGGAATAACGGAAAGCTTGGTGATAAACGGCCGCATTATGGACGAGCTGAACCTTTCCTGCGACCCCGATGCCACCTTGGCCGCACTGGCCTCGGGCGCTGCCGTAACCATCGCCACCGCCCAGCATTGCCTTCCGGCCCACATTACCCGCGAACGCATAGAGGCCGTGTTTTCCAGCAACTCCTGGATTTCCGCTACCATCGACTATTGGTTTGCCGACATGGGGCAACGCTACGCCTGGGACGGATTTGCCGTTTGGGACCAAGTGGCCGCAGCAGCACTAATCAAGCCCGAGCTATTTGAGCCGCGCGAAATGACGGTCACGCTCGATCGGCGGCTCTTGTCGGTGGGATACCTGGAAAAAGCCGCCGCAGACGCCCCCAGCGCCCAGGTGACAACACCCGTCATCGCAAACCCAGAGGCCTATTTAGAGGACGCCCTGGAAGGCTGGCGACGGGGCTGCGAGCTGCTGGGGCTCCCCCTGTAACCGAGACCCATAGAAAAAGGACAGCGCATGAACGTTGAGGCACAGCTAACTGAACCCTTGACCACAAAACCAGATACCGCACGACCTGCCCCCGTCCACACTCTCACCTTTCTGGGAACCGGAGCTGGGTGCGGCGTTCCTGCCTTCTTCTGCGAATGCCCCGCATGCGAGGAAGCCCGCCGCAACCCGCGGGCCCGCAGAGGCGATTGCGGTGTACTGGTGCGCGGAAGCCAAACGGTGTTGGTGGACACTCCACCCGACTTGCGCCATCAACTAGAGCGCGAGCAGGTGCGTTCGGTGGACCACGTGCTGTGGACCCATTGTCACTACGACCACCTGGGGGGACTGGGAGAACTTGAGTACATGGTGCGATTGGGAAAAAACGCCACCCTCCCTTGTCTTGCGAGCCCTGCGGCCAAGACGGGCATCCTGGCGGAATTCCACTACATGGACGACATCCTTGACTTCCGCACGCTAGAAGCCTTTGAAACGGTGGAGATTGACAATGTGCGTTACACGGCTCTTCCCGTTACCCACGCGGCCGGCACTTATGGTTACCTGATGGAAACGGCAACAACAAAGCTGTTTTACGCTTCGGACACGGGACGCCTGCCCGCCGCCACCGCCGACCGCGTCCGCGGCTGCGATATTCTGATTATGGATGCCACATTCTGGGGACGCAATTGGAGTCCCCAGGCTCACCACAGTATCCAGGAAACCATCGAGGAAGGCTTAGGGCTGGGGGCGGGCACCGTGTACCTTACCCATCTGGCTATGCACTACGACACCCCCGTCACCCTTGCGCAGCTGGAAGATTATCTGCGGCCCTACCAGGAGAAGGTACGGGTTGCCCTGGACGGCATGACGTTGGGATTCTGATTATCGGAAATAGAAAGATTTTGCAAGTATCAACTATTTGATATTGTCTAATAGTTGTGTTAAACCTATAATGTGCCTCGTCTGAAGCACGGGGCCGGGAAATGCTTCCCGGCCCTTGTCGTACGTGATGCGGCTGCCGCGCGCGGGAATCCCTATTGCCCGCGAACCCCCATTGCACACAGATCATCCGCCATGCGCAGAATCAGGCCGGAAATACGAACCGCGATTCAGGAGCGATGCGCACCGAAGCAATCGCTCCCGGCTCCAAGGGCCGCTCCACCGGCACCGTGAGCGTTTGCCCTTCCGCATCCAATCGCGCTAAGTAGGTGTTGCCCGCATAAACCCCGCAACGCACAACGGCCTCCCCCGCCGGCTCATAGCCGCGCCCGCCGGCGATGTCGGGGGCCACTCGGCATCCTTCCTGGCGGACTACAGCGACAGCAGGGCCATCGGCCAAGTCCGGAGCAGGAATGCGCAGTTTCGCCACGCGAAAGACCTTCCCCTCAACCATGCCCTTCAACTGGGAACAGTCGCCGAAGCAGGCAGCAATTTTTGCCGTAGCCGGCGTTTGGTAAAGCCGCTGCGGCTCCCCCGTCTGGGCCACGCGCCCGCCATCAAGCGCCACAATCGAATCGGACATCATAAGCGCTTCCTGAGCATCGTGGGTGACCATCACGGTGGTCAGCCGCTCCTCTCGCTGCAACCGCAAAAGCAGCGAGCGCATATCCTCGCGCAGGCTCTCATCCAGCCCAGAAAACGGCTCGTCCAAAAGCAGCGCCGATGGTCGTGCCACAATGGCGCGGGCAAGCGCCACCCGCTGCGCCTGACCGCCAGATAGCGTCTGCACTGCCCGTGAGCCGAACCCGTCCAACTGCACTCGCTCCAGAAGCTCCGTGGCCCGTGCCTCCCTCTCGCGCCGCGAAGCACCAGCCATCTTCAGCGGATAGGCCACATTGTCTTCCACGTTCATGTGCGGGAACAGCCGCACGTCCTGGAACACAAACCCTAGGCGCCGTTTGTGAGGCGCCAAGCCGTCCACTGAGGCGCCATCAAAGCGCACCGTTCCGGCATCCTGCAACAATATGCCGGCAATAACCTTCAAAAGAGTGGACTTCCCCGCCCCCGACTCCCCCAGAAGCGACGTGAACGCACCATCTTCGGCTACAAAAGAGACATCGTTCAAAATACGTCGGGCGGACTTTTTGTCCCCAAGGGTCAGGGAGATGTTTTCAACCGAAAGCCTCATACAACGTCCTATCCGTTGAAGTAGTCGATTTCGCGAGCCATCCTTTTATGCAGTAGCAGCTCGAACAGGAAAAACACCACAAGCGTGGCGGCCAAAAAAACCACTCCATAGGCGCTGGCAATAGTACGATCGCCGCTGGAAAGATAAGGGAACATCACCAGCGCCAGCGTTTTCACCTTTCCCGACCCCACCAGAAGGGTAAGAAAGTACTGGGAAAATGAAAGGATATAGCTCATCGAAGCTGCCGACAAAAGCGAAGGCAGCAACGTGGGAATGATAATGCCACTCCATGTGCGTACAGGCCCCGCCCCACACAGGCGCGCCTGCTCCTCAAGACGATTGCCGGCCGCCTCCATAGCGTCAGTCATGATAAGAGCGGCGTAGGGCAGCGCCACAATGGAGTGGGCCAGCACAACACCCACCACCGTTCCCGCAAGTCCTGCCCGGATGAAGGCCACTTGCACCCCCATCGCGAACACGGTGGCCGGTATGAGAAAGGGCAGCAAAACAGCAAAACGAAAGACTTCCCTGCCGCAAAACCGATACCGAGACAAAGCACGGCCAGCCATGGTGGCCACCGTCGTTGTGAAAAAAGCGCAGGCAAGCGCGATGGCCACCGAACTCCCTAGCACTTCCCCCAGTTTTTGCGATGGCCCGAAAAGCTCTTCGATTCCACGAGCGGTAAGGCTCTCCGGCAGCAAATGGGGCCAAGGCCACGAAGCGGTAAAAGCCCACACCACAATGATGGCAAGGGGGGCGAGAACGCATACCGCCTGCAACGCCACCAATGCCCGTGCCGCCCAAAGCCCAGAGCACCCGGCCCTGCGCGCTTGCCTTCTCATTTTCGCCTCCCCTCTTTTCGCAGCACCGCGAAGTAGGCGGCAGCGGCGGCGCTCGTCACCACCGCCATAATGCCATTCAAAGCCATCGCAACGCACCGGTTCAGGATGTCGGGATTCTGAAACTCAAGATAGGCCAACACCGGCAACGCCTTAGGCAGCGTCGGCCCAAGCAAAAACGGCACTTCGTAAGCACCGAACGCAAAGGCGAATACTACCAGGAAGGCCTTTACCAGCGCCCCGCGGCAAAGCGGCAGGGTCACCGTGAAAAACACCCGAACAGGGCTGGCCCCCATGGTTGCTGCTGCTTCACCATAGCGGTCGGATACATGGCTCATAAGGGTAACGGTGCAGAAGGCCACGAAGGGCACTTCCTTCCACACGTAGGTGGCAAGAATCCCCCAACCAGACGGGTCGCCCACTATCGAGGGAAAACCCGACGGAGAGCTCACCAGCCCCAAATGAAACAGCAATCGCGTCACCAAACCGGAACCCGCAAACAGAGACACCATGAAAAGCACAACCAAGATATGGGCGCACATAAGCGGAATCTGCACATTTACAAGGGACAGCATTCGGGTTTGCCGCACCGCGCACAAGGCTGCCGAAAGCAGCACGCCCCCCACCAGCGCTATCGCCGACGACACGAAGGCAATATAGAGACTAAATTGCACCGAGGCCGCCAGATCGGGACGGGTGAGCACTTGGACCCAGTACCCCAATGTGGGCTCGTACATTCCCAAGAAGGGCATGATGCCGAAACCTTGCGCCACCCCATTGGCCACCCCGAAAAGGAAAACCCCCACCAACACGGCAGCAGGGGCAAGAAGGAGATAAGGAGCGGCCGCCCGGCCCATCCGCCGCGCTTTCAGCGAGTGAACCACCATCGGCCGCCCTCCTTTCACAGTGCAATGAGTGCGCGTTTAGGCTTGCGCCACACGCTCGAGCCACAGCTTTTCCAGAATGGGGATAACTGGGCCACTGGCCTCGGCAATCCGATGATCCAGCAGTTCGTCCAGCGGAATCTGAGCAGCCCCTAGCGGAACGTTCTCGAACTGCGCGCGCTGCTCCTGCGGCAGCTTGGCCATATCGAGCACCGAGATATTGCCCAGGTTCTCATAGATGGACAGCTGCATTTCCGGCGATACCACTTCATTGATGGCCACCAGCGCCGCCGCCTTGTGCGGGGCATTTGCCGCAATGGCCATGAAATTCGAATTGCCCACGGTGCCGCTATCGAAAATGAACGAGCGAGTGGTTTCCGGCAGCTGGCCATTGTTCACCAGGTCCTGCGGAGCACCGTAGCCCATATTCAAAATCAGCTCGCCATCGGCATACATGGTGGACAGCGTGGAAGAGTCGGCCGGGAAGGTAGTACCTTCCTTCCACAGATATGGTTTCAGGGATTTCAGATACTCAAGCCCCGGCTCCACCACCGCCAACACAGCTTCCTCGGTAGGCTCTTCCATGGCAGACAGCTTTTCGAATTCGCCCTTCCCCACCACGCCGGCAATCAGGCAAGAAATGAAGGCCGTGCCGGTGAAATCGCCCGGCTCTGGGTAGGTTACCTGGCCCGGATGCTGCTGGCAGAAAGCGGCAAACTCTTCAACAGTAGTAGGCGGAGTGGTCACGACATCGCTGTTGTACCACATTTGCATTTGCGCCTTGCCGTAAGGGCACTCAAAGCCCTCGGTGGGAGACCCGAAGTCGTAGAGCACTTCGGGGCTGTTCCCGTCAATATAGTCGTTGAAGTTGGGCAGGTAACTCGTAAACGGGCCCCACAGATAACCGTTCTCTTTGCAAGAATAGAAGTTCTCGCCGTTAATCCAAATGAAGTCGATTGAGCCTTCCTCTACCCCGGCTTGCATTTCTCCAGAGAGCTGGGTGAGGATGTCGTTAATGTCCATGCCCACCAGATCCAGCGTGATGTCGTACTTCTGCTTCAACGCATCGGCCAACACGGTGTTAATCCAGGTGTTGCGGGCCTCGTCGCCGCCCCAACCATACCAGGAAACCGTCTGACCCTTGGCGGCCTCAAGCACCGCGTTCCAGTCGGAAAAATCAACCGAATTGGCGATGGCAGCCGCATCGTCACCCGAGGCATCGGACGCTGGCGAGCCACCGTTGCCCGAGCCAGCACAACCGACGAAAGCGCCACCGAACATAAGCGTGGCTGCAGCGGTGCCAGCCAAGCCCACAAAGCGGCGGCGGCTCATGAGTCCGGTAGTTTGACCCGGCTGAGGTTGCCCATTATTTTGTTTCATTCGGTCCCTCCAAAATTGGTAATGTCTACTATTTGATTAAGTCTATTAGTAGATAGTAGCTATTTTACGAAAAGCGTTCTTGCGGTCAAGCGTAATTGCCCCCGGAAAGTGGCAATTGGCCTTAAAGCAGCTGCTGACACACCCACGGGCCGAACTCACCCGACCACATGGACTCCAGCTGGGAAAAAACCTGCGGCCAGTCAAATCCGTGCTCGAAAAGCGGCTCCAGATACTGGCAGAAAGCAGGGCCCCCATCGGCCCCCGCAGCGGATCGCCGAAAAGCAGCAAAGGTATAGGCGCAGGTGGGGCAATTCGCCACCACCAGCTGGGCACCAGCCTCCATCGGCTCATCGTTCAGAACACGCCGCGCCCGAAGGTCGCACAAGGGTCCATCTACAAGCGAAACGGCACCGGCCGCCCCGCAGCAAAGGGCATCAGCGCCATGGTGAGCGCATTCAGCGCAAGCGTGCTGGCTGTATATCCTCCGCAACGGCCGCCCGAACCGGCCATCCCGGTCGTGGCAAGAATCGAAGAACGTGAGCATCGGCATATCGGTGCCCGCCATCGCCGCCAAGGCACCAGCATCCGGCTGCACCCCCGCGTCGGCCAACAACTGCGGCAGGGCCACCAACTCAAGCGCCGAGGATTCCGGCACCGCTTCCCATTCGTCTCGGCACCCCGGGCATACAAATATCACCCGGCGAATTCCCTGGTCAATAGCTTTCTTCACGAGCAGCGAGCGGTGAGCGTTGGCCCGATCGGCAAAACCACCGCTGCGCAGAGGGCTCCCGCAGCAGGCATCGCTCAAAGCCACCACCATCCCCTGATCCGATAACCATCGATACACGTCTCGCGTTAAATCGGGGGCATAGCTGGCCAAGCTGCAACCAGGGAAAAACAGCGTGTCGCACCCCCAATCCCGCGCGTTTTCCAGAGAAGGCAGGTCAGTGTAGTAAACACCATAAACAGCTCGATATACCGAGAATATGTGCCATTCCTTATCCACCGACGTCATGGTGAAGCCATCCGCCCCCGTCACCCCCGAGAGAGCCAAAAGCTCCCGTAGAGCCGCAAACACAGCGCGGGCATCTATAGCATCGGGGCACGGCAACGTGCAGTAGCCGTCCATACAGCAGCGACGCACCGCAAATGCCAGATGCGGCTGTTCGCTCACCAGCGCCGCCACCTCATCACCGGTGGATGCATCAGCAAACAGAGCAGCCAGTTCCCCTACCGTAAGGGACCCGCCTTCAGAGCCGAGCACCTCACAGCGACGGGCACACACACCGCAACGGCGGCAGCTTTGGGCCGCCTCGTGCACCGTGGCAATCGCATCGTTCCAGGTCATCACAGCATCCTTCCCATGGGCCGCGGGCAGCACTCTTCCCGCATTTCGCACCCTTCGCAATCGGCGGCAATCTCGGGGGCAATCGCCTCCCACGAAAGCGGAGCAAATGACAATGCCTCGTAAAACGCTACCGACCCTCCGCGGGCCACCAAACGCAACTCCCCCGTTTTCTCAAGGGCGTCCGCCACTAGGGCGCGCCCCACCCCCCAACCGCGCCATGGCCCGCAGGTGACCACCGGGTTCACATGCTCTACCCCGTTGGAACCCTTCTGCAGACGCAAAAACCCCACGGGCACATCGTCTTCGTTAACCGCAACGGTCACGCCTTGGGCGGAAGCGAGGGCATCCATCCCCTCCGCGGCGGCGTAACCGTTAAGGTACGGAAGGTCATCCACCTGGGCAGGGCGCAGGGTAAACAGCACAGCCATGGAAACGCTCTCCTAAAACGGCGGAAGGTACACTTTGTCGCGGGACTGAGGTATCGCCCGCTTCCCCAGCTCGCGCAGGCCCTTTACCACGTCGTCCATCAAAGAAACCGGGATGCCCATCATCATCAACGTGTCATCCACATCCGACGATGCGCGGCAACCATAACAGCCAAACGAAATGTTGATTTCGCCAGAAGTAAGCGGAATGAGGGTGGTCTCGACGCATTGGGCATTGTAGCCAGACGCATGGAAATCGTGGCGATGACCAGTGTAGTAGGACGTGGCCATGGAAAGCCACATCATCTGCTCTGGGGTACCGATAACCGCCACCACCTCCGCCTCGCAGCGGGGCTCATCCAAGGGGCAGGTAACGGTGGCCCGCACCGACCGCGGTGGCAGGCTGGGGCGCTCCGCCACCATGCGCTGGGCTGCCTCCACCGAGTCCAGCTTGTGGAACAGGATGTACAGCTCCCCGGATGCAAGTTTGGCGGGAATGGGGGCAAGCCCCAAAATGGAGGTGCCATCGGGGCAGGCGTGACGGTTTACCGGCATCATAAGCGCTCGCCCTCGCCGCGCCGCCATAAGGGCCTGGCAATAGCGCAACCGCTCCTCGGGCATAGGCACGTCTGGCAGCGGGTCACCGGCCCTGACCAGCGTTATGGCTACAGGGTGCCAGCGCAAACCCAGCACGTCCCGCAACACCCTCGCCCATTCCCGGTAGCGGCTTCGCGTGTGCTCGTCCATAGGCGACGCGCTGGCCTCAGCGGGGGCATCGCCCTCCTGGGCCGTTGCTTCGATGCGGATGGCATGAACCGGACACTGGCCGGAGCAGGTCTCGCAACCCCAACATGCCTCCGCGGCCACCGCCTGCGGACGGCCATCGGCCATGGCAATCACTTCCATGGGGCAGAAGGCGGCGCACAGACCGCACCCAGTGCACAAATCATTGTCGAAGCGCACCGCATGGCTCACCGCGCTGACGTCAGCAAACTGGGATGCCTCCATCACTTCCATCTCGCCTTCGTGAAGAACAAGCTTCTCGCTCATACTTACCTCAGCTCCTCTTTGCACCAGGGGGCATATACCCGTTTTCCCTGGCCATCGGTCAAATGGTACGAGCAGAAAGGAATGGCCCTTCCGTCGGGAACTGTCACCATCATGGAGCACTCCCGCAGCCGCTGGGTATCCATGGTGTGGGCATCCATGTAGTTCATAACGATTATCGATAGTCCATCGGCCACCGGATAGCCTTTTTTTGCCAAGATATCTGGCAACACCGACCCTTGCGGGCTGTCGGGGCTATAGCCCTTGCGATACTCATCGAAAGACAGCACGCGAGTAGCCGGGAAAAACCCACTTGCATGGTACAGCTCCGACACATCCCGCCAGTCCCTTACTAAGAAGGTTCCCGTGTCGCACAAGGGGTTAGAGCAGCCCAAGGGCCAAAAGTCTTGCGCTTCAAGAAGACCTCGAGATTGCCGGGCCATCTTAAAGATAACATCGCCGGCAGAAAGCGCCTCTTCGCGCTCTGCCTCGAAGCGACCGGAGGTAAAAGCGGGCTGCAGCGCAAGGCCGGCCACCACATCAGCGTTTTCCAGGGCGAATCGTAGAATATCGCCAAGCTGCTCATCATTGGTGCCGGAAACCACCGCCACCGATAGCACCACCTGAATGCCCGCCTGTCGGCAACGCTCAATAGCTTTCAGCTTCACCGCCAAAATGTCACGACCACAAGTGGCCTCGTAAACATCGCCC